>NZ_CP017079.1 GCF_001742225.1 Novosphingobium resinovorum | reverse complement strand
GGCGGCTGATCGGCCTATAACATTTGGGTACACCCCAGAGTGATAGGGCCGAGTGACACCATTCGTCTGTCACAAAAGGGTGGGTTTGCGCTCAATGTGACGATACACTGCAAGAGCCACCCTAATGTGACGGATTTTGCACTTGGCTCGTATCGGATATGCCCGCGTCAGCACCACGGACCAGGATCTGGATATCCAGATTGGCCGCCTCAAGAATGCAGGTTGCGAAATTATCCGTTCCGAGACCGGATCGGGGGCCTCGCGGAGCGGGCGCACGGAACTGGAAACGATCATGCAGTTTATGCACACCGGCGACGAGCTGGTCGTGCTGCGGCTCGACCGGCTCGGCCGCTCCACGCGCGATGTCCTGAACCTGGTGCATGAGCTTGATGAAAAGGGAGCTTCGCTGCGCATCCTTGAGCCAGAGGTGACGACGGCGGGCGACATGGGGCGAATGGTCATCACCATACTCGGCATGGTCGCCGATATGGAGCTGAAGTTCATCAAGGATCGTCAGCGCGCCGGGATCGAAGCGGCGCGCGCCGAAGGCGTTTACAAAGGCCGGAAGAAGAACGTCGATGACGATGAAATCCGCCGTCGCCTTGCCGCCGGCGCCAGCAAGGCCCGCGTTGCCCGCGACCTGAAGGTCTCACGAATGACCGTCTATCGGGCGCTCGACATTATTCCGTCACAGACCAAACTGCCGGAAAAGCCGCCCACTGCCAGCATCGCCCTGCATCTGATTATCGAGAACTTCAACAAGCGTGGAAGAGGTAGAAAACCCGCTCGGGAGCGGATTGAGGCGATGCTGGAACGCGACTACGCCATGGTAAAAAACGGCAATTGTGATTACAAACTGACCGTCGCCTATGACCCCGATCCGGATGGCATTTCCCTTGATGAGGAAATCCAAAGCCTCCTCTCCGAGATGTTCAACATCGCAGAGAGCTACAATTGCTCCATGGAAGCCGATATCTACGAGGTCGGTGGTCAGCAACGGTCCTGGTAGAATCAATCAAGCGTTCAGTGTTCGTTCTTCAACCTGGCCAAAATCGCAGCTTCGGGCCGACTGGGCCTATAACGCGCTCGTCACGCCAACTTGCGGTAGTGGCGCAGATAGTCGGGATATTCGATCCCGCGTGCTTTCAAGAGATTAATCGTCGCCTCTTCGACCAGGGCGGCAACGGACGTTTGTTCGCGCTCAGCAAGGTTTTTGATCTCTGCCGCCAGCTCGGGTTTCACCGACGCTGCGAGATTGCGCGTGTTCGCGCGGCTCGGCCGACGCCGGGGCAAGGGAACCGGGAGAAGGGGGTCTTCCTGTCTTTTCGGGCGAGCCATAGGTCTAAAACACAAGAGGTTGATGTGGTGCCGGAATAAGCGTGTTGACACGCTTAATGGCTGTAATGTGGTTGCACGGCAAGAGAGGACAAGCCGGGTTGCCCTCGCCGTCAAAGCGAGGATAGACATATCCTTATCGGTAAAAGGGAATAAATCACGATGCCGCATAGCGACGATTGGCAGTATGATCCGATCCTGGAACGCGAACTAACCACCCGCCGCCCCGCTGGGGGAATGATCCAAGCGGTCGAGATTGCGCAGTTGCCGTCGAGTGAATGGATCATCAACGTTAAAGTATCGTGGCATGGCGATAAGTGGCTGAATGTCTGCCTATTCGAGCAACCGACGCTTAAAACATACAAGCGACTGTCAAGTGCCGTGCGGCATGTCGTGCTCGATTACGGATATGAGGATGACCATATCCGATTGGTCCCCGACAAACAATGCAGCAACAAATTGGCGTTTTAGGCTTCCCTTTCCCCCTCATCGTGATATGTGCATAAATCTCGATGACGAGGGAGAAAGCGATGAAAGCTTTTAATTTCGCGCTCGCGGCCGCCTTGGTGGGGGCTGCGGTGCAATCGACCCCCGCTGTAGCGTCGGATAATACTTGGGCATGTGAGGTTGTTCTGTGCATCTCCAACCCGGGTGGTCCGACGCAATATCCAGCCTGTGTTCCACCGATAACGAAACTGTGGCGGGTGCTGGCTCTCGGCGGCAGCTTCCCGACATGCACGGGCGGGGGTATCGCCAAGACAAAATACAAGAAGCCGGATGATGGGAGGCCTGGTCGCTTGACGGTCACTTGGACTGACGGGCGGCAACAGACCTACTATCAGCCGCGCAACTGACCGGGAGCGGGAACGTGTTCCTCGAAACCGGAGCCGTTCTTTCGCTGGCGGCGCAATGCGCCCCAGCGGTAGCGCCGCATACGATCGCCGCGATCGTGGATGCGGAATCTTCCAACTATGTTTTTGCGATCAACGTCAACGGCGTGGCCAGTCAGCCGCGCCGTCCGCGCAATGAGGCGGAGGCTATCGCAACCGCGCGCTCTTATGTTGCGCGCGGCTACAGCGTGGATCTCGGCCTCGGCCAAATCAATTCACGCAACATGGGCTGGCTCGGCCTGACGTGGGACACTGTTTTCAAGCAGTGCGCCAATGTCGAAGCGGCAGGCCGTGTGCTCCTGTCCAATTTCCGTTCGGCCAAGACGGGTCGCACCCCGCAAGAGGCCCTTCGGGTCGCACTCAGCATGTATAACACAGGCTCTCAATCGAGAGGTTTCCGCAACGGCTATGTCGCCCGCGTGGAGAATGCAGGTCGCCGCGTCAGCGGTCGGCCTGCGACCGCAATCCCGACTGTCATCGTGGGCGATCAGCCCGCCAGCGCCGCCGTGAGCGACACTGGCGCCGGTCGTGTGCCGGTGGAGCTGGCGGAAATCGCAGCGGAGAACATGGAGGCGGCTCCACCGCCTGCACCGCCTGCGTGGGATGTTTTCGGCCGCGCCCAACACGCGCGGATTGGTTCGTAAGGCGAAGATAGGAGTTGTCGAATGTTTCGTATCTGGAAGATCAAGGCTGAATCCCGGCTCGACGCGCTGCTCGCGCGTCTCAAGCCCTCGCCGCTCATGGCGCGCGCGCTGCCCCTGTCGCTGCTGGCAAGCCTGCTCATAGCGGAGCCGGCTTTTGCGCAGGCAAACTTTGAAGGCCTGGCCGACAACATTCTCGGCCTGCTGAGCAACGGCTTGCTCCGCACGCTGGCGATCATCGCGATCATCGTCGTTGGCCTTCTGTGGTTCCTCGGCCGCGCGTCGGTGCAGATGCTCGTCACGGTCGTAGTTGGCGTGGTGATCGTGTTCTCCGCGCCGTGGATCGTCGACACGATTACGGGGTGATCGGGGATGGACGGTCAGGAAGAAATGACAAAAGACCCGCTGTTCTTGGCCGTCACCCGCCCCGCTTTGTGGGCGGGTGTTCCCATTGAGGCGGGCGCGCTCATCATCATGGCGGGCGCAATCACGTTGGTTGGTTCGGGCAATCCTCTCTACGGCGGCGCGGCCGCCGTCGCGCTTTATGCGATGGCGCGGCTCATCGTGCGGCATGACGTGAACGCATTCCGGCTGATCTTCCTTTGGGGCCGGACCAAAGCGGCGAACCGGAACCGCGTCTTTTGGGGTGGGTCGAGCTACACGCCGCTACCGCTCTACGGAATCAAGCGAAAGGGATTTGGTTGAGAACGGCGGAGCAATATTCGGCCACGCTAGCGGCGGGATAGTCCTGCTGCGGGCGGCGTAAAAGTCGTCCACCTTGAAGCCTTTCTGCCAAGTCAGGGAGGTGTGGGGATCTACAGCGTGGAACTTTATCTTCAGGTCCGTTTGGCTTGCGCGGATGGCATGAGCCAACGGGCGGCGGCGAAGCGTTTCAATGTGTCGCGCGATACGGTGCGCAAGATGCTGTCGTTTTCATCGCCGCCGGGTTACCGGCGTCAGTCTGCACCGCAGCGCCCGAAGCTGGACGGGTTTGTGGGGATCATCGATGGATGGCTTGAGGGGGATCGCGGTGTCCCGCGCAAGCAGCGCCATACGGCGAAGCGGGTATTCGACCGTTTGCGCACCGAACATGGTTTTACCGGCGGCTATACGATCATCAAGGATTACATCCGGGAGCGCGAGCAACGCAGCCGGGAGATGTTCGTGCCGCTGGCGCACCCGGCGGGAGATGCGCAGGCCGATTTCGGGGAAGCGCTGGTGGAGATCGGCGGGGTGGAGCAAAAGGCTTACTTCTTCGCGCTCGATCTGCCGCACAGTGATGCCTGCTATGTGCGAGCCTATCCGGCGGCGGTGGCGGAGGCCTGGGTGGACGGACATGTCCATGCCTTCGCGTTCTTCGGCGCGGTGCCGCGCTCGATCGTCTATGACAACGATCGCTGCCTGGTGGCGAAGATCCTGCCAGACGGCACGCGCAAGCGTGCCACGCTGTTCAGCGCTTTCCTGTCGCATTACGTGATCCGCGACCGCTATGCCCGCCCGGGCAAGGGGAACGAGAAAGGCAATGTGGAAGGGCTGGTTGGTTACTGCCGCCGCAATTTCATGGTGCCGATCCCGAAGTTCCCGACCTGGGAGGCGTTCAACCTGTGGCTGGAGGAGCAATGCCGCAGGCGCCAGCAGGACAAGGTGCGCGGGGAGAGCGAGACGATCGGTGAGCGCTTGCAGCGCGATTTGGCGGCGATGCAGCCTCTGCCCGCTACACCCTTCGAGGCCTGCGATCAGACCGGGGGGCGGGTCTCCTCGCAATCCCTGGTGCGCTACAGGACCAACGATTATTCGGTTCCGGTGGCCTGGGGCCATCAGGAAGTCTGGATCAGGGCCTATGTCGATGCGGTGGTGATCGGATGCCGCAGCGAGGTCATCGCCCGTCACCCGCGTTGCCATGCCCGCGAGGAGGTTATCTTCGACCCGCTCCATTATCTCCCGCTGATTGAGCAGAAGATCAACGCATTCGACCAGGCGGCCCCTTTGCAGGGCTGGGACCTGCCCGAAGCGTTCGGGACGCTCCAGCGGTTGATGGAAGGGCGCATGCACAAACATGGCAGGCGCGAATATGTACAGGTGCTGCGCCTGCTGGAAACGTTCACCATCGCCGATCTCCAGGCGGCGGTGGAACAGGCCATCGACCTTGGCGCCATCGGCTTCGATGCCGTCAGGCACCTGGTCCTGTGCCGGGTCGAACGCGTGCCGCCCAGGCTGGACCTGGACGTCTATCCCTTCCTGCCACGCACGACGGTCGAGAAGACCTTTGCCAGAGCCTATATGAGCCTGCTGTCCGACAGGCAGGAGGCCGCATGAGCGATCAGGCACCGGAGATTCTTCTCGCTCACCATCTCAAGGCACTCAAGCTGCCTACGTGCCTGCGAGAGCATCACAAGCTCGCCCGGCAATGTGCCGCTGAAGGCGTCGATCATATCCGCTTCCTCGCCCGTCTCGTCGAGATGGAGATGATCGACAGGGAGCGTCGTATGGTCGAGCGGCGCATCAAGGCCGCGCGCTTCCCCGCCGTCAAAAGCCTCGACAGCTTCGACTTCGCCGCTATCCCCAGGCTCAACAAGATGCAGGTGCTCGAGATGGCGCGCTGCGAGTGGATCGAGCGGCGTGAGAACGCCATCGCTCTGGGGCCATCGGGCACCGGCAAGACGCACGTAGCTTTGGGGCTCGGGCTGGCAGCATGCCAGAAAGGACTGTCGGTGGGCTTCACCACTGCGGCGGCGCTGGTCAGCGAGATGATGGAGGCGCGCGACGAGCGGCGTCTCCTGCGCTTCCAGAAGCAGATGGCCGGATACAAGCTGCTCATCATTGACGAACTGGGCTTCGTACCGCTCTCCAAGACCGGTGCCGAACTGTTGTTCGAGCTGATCTCCCAGCGCTATGAGCGCGGCTCCACCTTGATCACCAGCAACCTGCCCTTCGACGAATGGACTGAAACCTTCGGATCCGAGCGCCTCACAGGCGCGCTCCTCGATCGTCTGACCCATCACGTCAGCATCCTCGAGATGAACGGCGAAAGCTATCGCCTCGCTCACAGCCGGGCCCGAAAGGCCAAAACCAGACCCTGAAAATCAAGCCAATGCCGGGGGGAGTGGCCTTCGGGCTACGCCCTCACGCCACTCCCCCCGGCATGTAACACCGTGGCCTGGTTTTACGCCGCCGAATGGCCGACTTTTGCTCCGCCGTTGACAGCAAAGCGCTCCCGGTAATGATGCAGCGTTTGAGGTCGCGGGTTGAAGCGTTTCCCCGTGTCACCGCGCGCTGCAACCGTCACATGCACGTGAGGCCGTGGTGTGTCCGTATGCAGCGCCAGGACGTAATCCCACTCATGCCCGATCTCGCTCCGCGCGACTTCGCGCACCGCTGAAAGAACCTTGTCGGGGTCTGTGCCTGCCGGCATCGAAAAAACCATGCTCACGGCGGCTACGGTAGAATTGTCACGCCAATAGACAGGATCGCCCCAATCGCGCGCCAGCGCCGCCCGATCTTCCTTGTCAGTCAGAATGTCGCCATCGCGCGTTTCAAGCGGCACATCGCCTTTTCGGCCGATATAGTCGAAATGCGCAGCCGCGTGGTTCTTGCCCTTCGGCCTGCCCGTAACCTTGACCATGACCTCCGGAGCACGGCTGACAATGCGAGCAAGCCGCGCCCGGGTGCTCCCGCCCTGGCCTGCTCGCCTCGAACTAAGCGAGCGCAGCAACATGTCGGCGCCGCGCCTGTTCGGGTCGCTGGTCAGCTTTGGTTTGAACAGCGCGGCGAGCTGGCCCGCCTCAAAGCTGCTGTCAAAGTCGCTCACCGGGCACCTCCCAATAGACAAGATCGGCCTTCGTGGCTGCACCGATACCTTCGACGGCCGCGCCGATCGCCGCGCGCAGGTCGTTGACCTTATGCAGCTCGCCGGCGATCTCCGCTGCATTGTCCGCCAGCGCCATCTTGTTCGCCGCTCGGGCGATCTGATTCACGTTGCGGCCAATGCGCTGTAACGCCTGACGGCAATTCAACAGCTCTTCGCGCAACTCGCGATCGACAGGCGCGGCAATGCCGATGTGTCGCCGCACAAGAGCCATCGCCCAGGTCGCCGGGGTCATGCGGCGCTCCTTTGCGCGATGGCGGATCACGGCCAGTTCGGTTTCGGTGGGCCGAAGATAAAGGCGGTGCTCGCCAGCGGCCTCGCGGTCGGCAACAGGCGCGGCCTCGATGGCCGCCCCGGACTGCCTGAGCACCGCGTCAACCAGCTGACGCATGAAGGGGCCGCGCCCTCCCCTCGTCTGCGCGAGCGCGTCGATCTTTGCGAGCTTGGCCGCCTCGATCTTGAAGCCCAGCGTCTTTTCCATGTGGGGTAGGTATCTCCCAACCGTGAAGCGCGATCCGATAGGATTGAGCGTATCGGTTAACATTAGCCGCCGCAAGGCTTATCCTGCCATAAAGTAGATACCTACCCCACAAACAAAAAGCGGTGGCAACTGCCACCGCTTCAAAATTCCACGCCGCCTCAATGCTGAGTGAACGTGGACGGTAAAAGCTATCAGAAGTCGAAGGTTTGGGGCGCAGCCTCGCCGTCGAACCGAACCGTGACCTGGCCGCTGAGAACAATCCCGCGACGGCCCTGAATGATGATGGCCGGTGCGTCGTTGGCCTCTTTCGGCTGACGGGGGGTGCGCGGCTTGTGATCGGAACGCTCGGCAAGCGCAGCGCCCTCCCCTTCCCGCTCGTCGTCGCCGGCATCCAGTTCGGGCCGCTCCCGACGCTCATCTGCTGCACTGGTGGCAGCTGCCACCGGCGCGCGCGATTCTTGGGGCAGCGCTGAATCGTCATTCGGTTTAGCGGCGCCGGCCTGAGCGCTCTCTTCATCGGGACCGCCTTGGAGCGTGGCAAGAAACTGCTCGCAGGCGGCGGCTGTCGGATTTTCATTCGTGACCACGAAATTGCGCGTGGCCTCCTCGTCCAGCTCGATCGCGTGTTTGATGGCGACGGCGGCGCGCGGAGAACAATTCTTCAACGCGGCAAGAATGTCCTCGGGCAAGGTGCGCAGCGAGTAGAGGCGCTTCACTTCCGAATGCGGCTTGGCGATGCGCGCGGCTAGATCCTTTGTCGAAAGCGTGTCACTGACGCGGCTCGCGATGAAACTGACGCGCTCGGCCAGACTTAGGGCTTGGCGTTGTTCGTTCTCAAGAAACTGGTCGAGGCCAATATCGCGTTCGGCGTCGGCCTGATCCAGAACGGTGTCGATCTGGTCGAAACCAAGCTGGCGGCACGCGCGGTAGCGCCGCTCGCCGTATCGGATGATGTAGCGGCCGTTCGATGTTGGCGCGACGACGATGGGTTGCAGCAAGCCGCGGTCCTTGATGGTCGCGGCCAGTGCATCAATCTCGGCCTGGTCGAACTCCCGGCGAACCTGCGCGGGGTCTGGATCAATGTCAGCGAGCGGAAGGCGCTGAAACCGCCCAGCTGCCTTGAACTCGGTATTCGCGGGGACGGCCGAAAAATCCATCGCGTCCATATCGAAGTCGGCAAAGCTCTTCTTCGCCGGTTTGACAGCTGCCTTGCTCATGCGGCTTCCCTCTCAGCTTGATCGACAATGTAGGAGACGACTTCGCGCAGGACCGGCGCGCTGCGGCGCGTATCCTTGGCAAGTCGCCACACGGGAATTTCGAGAAGGGCCGCCTCGCGCATATGCTCGCGGTGCGGGATGGTATGCGGGACAACATTGGCGGGTAGCGCCTGCCCGATCCGCTCCATGAGCATTTTAGACACTTCACTCGTCGTCTGCACACGATTGAACACGATCCCGAAGCGGGTTTCGTTGCCCTCCCCCCGAACCTTATTGGCAAGGCTGATGCTTTGCGAAATCTCGTTGAGCGATTGCCGTGCGGTTTTGTCGGGGTCTAAAGGCACCGCGACATAATCGGATGCGATCAGCGCCATAAGGTTGCGGCCATCCCAAGCCGGGGCCGTGTCGATCACGCAATAGTCGTAGTGCTTGGCAAGGCCGGCACGAATGGCGCGAACATAGGCGGCGATGTGCTGGCCCTGCTGCGGGCCGTCAGTCGTCAGTTCGACCACTTGCCTCGTGTTCTTGAAGCAAGCCAGCGCCGGAGGTTCCTCGACGGGGGCGAAGTCGAGTATCGACTGAACCGGCCCGATCTGCTCGAACTCGGCTTTCAGCATTCCGGCACTGTGGCATTGCTTGTCCAGGTCAAGGACCACGACACGCTTGCCCTGCTCGGCCAGATGCCACGCGATATGACAGGTAAGCGTGGTCTTGCCGATGCCACCGCGCTCATTAGTCACTACGATTGTTCGCATTGAGAATCCCTTCAATGGCTGCGCCACGGGCTACTTGTGCCAGCGGTTATGGGCGGCGCTATTTCCCGATCCGAAGCGATACTGCGACTGCATATACCATGGGTTCGGATCGTCATTCAGGTGAAGGCCCTTGCGCTTGCGACGCGGGCTGGTTGGTTCGGTCGGTGGATCTTTGCCGAAGATAGCCGCCAGCACGAAAGCTGCGACCACGGCCACGCCCCACCAGCCAAAGGCAGCGTGGGCCAGCGTGGCGACAATAAGAGCCACGATCAGCATGAGCGCGCCAGCTGCGATCAGCAGGATAAGCCACGCCAAAAGCATAGCCGTCCGTAGCGCGCTTGCTGCACGCCGGAGTTTGCTGACGATCTGACGGCGCATAGTGACCTCCTAAGCTGTGCGGCTCTCGCCTCGATCGGAGCCGATCAGCTTAGGGAAAGGCTGCTCCCTAAAGATGTTCGGCACTTGAGTTCGCAGTGCGTGGGACATTCGGAGCGCCGTTATCAAAGTGGCGTCCTGCCTGCCGTTCTCGATGGCGGCGACTGTTTCAGGTGAGACGTGAATCCTCGCCGCCAGCTCGGATTGCGTAAGTCCGGCAGCGATGCGCAAGCTCGCTACACGATTGAACAGTTTGGCCGCCACAAATGCCTCGCAAAATTAAACCCTATTATCGTTAGGGTCTATGAGAGGCATTGTCCACAAAAAAGGGCGGCCGCTAGGCCGCCCGTCTTATGGGGAAAGGGAGGGGGCTTAATCAGCCCCGCCCCTCGTCAGGATGCCCAGCCCCTCAGCGATCAGGTCCACCGAGTAGCGGGTTTCGCCATTGCTCTCGTAGCTGTTCTGGCGGACCCGTCCGGTGATGTGAACGAGGTCGCCCTTGCCCAGATCAGCGGCGCGCTCTGCCAGCTGGCGGAAGAACGTCACACGGTTCCAGTGCGTATCGGTCTTCCATTCATCGCCATCCTTGCGGTTGTAGTTCGCGGCGACGGAAACGTGGGTGACTTTATCGGTCGTATCGACACTGCCAACGCGGCCGATGATCCGAAATTCAGCGATGTTCTGCATGGTAGTCTCCTTTGGATAAGCGTTGCTGACGGATTTTTTGCGGCGGAGCTGAGCCACGCGGGCAAGCTGAAAATGGGAGGGTCCGCTTGCGGAAACCCAAGGCCGAAGGCCGGTTTTCTGCTTGCCCGCATTAGTGGCGATGCGCAGTTCGTATCCGTCAGACAGCAACGCCCAAAGGAAACCGCCCGAGTAGATGCAGCAATTTGGACTGGCGGTGGTGGCAGCTGCCACCGGCCATTGGCGCCCATAGGTCGCTGCGCTCGATCGGCATGGGGGCGATTGGAAAACCCTGTCGCGGCTCCGCCGCTCTTTCCCTGGCTGGCAGTCCGTTGACGCGGGCAGGGGACTGCCGGTGGCAGCTGCCACCGGCGCGAAGCCGAACAGAAAGGGCAATCAGCGTTTCCGCTCACGGTGATTTCGCTGAGGGCTGGGTTCTTGCACCTGGGCGGCGCGATGCGCCGCCCATACTCGCTTGACTGTGCTGCGGTCGCAATCGGCCAGCTCTGCCGTTTTGGCAATGCTCTTGCCCGCCTCGCGCAATGCCACAATGCGGGCGTGCGTTGCCCGATCGCCTTTGCGCCCTCCGCTGCGACCTGCGGCTTTTGCCAAGGCGATACCCTGGCGCTGTCGCTCGCGGCGATCGGTGTAATCGTCGTGGGCCATCTGTAAGGCGATCTTCAAGAGCATCGCCTGAACAGATTCGAGCACGATGCGGGCGATGCCATCGGCATCGGCCGCGAGGTCGGACAGGTCCACGACGCCGGGAATGGCAAGTCGCGCGCCTCGCGCACGAATTGTCTCAACCAGCTGCTCAGCCTCGGTCAAGGGGAGACGACTTATCCGGTCGATCTTCTCCGCGATCACTACTTCGCCGGGTTGAAGATCGGCAATCATTCGCAAAAGCTCGGGGCGGTCGGCGCGGGCACCCGATGCCTTCTCTCGATAGACCGCCGCGACATAGTAGCCTGCGGCCTTTGCTTCGCCCACGATCGCGTCTTGGCGACGCAAATCCTGCGCGTCGGTGCTGACGCGCAGATAGACGCGGGCAATCTGTGGGGCAGGGGAAGGAACGTTCTCAGTCAGCAAGGTCAGGCCCCTCGGGCGGCGATGAGCGAAGCTTGGCAATGCCTGCGTCCGCTTGTGCGATTTCAATTCCGCACTGGCGCGCTCTTGCGCGCAATCGCTCAAGCTCAGAATTGCGGGGGAGAAACATGCGAATGACCCGGTTCCGTCCTTCTAGCGCGATTATGCGCTGCGCAAGATAAGCCGCCTCATCATTCAAGGCCTGGTGCTGTTCCTCCGCCTTGCGTAGCTGGCGCTCCCACGCTCGCTTTCGAGCTTTCGCGCGCCGCCTTTCATCGCGGTGTCGAGCATCAATCCTTTTTTGGTCCTGCTCTCTGGCCGCTGCTTCGGCCGCGCTAGCGGCAACTTCCTCTTCCCGCGCCCTATCAGCATTTCGCTTCGCAATGAGCGCATCGAGCACGGCCGCGTCCGTGCCGAGATTGTTCATCACCCATCGCATCCGTCTGTAGGCCTTTGCTTCGATCTGTCCGATCGAACCAGGCGAAAGCCCCACCACACTTGCCACTGTTCGCTGCGTTTGCGCTTCCCCCTCGGGACCACCAATCCTTAGGCGCACAATTTGCTCTTCTCGCGGTTCGAGAGTTGCTAGCAGTTTGTCCATAATGTGAGGATCGTTGATCCGCTCGATCGCGCTGCCGCCGAGGCTATCAGCCGAAGCCGTTGCGCTATGGTTCGCCGTCTTGGCAAGCTTCGCATTAAACAGCGCGATCGGTGACTGCATGTTCATTATCCCATGTTCCAGCACGAACATGGCGCACAATCTATACCATCTGCGCTAGGCGCGAAAGCCATGGCGCAAATAGCTTCTAGAGCAACCCTATTGCGCCATGCTGCCCGTGCCGACATTCTGCGCCTAGCCAGAAGGACGCGAACACGATGCCAACCATATACCTGAAACGAACATCGCCGTTGATGGCCCAGCTAGGGGCCAACATCGCTCGCGAACTAAAGAAACTAGGCATAACTCAAGGGGAGTTGTCCGAACGCTCGGGCGTTGCGGCGTCACATATTTCATACATGGTGCGCGGACATGGTAATCCAACGCTTGCTACCTTGGAGAGCCTTGCCGATGTTTTCGGATTATCGGTTGTCGAATTATTGGCAGCGGATAGCACTTCCCGCGATAAGTCCTGAAAGGCAGTCGCTTAATTTGATCGGAACAATCTATGTCCAGTAACCCGCCCCGCGAATTTGACCGACTGCTACAAGATGCGCCGCTGGTGCGGGCAATGGGGGGAGCACTCTCGATGTTTGCCACGCTGCTTGCGCGCCAAGGCATTGTCGAGGCGAGCGAGGTTGCAAACTTGCTGGGTATCTATGCGGTCGCCACAAGCGAAGTCGATAATGAAGAGGGCATGATCTTGGGATGCTGGGCAGCTATGATCCGCGACGTGGCGGAGCAACAGCGCACAGCTACTCGCAAATAACCCCGGCGCGCACGGCGCTAAGGGGCCGGTCACGGCCCTTGGCGGCGGGCGTCAGCGCGCCGCCTTGGCGGCGAGGTCGCGCAGGCCGTAGCCGTCGGTCTTGTTGCGGGCGGCGTCCGCCACCTGGCGGACGATGTGCACCATGAAGCTGCGCCGGTTGGTGCGGCTGATGCACGAGAATCCGGCCTGCAAGGCGATTGCCTGCACCTCGTCCACGGGGCGTTTGTCCAGGACGCGGTAGGCGTCGCCGAGCTTGCCGCTGCGGGTGGCTTCGACCAGGGCACGGGCTGCCGTCTCGGTGTCGTTGCTCATGGCGTGGCTCCTGTCTCGGATTGCGGGTGCGGTGGCCGGTTCCCCGGCCACCGCTGCGGGCCGCTAGGCGGCTGCGGCTAGTCAGCACGGCCACGGTGACTCCACCTGCGGGGGTCGTGGATCCTAACCCCGGCAACAACAGCTCAACGGCACGCCTGGTGGTGGTGCAGCAGAATGATGGAGCTGGTTGTAATGCAGGGAATGAAGGGGTGAGCTGTGCGGAGCATGCTACGCGGCCGCCGGCCGGAGCTGCGAACAAGGAACCCGACGCCGGCGCAACGCCGGGGTCGCGATAGGCGAACCAGGCCGCCCCGAGGGGCGGCTTCGCTTAAGCGCTTAAGTCGTGCCGGGTCGGGGCGGATCGCGTCCCTCGCAAACTAGTCCGCGCAGACGGCGACCCGGCTCATTGTCATCGGGCCTCCACCGAATCCCGGCGTCGCGCGATTGACCCAGCGAACCTTCTTGCAGCTCGTCTTGCCGGTGCGCGTTGTCGCCCTCGGACGGGCGTCGGCCGGGGCTGCGCCAGCCTGCTCGTCCAGCCATCGGTTCGCTGCGGCGGGGCCGTCCCGCAGCATCCTGCGACGATACTCGGCCTTGTTTCTAGAGAAGGCGGCTTGCCGCTCGGCCTGCGAAACCTGCCGTGACGGCGTGGTACGCGGAGGCGCCTTGGACCTTCTCTCGCCAGGCCTGTCCGTCACCATGTCCTGTTGGTGACGACGCAGTGTTTCGTCTCGAACCGAGTCGAGATGCGTGCCTAGGTAATCCTGCGCTGCTACGGGGCCAGTGGTGGCAAGTAATGCCAGGACTAGAGCGATGTTCCGCATTGAATTCTCCTGCGTGTTTCGGAAGCCACGGCGCGAAGTGCTGTGCCTTACTGCCATCGTCCGCCCTCGGTTTCAACGAACGTCTCCGGCAAGTGAAAGGCTTGCAGGGCGACGGTCAGGGCGTCTTGGACGTCCGACCATTCGACGCCATCGGGGCCGTCAAGATAGGCGCGGATCAGCAGGCGGCACGCCTGCGCGGCCTTGGACGGGTCGGGCTTGATGGTGAGCGGACTGCGACGCTCGGCGAGTGATGCGGTCACTGTCGTTCTCCTGTCTTGGGGTAGCCGTGAGCCGCTTCGATCTTCTGGGCCAGCTCGGCCAGGTGTTCGGAATCAAGTAGATCCTCGGCGCTAAGATCGGCCGCGAAAAACTCGCTTCCGCTGGGTGGCGCGCGATCGACGGCGAAAGCGGTCAGATAGGGCCGCGCCTCGTCCGTGGCGATCCAGCGCCAGAAAGCATTGCCCTGGCCGAATAAACCGCTCTCGAACATATCGAGCCGTGCTTGTGCGAAGTCGGTCAATTTGCGTCTCCTGACAATCAGGCGGTTCGGCAAAAAAAGGGAGGCCGAAGCCTCCCTTTGTCTTACTGGAACAGTTTGATGAAAGCGGGCGCGAGGCCGATGACTGCGAGGACGAAACCGACGCTGCCGATGACCCAAGTTTGTGCCGTCAGCTTGCTTTCGATTCCCTTGTTCGCCTCCTGAACCTTCACGGCGATATACTCCTCAATAGCCTCTACAACTTCCGCTGCGGCGTCGTCGGACAGATTAGCCGCTTTCAGTGCTCTAAACAATTTGATGTGCATCCGGTTCTCCTTCTCGTTGGTGACGGGAGACACCCGGCATGGGCACCGGCGCCGGCTGTCAGGGACCGCGAAGCGGCCGCGTTAGCGGGCGGTGGGGGAGCCGATTTGCGCAGCAAATTGGGGGGACCGCCGATCCTTGAAAGCTGGCGCGCACCCATGCCAAAATGCCACGACACACAGAGAGAAGAGATTGCGCGGGGCGGGGTTCGATGCCCCGCCCCGCGCTCTGCATGGCACCGAGATCATCGGTTTCGCCCAGCGGGCGAAAGGGGGCGGGGTTAGCCCGCCCCTCCGGCGTCAGCCGGATTGGCCGCGCTTCGCCTTGGCCGCCAGCACGACCGCGACGACTTGCGGATAGACGCATTCGCCGCGCTCGATGTTGCGGATGCCGGGGCCGTCGAGCACGTCCTTTATACGGTCCTCGATGATCTGGCCCAGCTCGGCCGCAACCGCCTCGATGTCAGCACTCGTCTTGCCGATAAACATCGGGTCTTTCGGCCACATGCTTTCCGCGTCGAAATGATCCTTATCGTTCAACGCGGTCGCCAGCGCCTCGATCGCAGCATTTCCAAGCGCACGCTCGAAAGCCAGCTGAGCGAACAGACGATGAGACATAACAACCTCCTTGTTGCCGGAATTGGCAAGGCCAAGGGGAGGGCAGCGCCGGGTCGGGTCAGGGACCGCGAAGCGGCCGCGCTAGCGGGCGGTGGGGGAGCCGATTTGCGCAGCAAATTGGGGGAACCGCCGATCCTTGATGCGGCCTGGTGCAGCCCTCATGCTAGGAAGACACTGACGGGGGGATTTAACAAACTAACGCCCGCCCATCGAGCGGACCTTCACCCTGCGCCGTCTCGCGCCCGAACGATCGCGCTGTATTCCAGCAGCGTTTGCCGGACATTCTCATCATCCACCACATTGAGCGCATGGCCGGTGGCCGATGCCTGATCCGTCCGCATTTCGAGCCAAGCGATCCGCGCCGCGTTCGGCGCTACGCAACCATGCTCGAGCGCGATCTGCTCACTGTAACCGGCGATAACGTCGTTGATGGCCTCAAGGGCCGCCTCATAGGCGATGGCCTGATCTTGGGTCCACAAGGGCGCTGTCGGTGAGAGGGCAGTCACCTTGCCATATAGAGAGGGCAACTGGTCTCCCGGCAAGCGCAAACTACGCCATTTGCGCTTGCCGAGAGTGGGCGGCCCTACCGGGGGGCTTGGGCCGTTGCTGGGCCTATAATCCTCAAACTCACAACGCCAAATGGCGTTGGATAGATTGAAAGGGCGGCGCGACAAACAGATGCCCCCTCGAAGCGCATCGTGCGAAGTTGCGCATGGACCGCGACAATTCTCGCTCTCAGTTGTCGCTCAACCAAGCGAGCTGCTGACCGATTCCAAGCCCCTCCATCGGAACCGATGCGCGCCGTTCGATCTGCGGCCAAAGGGGATCGCGATAGTTGCGGCCTGCGAGAACGATCAGCGGCGCGGCGGCGTCGATCTGCTCGGCCATTGCTTCGATCACGCGCGCGCCCCAAAGGCGGCGCGCGCCTGCCTTCATCGCGCCTAGCGTTTCGTCATAGGGCGCGATGACGGTTTCCGGGGCGATCAGGCCATGCTTTGCTGACAGGATGAACCATGCGCCGCCCTGTCGTTCGACATAGGCACGGGCCTTCTGGAACCATGGCGATGCGTAAAGATCGCGCGCCGGGGCGGGGCGGTCCAGCTTCGCAGCAACGCAAGCGACAAGGAAAACCGGAGACGGGGACGGGGGAGGGTCGATGACAGACGGCGGCGCTGCCTCAAGATCGGCAATGACGGTGCAGCGGCCCCATTTCTGCAATTGGCGCTGCCATCCTTTCGGCGGTCCTTGGCGCTCGGCAACGTGGCTAAGGGTCGGTCCACCGAACAAGTCGGGTTGCTCCCCGATGCGCTGCACCGGGGGAACGTAGCGAGGTTCGCGGATGCAATGGCGGGCCATGCTCGATCCCCTCAAAAGGCGAAAGCGGTCTGGCCGCTCGCCTCGGTAAAGCTGGCGCTATCGCCTGCCGCGTAACGGTCGCGGCCCATGGGGGACCATTGCAGATGCCCGGAACGGTCATAGGAAAACCAACCATCCTCGATCCCGATGATGAAAGACCATGCCTTATCCTCGGCGCAAGGTCCGTGAAGATTGATCGGCCAATGCTCGGCCCCGCGTTCCTGCTGGCAGGGCGACGGCGCGGAAAAGCTGCGAAGCAACGCGGCGCGGTCGGTCGGCTCGGTAGCTCCCATTTCCCGCATGATCTGGCGGGCCTCGACGGTGCTGATGTGGCCGCTCGCCTTCCTGTCGGCGTGGTCCGAATAGCGAAGGCCATAGACAACGGCATTGAAGATATTGCGCGGCTCGGTGAACTCCTGCGTGGCGAGCAATTCGCGCCATTTCCCGGCGCTGATAAGGTCCACCGCATGATGCCAGAGCGAATGAACGCGGTTGCTGTAGCCGTGGCGGTTCGTCACGCCATCGCGGGCGATCTCGATCCCAAGCGCACGCTCGACGTGTTGCACGAAAGGATGGGCGGCAAGCAAAGGATGGCGAAGGCCGATCTTGCGCGGCTCGTCCTGCTCTGCGCGGATGACCTCGATGGGGAACTGAAACAGGCGCGACGGCAGATTCCACGGCGCGGAAAGGGGAAAGTCGCGGGGCACATCAAGCGCCCCGTTAATGTCCAGCACAAAGCCGTTTGGCGCGAAGCCTGCGGCAATGATCTGGTCGCCCAGCTGGTCGGCCTGCGCGGTGCGTATCGCGGCGGCGGCGCTCATGCGCTCAACTCCGCATAGGTGGCGCTGCACTCGTAGCGGATCGCATCGCCATCCCACATAGGACCGCAAACGCCCTTGAATTTCGGTGCGCCCTGCAACTCAGGCCGCTGGCTCGGATTGCTGTCGTAACCGCTGCATTGAAGCCCCTCGACCGCTGCCCGGCTGACGATGGTTTCAAAGGTCGCGCCCTCGATCTCGATCCGGTCAAAGTCCTGCTCGGTCTGGCGGTAGATACGGATTTTCATGGGCTTTCCCTTCCTAATTGAGCCGAAGGCGATGACGGGTCATCGACTTCTGCCGAAAGCGGGCGACGCTGGGCCGGGGAATGCCGCAAACGGGGCCGATCAGGGGGGAGGGGGATCACCCGCCCTGCACGGAGCGCAGCGAAGGAAGGGCGGGGAAACCCGCCTGGTCGCCAAGCGGAGCCGCGCAGCGGCGGAGACGGTCTAGCCCTTGCGGCAGGGGGCAGGAACAGGCCCCAAACGCGACAAATCAGCGCGGCGGCTTGCCGCCTCAATCTGCGCCAGGACAGGCGGTGGCAGCTGCCACCGCCTGCACCGATCAACCCGGCTTGCGGATCGCAAGCAAAACAGTGTTCACGTTGGTTCCGGCGTGGGCGAAAGAACCGGGGGGAAGGTCGATCCATTTGCGACCGTGGAAATAGATCGCCTCGCAACCAGCGATCATGCGGTGTAGCGCCTTGTGGCGCTGATCCTCGCCATACTCTGCCCGCGCGCTCATGATTGCCACCAGCACGCCTCCCGGTTTGAGAAAGGCGAGGGCATGGCGCACATGGTCACAGTCGCGGCCTCGATCAAAAGGCGGGTTCATTATCACCGCGTCGAACGGTGCGTAATGGGCCGGGTCCAATGCGAGAAAATCGCCCTCGATCGCATCGGCAAAGCCGTGGATTACGCGTAGTTCGTGGGCGAAGCCGGGTTGCAGCTCCACGCAAGTTACATCGGCACCAGCGTTGCGCGCGGCCGAAGCAAGCGCGGCCTTTCCCGCGCTAGGCTCTAGAACGCGCTGGCCTGTGCTGATCCTCGCATGTTCGATGACCTGGGCGGCGATCTCCGGGGAAGTCATGAACGCGCCGAAGTTCTTAGCGGGCGTGATATGATAGGCCGGGGCCGCTTCTGCCTCGGTCGTCTCATAGCCATCACCGATAGCCTCGCCGTAATATTCCGCGAGCAACAGATTCACGCTCTGCAGAAGGTCGTCACGCTCGAACCATATGTGCAGATTCCCATTCTTGAAGACGCGAACGCGGAAATAGTCGCCCTCGATCACGGTTGGCAGCGATCCGCGCACGCGTGCCGAATCGGCAACCTGTGAGGCGATGCTGTGGCCCTCTGAAACCGGGGGCTTTTCGTCCAGTTCCAGAAAGACGCGCTCCACGTCCCGCAACGTGTCGCGGCGCTCGTAGCGGTCCCATGATCCCCATTCGTTCAAGGCGCGGTCGATGATGAGACGCGCGCCGATCTTGAAACCGTTGTGCGAGCGAAAGCGGCGATCCAGCTTGGCGAAGACGTTGGCGATGCCGCGCAAATAAAGGTCGCGCCGGTTGGTCCAGATATTCCCGAAAGTGGCGGCGCAGTTGTCGGGCGTGAACGGCACGGGATCATCGCGCAAGCCGTCATGAAACTCCTTGCGGGCCTGCTGATCTAGCAGCTGGTCAAAACCCAGCTGCTCCATGAGGGCCGCCCAGCACCGGCGGTCCATCGTGTGCGTCAAGACGCGCTCGAAATTGTCGCGTGCGTCGATGGTCTTGCGCGCTCCCGTCTCCTTGTCGCGCTGGTCGATAGGCTGCGACTGGATAAAAGCGCGGGTCAACGTGTCCTCGGTCCAGTCGCGGCCACATGACAGCGACAGTGCGCCGCCAAGGGTCAGGCGGGCCGCCTCGTCGCGGGTTGCATGGTAGGTGTCATAGAGGCTGAGCCAAAGGGCTATGGCCTTGTCTCGGCCGTCGCAAATATCCGCGATCTGCGCGGGCGTCATAAGCTCCTGGCCCATGTTCACGCCCCCCCGACAATAAGAGCACCAAAGCCGAAGCCCTCGGCGGCGTCCTCGATGGTGGTCACAAGGCCGTCAAAATCTTCCTCCGGCCCTAGTAGGTCGGCAATCTCGATGACAGCGGGAAGGTCAGCGCCATGATTTTCGGCAAGGTCTTTGATGTAGCCAAAGCGGTCGAAATTGCCCTCTTCCTCATAGCGAGTGAGCGGGATGGTGCGGGCGGCGTTGATCCGAAGAATTGTGGCCAGCGGAATGTCGGTCATGTGCTGTTTTCCCTGCCTAGAATGGAGCCGAAGGCGATGACGGGTCATCGACTTCTGCCCAGCGGCGAGCAGGGCCGGGGAATGCCGCAAATCAGGGCCGATCAGGGGGGAGGGGAATCACCCGTCCTGCACGGAGCGAAGCGAAGGAAGGGCGGGGAAACCCGCCTGATCGCCAAGCGAGGCCGCATAGCGGCCGAGACGGTCCAGCCCTTGCGGCAGGGGGCAGGAACAGGCCCCGAAGTCGAACAGCGGGCGCGGCGGCATTGCCGCCTCAATCTAGGAAAAGCGCCCGCCAGGTCATAGCATAGCGGCGACCTAGCGGGCGCTGCGGCATGTCGCCGGCGACATGCCCAACGGATAGCGCCGGAAGCATCCGAGTAATCGGATCCTCCGTCAGTTTAATTGCCCGAGCGGTTGCGCGACACGTCCGCATAAGGTTTGCGGCGGCACTGGCTGCACCGAAGCCGCGCG
The DNA here is from genome assembly GCF_001742225.1 of Novosphingobium resinovorum. Classification (NCBI taxonomy): domain Bacteria; kingdom Pseudomonadati; phylum Pseudomonadota; class Alphaproteobacteria; order Sphingomonadales; family Sphingomonadaceae; genus Novosphingobium; species Novosphingobium resinovorum. Next base: position 47,049 of record NZ_CP017079.1, on the reverse strand, counting down.
ATGAGTTCGTATATGCGGGTATCGAAAGAAATGCGGCGTGAGCGGGCGAAGTCGCCCAGCGGGGCGACGACGCGGCGACCGCAAGCGCACTGGATGCGCAGATAGCAGCCTTGCCGATACCAGATAGGATCAATGGGCTTGGGGCGGTTGTAGTTCGCGGCCATTGGGCGCTTATGCGCCAAACGGAACAGGAGGGGAACGCGCCGCGCGCACGCCGGCTATTGGATTGGCAAGGGAAAAGGGCTATATAGGCAATGCTTCGTGTGCTGATTCATTTCACGCACCTACCTGAACCCGCCGTGCTGTCACACGGCGGGTTCAAACTTTTAGGGCGGGCGGCCCTGTCAGACCACCCGCCCCGCTGGATCAGCCCTTATCGGACTTCCCCAGCTTCACAATTGCAATCACGAGCGCGACGGCTGCGATCGTCAATTGAGCTGCTTCATATGCTGTCAAATCACATCACCTCCTTTGAGCGAGAGGATTTGCGAAAGGCCGCTGTCACAGTCCTTCGCCCTCGCTCGATGAAGGCTATACAACGGATTGACGACAATGCGCGCGAAACGCTCTTCACATTTTCGTGAAGCCATTGGATGATCGCCGGCGACCGTTGATGAAAAGGGGAAGCTATGGGCCTCGTATCGCAGGTTAGCGCCGATGACCGGGAAAGCGCATGGCGAATAGTCCGTCATCGCGAAATCATGGAACGACTGATTCCGCTTTGGGCCGTGCTCGGCGTTGCGCTGGTGTTGATGGGCGTGGACCTGGGCGGGCGTCTGCTGTGGACGCTGCCGATGATCGGATATGTCTTTGGGGTGATGGCGGTCGATCATGGCCCTGATTACCGCGCCGCGAATTATTGGGTGCCGGTCCTGGGAAGCCAAGCGGCGGCGCTGCTGCCTCTCATCACCAAATTCTAGATCTCTCTGGAGCGGTGGCAGCTGCCACCGCTCCACGCGCGTCAAGCTCTGCCCTCGAAGCGGGCGATCAGCTGCTCCGCTACGGAAGCAATTTCGGCGGGGTCGGCGGTTTGAGTGCAATCGCCGCCTACAACAGCGCCGAGCGTGCCGCCGTCCAGTTGGACAACGTGGACACGCCACACGTCGCGCCGGAGTTCGTATTGATCGGGAAGCGGCCTCTGCATGATTTCATGAAACACTAGGTCAACCCATTGGCGCGCGTCCGGATCGGAAGACGCATCGGCGTAGTCGGCGCGGCTCGCCATGACGCTGTATCGGTCGCCTAGCATGAATTGGCGTTCGCGCGCGCGCCGGTCCTGCTCGATCCGCGTTACGCGATCTTTTTCCGCCCGCTTCATCGCCTGTTTCATCCGAACATCGTCGGCGCTGCGCGTCAGCGCCGCCATGATGTTGGGGACGCGCGCGGGCATATAATGCCCCGCGCGCTCGGCCGCCTCGATCACAAATTGCAAATCGCTGATCTCGGTAGGCGAGAGGGTGACGCGAACGGCGCTCGCCGTGTTGCTGATTTTCATGGCTGCGGCTCCGGCTCTTCTTTCGCCTTGTAGGCGGCAAGGCCGATCCATGATCCGTTGTCGCCGCGAAACTGGCGCACAACATCGCCGCCGTCCCAATGGCCGGTGAAGATGCCGCGCCGGTTGATGCCGCCGACGGGGCGCGTGCGCGCCGCCAGAAGGCGGGCGCGGCGCGTGTCTCGATCTAGGTGGCGCATGGGTTGCATGGTCAATCCTTCCTATTCGCTGGCGGTGTCGAGGTTTGTGCCGATCTCGTCGGCGTCGAAGTCTTCAAGGGCTGAAATCGCGCTTTCCAGTTCGGAAACTGCGGCGTCCATCGCCTGCGCACGTTCGCTGTCCTCAAGGCTGGGTGGTAGATTCTCGCGGGCGGCCTGTTCGTCATCCTTGACGGTTTCAAGCATGTCGCGCGCCTCATCCAACAGGGCTTTGCCCTTGTCGATCAGCACGCGGGCGGCGGCGATCTGCTTGCGGCGTTCGCGGTTCATGCCTCTGCCCTCACGTCGCCGCTGTCGATCTGGAATCCTGCGCGGGCCAGCTCGTCACAAAGGGCGTGCTGCCTCTCTTCGCGGGTGCCGCTGGTGGCGATATAGCTGCATCGCCCCCAATGGAACGCGAAGCCTGCACGTTTCAGGCATCCGCGAAACCGCTGGTGGGTGCGGTCGCTCCAATCCAGTGTGCCCGCATAGTTGCGGAAAGCGGCGACGGCGCAGACGGAACCATAATTCTCATCACGCCAGCTAAGCTCGATAACCGGGGGCGATTTGGTCATGATGGCCTCCCTCAATATTCACTGGTTAGGAGAATGGTGAGCACGCGGGTTGTGGCATCGGGATTCCACGGTTCGGCGCTGCCAAATTCAAGATCGCGGTCGTAATAGTCGAACTTCCACATGACCGAGAGGGCTGGGCGCGTGCTGTCGTCAGTCCAGCGGGTATGCCATTGGCCGATCACATCACGATAAAGGAAACCGGCGTCATGCTCGCCGTGCGGGTCGTTGTCGGGTGTGAAATCCTCAAAGCCCTCGATCATCTTGAGAATGTCGGACTGCGTGTTCTCGTCCAGCGCCGCGATGCCTTGCGTAATCACGGTGCGACAAGTCACACCCATCGTTCGCCGCGCAATGTCGTTCAGCGCCGCGATGGTGGCGATCTGGTCAGTTGTCGCTTCCATTTTCCTCACTCCTTTAGGCGAAGCCGCTGCCTGCGGCCTGCGGCTCTGACCCGCTGGCGAAGCGCGGGATGGGGAGGGGGAAGCAAAATCGATGGGAGTGGTGCGGGCGGCGCGTCTAGGGAGGCCCCGGCGCGCGGGAGCGCGCCGGAACTGGCCGAACTTGGCGTGCAACCCGGTCCTGTCGATTATGCTTCGGGAACGAAAGGGCGGGTGCCCTTGGTGTTCCCCCCGGTGGCAACTGCCACTACTGACGGGGCGCGGCCCTGGGCCGCTCGATCCTATGTGGCAGCTGACAGACTACTAGGCGCGCGGCCCTGGCCGCTCATTTTCAGCGCTCGCGGTCCTTTGATTTCTCGGCCGCCTGTGTCGGTGATTTGCCTTCGCGCAATGTTGCGGCGACATGCGCCTTTGCGCTTTCGACGATCTGCGCCAGCTGTTCCTTCGATGCGCCGCGCTCGGTAGCTGTGGCGACGCGCTTATCAATGGCCAGCTGGAATTGCGCGAACCTGGCATCGGCCCGGTTCTGCTCAGGCGAGTTTTTCTCGAATTGCGCGGCAAGGCGTAGATCAACCTGACTGACGCCGGGAGGCATGACTTGCAGACGTAGCACGCGATCGGCGGCCTGAATGTCGCGGTCGGTCATTTTCGAAAGGAAATCAGCAGTGCCCGCGCTGATGGCGCGGACTCGTTGCAGCGGGTCCATGCCCTCGGACCAACTGACTTCGATTTGATGATAGCGGCGCTGTTCGATCAGTTGAAGGTGGTGCATCGGCCCTTTGGGATCACGGAAAAAGGCGAGTTCCTGCGCAGAACGGGCGGCTAGCTGGCGCATGTCAGCGGACGTTTCCGCGATCCGGTTAAGCTGCTCATACTGCCGCGACGCAACGGTTTGCGCAGTAGGTAAGTAACGGCTGATCTGATCCTTGGCTTGCTCGATGCTCATAGCGCGCCGTTCGCCAGCTGGCATGAGAGATTCCATCGAGGGCGGAAACGCGATGCCCGCTGGCCCGCGCGCTGGCTCGACGCGGCTCTGTTCGAGGGGCATGGCATCACGGATAACTTTGGCGAGGGAGGCGTGATTTCCGGTATGGAAGCTATCGCGGCTCGCCTCCATCCAGTCCTTCGGCCCCATTGCCTGGATCGAGACGAATTTTTCGGCCGCAAGGGAATGTAGCTGCAAGTGCAGCCGCATGGTACGACCATTGCCCTCACGGAACGGATGAACGGCATTTAATTCGGAGATATGCCGTCCCATGGTATCGGCAAAGCGATCACGATCCATCGACTTGAGGGTTTGGAGGTCGGGCAGCTGCTTAAATTCGTGCTCCATGCTGCGGGCAATGAAGTGCGCTCGCGCAAAAGTGCTGCCGGGTTTGCTTATGTCCACAGTCCGAAAGCGCCCCGCCCAATCATATACATCCTGAAACAGATGATTGTGCAGTTCGCGATACTCGCGCGCATTCGTCGCCGGCATGGCGCGCTGCACAATCAGCTCGCCATGCCGGACAACCGAGAAGAAAGCTTCTCGCTCCTTGAGAATATTATCGGCGCGGATTCCCAGCTTGTTCCGAAGAACGTCGCTGTTACGCCAGGTGTAAGGGTCGCTCACCAATCATGCAGCAAGTTTCTGGCGGGACAGAACATCACGGTTGTAGTCCTGCGCCAGACCAATCGCCACATCGACGGGAATTTGGGTTTCGACCAACAGCAAACAAAAAGAGTGGTCATCCGAAACCAATTCAAGTCCTTCAATCTTGCAATTTGCGATTGCTTCGCAATAAGCTGCCATCACGTCAGGAATGTCTTCCTGCCGACGCGGCTCATACCCCATCGCCTTGATGCGATTCCTGTAGGTGTCGATGATATTTTCCATTTTGCACCTAAAAACGACCTGCTCCCGCCCATAGTTAACATGTCGGGATTTGTATATAAACCACATTGAGTAGCCCCCCATATTTCACTTTCCTGAAATGAGACGCCGCGCAAGCGCGGCGTCTCGTGCATTTTGCGGGGCGGGGCATTCAATCCGCTTGGTCGGTCATCATCGCCAACAGGTAGTCGGCGGCGTTCTGCGCCTCGCGGGCTGCCTCAAAAATGGCGCGCTTGTCGTTGCGGAGCGCGGTCAACCAGTGCTCGATATACGCGGCATGGTCTTCGCGTTCCTCGACCTTGAAACCGACAATCGCGCCGATGAAGGATGCGCCCAGCTCGGCCACGAGTTCGTCCCTCGCATAGTCGGCGCGACTCGTTGAAATCAGGGTTTTTCGGTTGAGGCGGCTTTCATGCCCTGCATGATGCACGGCCTCATGCGCAAGCGTGGCATAGTAGTCGTCGGCGGAATGGAACGCTTCAAAAGCGGGCATTTGGATATAGTCGTCGCGGGTGTGGTAATAGGCTTGCGATCCGCCGATGCGAACGGTTGCGTCGATGCGAGAGAACATCACTTCAAGCTCAACGTCGCGGGTTTCGGGATTGGTGATGATCGGGGCGGGCGCGGGATATTTGCCGTCCAGTCCTTCGACCTGATCGGCATTGAAAACCGTGTATCGTTTCAAGAACGGAATGGCGCGCTCGTTGTCCGTCTCGGAGTCTTTCACGACAAGCTTGTTGGCATAGACAATGGTGGTTCCCTTGCTGCCCTTCCTGACATTGCCGCCCAGCTCCAACGCCTGTTTGAAGGTCAGCCAATAGGGCGAGGCGAAGCCCTGACGCATAGCGCTGGCCCAAAGGCTGAGGACGTTGATCCCACGATAGGCGACCCCATTGTGCCGGAGCGGAATGGTCGGCCCACCGCTCCACGGCTTCACCCACGGCTTGGTGCCCGCTTCCAGCATCGCAAGAATGTCGTCGGTGACGGCCTGATAAATGTCGATCCGGTTCGTTTCCTTAGCCATTTTTCACTCCTTTAGGCGAAGCCGCTGCCTGCGGCCTGCGGCTCTGACCCGCTGGCGAAGCGCGGGATGGGGAGGGGGAAGCAAAATCGATGGGAGTGGTGCGGGCGGCACGGCTAGGGAGGCTCCGGCGCTCGCGCGCGCCGGAACTGGCCGAACTTGGCGTGCAACCCGGTCCTGTCGATTATGCTTCGGGAACGAAAGGGCGGGTGCCCTTGGTGTTCCCCCGGTGGCAGCTGCCACCACCGGCAACGCGCGGCCCTAGCCGCTCATTATACGCGGCCGATTTTACCGGCTGCGTTCTGTAAAATGGGTGCGGTGGCAGCTGCCACCGCCCCGCAAGTTTGCGGGGAGCGCGGGAGTGAAGCGCGCTCCCCATGCCGTCATGCCGCTTGGCTTTCGCTATCAGCGGCATCGGGCAAGGCAGAGGGTCGAAGGGCGGGGGGCAGGATGCGCCGCCCCGCAAGGCGCTCGTTGACCGTCAAGGCAAGATCAGAGCGCTTCATGGTCTGGCAATTCTCTGCGGCGTCGTTGCCGCAACCTTCGGCCAGCAGCTTCAAGAGCGTGGCCTTGCTAAGCTGGTCATAGAATACCTGATTGGGTTCCCACTTGTCGGCCATGTCGATCTGCGCGGCCCCGACGATCTGCGCCAGCTGGCGGTCGCGGTCGCTATGGAACGAAAGGCTCGTGATCTGCGAGGCCACGCAGTAGGCCAGCAGCCGCAATTTCGCTTCGCTGTCCATCTGGCGCATGTCGTCCAGCGTGGGTGTCTCGGCCAAGCGGGCAAGATCGGCCCCCGCGATTTCGTCAATGTCGGCAATCGTGGAATGGCCCATGATCGCCTCGTCAACATGGAAGCGGTTCTTCTCGGCGGTGATTTCGGCGGCTTGTTGCCACGAATAGGAGTTGCCGCGAACCTGCCCCAATAGGCCCGTCAAGAGCACGTCCAGCGCCAGCTCCGGGTCGCTGGCAAGGGCTTCCCGAACCGCCATCGTGCGGATGCCGCCCAGCTGATCCATGACCTTCTGCGAGTAGTCGGGCCGGGGAGGCTTGGGGCCATCGGCGGCGGTGCCCTTGGCGCTGCGCGTGAACGCAACCTGTTCGATACCGTCATGCCCGATGAAGACGATAAGCGAGTGCTCGGCCTTCTGCTCGGCGGTGAAGACGCGGCAAGCCGATACGATAGCGTCCTGCTTGCGGGTCAGGGCGCGCAACTCGTCGTCATAGTCGTGCTCGTCCTCGTCCACCTCGCTTTCCCGCTTGGCGATTGCCGCCTCGATCTCGACCAGCTGCGCGGTTTCTTCCTCGGTCGGATGGCGCTCGCCAGCGGGTTCCAGATGGCCGCGCATCCAGTAGGAATCAGGCCGGTAGAGCTGCCCTTCTGCATCGCGCCAGCCATCTTCGCGCGCCGCCTTGGCGATGGCGTCGAGCCGATCTTGCACAAGGTCCATGACAAGGCCCGCATCATCGCAATAGCGACGTTCTCCGAAAAGATCGGTGGTGAAGGTGCCGCCTGCGGCGCAATAGGCTTCCTCGCCTACAATGCGAAAATGCTTGTCGGTATCGGCAACCTTCTCCTGGGTGAGCATGGCGCGGATTTGGTGGGCGTTGTCGCCGGTGCGCTTGAAAACCTCAAGCTGGCGGTCCTGATCGTCTGTCAGCGCGAAAGCCTGCGCCGCGCCCATGCCGATTTCGTCTTTCTGGAAGGCTTTGAGAATGGTCGGGTGCAGCGCCGCCAGCTTCAACACGCGGCGGACATAGGCGGGGGAGACGCCGAACGATGCTGCAACATCGTCAACGTCTTTGCCGCTGTCGATGATCGCCCGATAGGCGGCGATGGCATCGGCGGGGTGCATGTCCTCACGCTGCGCGTTCTCGGCAAGAGAGATTTCCAGCGCCTCGTCCTTGCTGCGGATTTCAACGGGAACCTCGAAAGTGCCGGGGATGGTCTTTGCCTTCTGCAACAGCTTCAAGGCCCGGTAGCGCCGCCCTCCAGCGCAAATCTTGATCTTGCCGTCCTCATCATAGCCGATCAGGTTTTGCAGCACGCCCCGCGCCTGAATGTCGGCTGCGAGGGCTTCAATTTCCTTGGGCTTCACCTTCCGCACGTTGAGGTCGGAAAGCGCCAGCTTGTTCAGTTGGATGGTCTGGATGGTCATTTTTCACTCCTTTAGGCGAAGCCGCTGCCTGCGGCCTGCGGCTCTGACCCGCTGGCGAAGCGCGGGATGGGGAGGGGGAAGCAAAATCGATGGGAGTGGTGCGGGCGGCGCGACTAGGGAGGCCCCGGCGCGCGTGAGCGCGCCGGAACTGGCCGAACTTGTCGAGCAACCCGGTCCTGTCGATTATGCTTCGGGAACGAAAGGGCGGGTGCCCTTGGTGTTCCCCCCCGGTGGCAGCTGCCACCACCGGCAAGGCGCGGCCCAGGGCCGCACATTTAGCGGCTAGAGAATGGCGAGAGCGAGAACCGCAACGATTGATCCGCACAATGCGGACAAGAGCATCAGGCGTGTCGTCGCGGCATTGATCGCGATCGCAGCGCCGGCACAGGCCCATAGCAGCGCAATCGTGGGTCCAGCGCGGTAGATAAGGAAGCCGATATAGCTGTTCGGCAGGAGCCGCGGATAATCGACGATCAGGCGTGCAACGATACCGCCGCCTGCGAGAATGAGCGCGGCGATCAGCCATGCCGCGATTGCCTCGACGCGCGGCGATGCACTGTGCCTGGGCGCGGCCTGCATCGTCGTTCGCATCGCATCATTCATGCTAATCTTCCCTTATAGCCCTGACCGTCACCCGAATGGGCGGAGACGGCTTTGCTGGCTCCGTGGAGCCGCGCGGCGCAGCCGTGGGGTGGAATAGGGCAGGTTCCCGGCTCCGATCATTTGCACTTGTTCGGCAACTGGCCCCTCTCGATCGCCAGATTCCTCATCGCCTCGTAATCGACACCCCAAAGGCCTCGCCGCTCGTCGGCTGCATCTTTCATGAAACGGGCATAGGCCAGCCCTGAATGTTGCCTGTAATCAACGGCATATCCATGGCGCACCATCGTTGCCGAAACAGATGCCCCATTCGACCGAAACCGGCACGACAGGTTAGACCGGCCCCAGCTTGTCCGCCGCGTGTTGCATATCGGCTCGATCGTCAGCTTTTCGTCCTGAAAATCGCTGGTGCAATCCATGCCGCCATTTTGCTTCACCAGCTCTTCCAAATAGAGCTGCGCTGCGATCTTGGGCACATTGCCCTTACCGTCCTCATCCGGCGCATCGATTCCCGACAACCGCACCCGCTTTTTATCGAGCGTTTCGAGCGTATCGCCGTCGATAATGCGCGGGTTCTCGACGTGGATCGAAACTGGCTCGCTATTCCTTGCTTGCATCTGATTGAACAGCGCACCGAACGCGAAAACAGAGAGAATCGGCAACGCGATTTGCTGATTTCGCGGCCATTTTTTGAAACCTCGGATCAGCACCTGGCTTTCTCCTGAAGAATGTCGTTCCAGTCCATCGGCGCCGGGGCTGGCGGGAGGATGATTTTCAATTCGCGGTCGTTGGCAGTGAGGTGGCCGCGCGCGTCCTCTATGGCCTGTGCCGCTTCCTGGCCGTGTTGCGAGTAGATGACGATTTTGCGGATGCGTTCGGGGATCGCGATCAGGCCATAGCGGCGAATGCCGCCCGCGCCCCATACCTTAAATTTCCCGGCGCTAAGCTGGGACACGGAAACGGCTTCCTCGAAGCCTTCCGCGAGGCGCAGCACGTCGCCGGGTGGCTGGCCGCCGATCCGCATGGCGGCATGTCGGACCAGGCCAAGCGTCAATTTCGCCTCGCGCAGCGCCGCATGGTAGCGTTTCTCGCCGGTTGCTGGATCGAGCAAGATCCGCTGCACGGCGATTATGCCTTCATCGGCCTCGAACGGCACGAGAAGGGCAGGATGCTCTTCGCGGGCATCGGGCGGGCCAACGATGCAGCGCGGTGCGAAGCGAACCTTGAGGCCGGTCGGGTCGATTGCGCGCGAACGCAGATAGCGTTCAGCCGCGGTGCCCGCGATCGGCACGGCGGAATCCCATAGTTGCAGGGCGAGCTTCCGGCGCGAGGGTTCAGGCGCGCGATCGACCGTCTCGCCGCTGGTGTGACGATTGATTTTGCGGCTGTTGAGCGCGGACCATACGGCTTCCTGGCTGCAACCGGCCCAACATTTGAACAGGACGGCCTTCTTGCCGGGGGTGACTTGGAGCGACGGATTGCGGTCGTTGTGGGCTGGGCAGCAAACCATGCCATATGAGCCGCGCCAGTGGCCGCCCATATCCGCTACGATCCGACGTGCGCGTGCTTCGACGTCCATCTGCATCGAACTTCTTTCGTCAACGGTATCCCTACATTGGGATTTATACACATTTCACGGAGGCGGGCAAACGGCCGGGATATATGCCAATATCGCGCATGGCCCGACTAGGGCCATTCAATATAAATATCTCCGCCGGTTATCTTCACTTGCGGATGACTCACGTTCTTTCGCCTCAATCGCTTCGCCCAAGCTGGCGAGAATATCGGCCAGCTCGCGCTTGTCCCGCTCTTCACGGGTTAGCTCCCATAGGGGCAGCTGATCCCTCATGCGCTCCATGTCGCGCGCCGCCTCGATCTGGCGATACTGTTCGCAAGCGGGGGCTGGGTCAGCCGCGATGCCGCGACGGCGGCGAGCGGCGAAGATTTTGGAGAGGAAGGCGGGGAAGAGGAAGCGATAGGCGTTCGTGGCCTGCTTGATGCGCGGGCCAGCGCCTTGCGCTTCTTGATCGGGAACCGGCTCGTAGCGCCGGAACCAGTCGATAATGCGCGCCTCTTTGAGGCGCGAAAGCGTCTGAACGACGCAATTTTTGCTGAGGCCGGTTCCCTCCATGATGGTGTGAAGGCTGGGGAACAACGCGCCGGTGCTATAGTCGATGACGCGGGCCAGGAACTCGATAATCTGGATGCCGGCCTGTCCGATCGCACCGTTACGAATGCGCGGCGTGGTTGTCCGCCGCTGCGCGAGCGTCTGCCGCTCGTAGAGCTTTGCGGCTTCGATCATCTCGCGCATCTGGCGAGCATTGCGGATCGGCGTGTAGGCCTTCGCCCGCTTCTCGTGGCCTACGGCGATGCTGCCGGCCCAGACTTTGACGCGCGGTTTTTCGGCACGCGCTAGCAAGGCGCGGTCGATCTTGGCGAGGCCAGTGCTACGCAGCACGGCGCCTATGGAAGTGGTCATGCGGACCTCCCTTCGTCGGTCCCGCGAGGCCAAGCGCCATCGCTCCCGAAAGCACGCTTTCGAGATTGACTTTCGCTGCCGCACCACCGATAAAGGGAGCCAAGTTAGACGCGCTCACCTTCGGTGGCACAAACAGCCCTCGCTCAGCCAAGCGAGGGTTTTTTGTTGCCCTGTCGCCTCGGGGAGCCACCCCGCACGCAACAGATGAATCGCCGACTCCAAGGCGGAATCAGCGCGTCATAACTGGCTCAAGTTTAAGGGGTTGGCAAGAATAAGCGTGCGCGCACGCTTATAAGGCCCAGTCGGCCCCAAGCTGGGGTTTGAGTAGCAACGGAACAGAAAACCTACATAAGGGGCTTCAAGCATCGTCGATACCTGTGGCACCAGGATCGCGTAGCGGCCTCAACTCGCCGCGCGCCACGATGTCGGGAATGGTGAAGGCATAGCGCCCGAGCATGTTGATGTGCCTGGAACCAAGCGGCGAGAGGCGGGCGACGTCCTCGTCCAGGATCACATGGCCTTCGGCGCGTAGCTGGCTGACCGCCGCGTCGATGTAGATCGTGTTCCAGAGCACGACCAGGTTGACGACGAGCCCGAGCGCGCCGAGCTGATCCTCCTGCCCTTCGCGGTAGCGCTGGCGAAGTTCACCGCGCTTGCCGTGGAATATGGTGCGGGCAAGCAGGTGGCGGCTCTCGCCGCGATTGAGCTGGACCAGGATCCGGCGCCGGTAGGTTTCGTCGTCGATGAACCGCAGCATGTAGAGTGACTTGATGAGGCGGCCAAGCTCCTGAAGGGCACGTGCCAGCCTGGTGGGGCGATCATTGGTCTGAAGGACACGGGTGAGATCGGTCGCGCGCACGACGCCGAGTTTGAGCGATCCGGCCAGTCGAAGGAGATCATCCCAATGTTCGACAATCAGCCTGGTGTTGATCCTATTCGCGGCGAGGTCATCCAGCACGCCATAATCGGCCTTGCCATCGACACGCCAGAACCGCGCGCCGCCAATGTCGGCGATGCGCGGCGAGAACTGGAGCCCGAGCAGGTGAAAAATGCCGAAGATCGTGTCGGTGTAGCCGGCTGTGTCGGTCATGATCTCGCCTGGCCGCAATTCGGTTTCCTGGTCGAGCACGACGGCAAGCAGATAGAGGCTGTCGCGCAACGTGCCGGGCACCGTCAGAGCATTCAGCCCGGAAAAGCGATCAGAAACCAGATTGTACCAGGTGATGCCGCGTTCGCGCCCGAAATAGCGCGGGTTTGGGCCGGCGTGGATCGTGCGGACTGGCACGGTGAAACGCAGTCCATCGGCAGAGGCGACCTCGCCGCTGCCCCAAACGCGGGCCAGTGGTATCCTGTTATGGGCCGCGACCAGCAGCGCGTTGGCTGTGGTCAGCGTCTCGGCGCGGATGAAGTTCTGCTTCACCCAGCTCAACCGTGACCGGCGCAGCGCGGACACCTCGGGACGGACAAGCGGTTCGAATCCGGTATTGGTGGCCTCCGCGACAAGCACCGCGCAGATCGTCGTCGCTATATCCTCGGCGCGTGCATTGCCTTCGCTGGCATGCGTGAACGCCGCCGCGAAACCGGTTCGCGCATGCATCTCCAGGATCAGCTCGGGAAGATCCAGCTGCGGCAAGCGCGCGTCGATTGCCCTATGGAGATCGGTGAGGCTGAGTGGCTCGTCGATCCTGTCGAGCGGTGCGATCGACAGGTCGGCGCCGCTCGCCGTTTTCGTGATGGTCACGGCATCGTTGTCCGGTACGCGCGCCGCTGTCTCGCGGTAGGCGAGATCGAGCCGCGCGGACAGCCTGGCGATCTCCTCGTCGCCAGCGACCGCCACGCCGACCGTGCGGCATACCGTCGGTCGCGCCGCTTCCCAGGCGGCTCCTGTCAGCAGGCCTTTGCGCGGGTCGGCGTAGCGAAGCGAGCGAACAGGAAAGACGTCGCGACGGCGAATGGCGCGGCGTAGCCGGTCGAGCGTACAAAGCCGGTATCCGGTCAGATCGAATGTACCGTCATCACTCTTCAACTGGCGCGCCCACCCCTTGGGGACGAACGATGTTGGTGGCGGTCCACGGCGCTTCTCGCCCCTGTGAACTCTTCGCAGGTGGTCGACCGCGTCGAGCAGCGGCTGTCCTGCGGGCGCGGCTGCAAGATCGAGCGCTGCCAGCATCTTCGGCAGATAGCGCATCGTCCCGGCCTGCTGGCGCAACTCGACAAAATAGCTCTCGTCGTTCGGCCGCGCGAGAAGGTTCACCTGTGCGACGGCGTCGGTCAGCGCTGCCCGGTCGACGAGCGCGAACACGGCCGCGCGCACCTGCGCATCGCTGATGCTATCATCGAGCAGCACGACGCCGGCATCGCGAAGCCGGAGCGATGCGGCATCGAGATCACGCAGCGAACGCATCCGAGCATCCCTGGCGTTGATGCGCGCGTTGGAAAACATTCTGGTCGACACGACGTCGAACAGGTCGATGACATCGTCGCTGGCCGACGCTTCGAGGGTGCGGATGAACGCGACGAGGGTGGCAGCGCGCCGATCGTCGGGGAGGCGGGCCACCGCCTGCGCCCGCGCCGCACCGGCAAATCGCGCCAATGCGACCGCCTTGCCGGGTGGCACCCGGTCAAGTTCGGGCAAGCCCGCTGTGAACGTGCGGATTTCGGTAAGGCGATCAACGGCGCGGCTGATCTCGGGTCCGCTTTGCAGGTATGGACCGTCACGCAGTCGATCGAGCGGGCTTTGCCGCCCGTCGCCAATAACGGCGACCAGCGTGTCGAGCCGGGCGCGTTGCTCTGACGTCAGCCTGTCGATGAGACGGCGATGAACGTGTGTGGCGACCCGTGTGCGGACTCGTGCGATATCGCGCTCGAGGACGGACAGCCCTGGCAACAGCACCTTGGATTCAATCAGCCACGTCGCCGCTGCATCGAAGAGCGCCGATGGCCGATCGGTGCCCGTCCAGCACAGCGCGTACAGGAAACGATGCAATCGGAACGCGATGCGTGGATCGGAGAAAACCTGGTAGCCATAATGGTCGCGGATGCGCGGGCCGTGCCGCCATCGTCCCTTGGTCGCGCAATATTGCGCCATCCGTTCGCACGGCTCGTCGATCGCCAGCTGGCTGCCTGCGAACCGCATGACCGACGCCGGTGTCTGTGCCGGATCTTCGAGAAAGGTACCGAGCAACCGCAAAGAGCCAAGCTGTACCGCAACGCCGAGCCTGTTGTGATCGCCGCGGTGCGCGCCGATGAACATCCGGTCTGCATCGTCGAGATGAAAATGGCGCGCCAACTGGTCCGATGTAGGATCGCCGGCGAAGCGACCATAGCGCCGTGCCTGCTCGTCCGAGAGAAAGCTGACCGGCACTGCTCGGCCTATGCTGCTATTTTAGGCCGAACCCCGCGCTTGCCCAGCAATTCGCTGGCCCGCTCTCGCGGCTGACCTTTCGCATCGACATAAGCATAAAGCGTCGACACTGACACGCCGAGTTGGAGTGCAACATCGCGTGCGGCATTGTCGCGATCCGCCGTCAGCGCCATCGCGGCCTTCAGCTTCTGCTTCGTCATGACCCGCGGCCGACCACCTGCACGGCCTCGCGCCCTGGCCGCGGCCAGCCCCGCCATTGTACGCTCATGGGTCAGATCGCGCTCGAACTCGGCCAGGGTAGCGAAAATACCGAACACCAACCGGCCCGTAACGGTCGTCGTGTCGATATCGCCGGTCAGCACCTTAAGGCCGATCCCGCGCTTCTGCAGATCGCCGACCAGCCCAACGACGTGGGGTAGCGACCGTCCGATCCGGTCGAGCTTCCAGACTACGAGGGTGTCGCCATCACGCATGATGTCGAGTGCCTTGTCGAGCCCAGCCCGTTCGGTCGCACGGCCCGAGCACACGTCGTCGAATACCCGGTCGCATCCGGCACGATCCAGCGCATCGCGTTGTAGATCGAGATTTTGCTCGCCTGTCGACACCCGCATATATCCGATCAGCATCGACGCCCGCTCCTTCTTGCATTAATCTATCGAAGGATGGGTTTACCGGCTATAGGTTTCTGGATGGGTAGATGTGAGATTGAGGGTCATCCAGCGGTCCGATCGTAATCGCCGGCCCGCTTCGCATCAAACCGGGGTTTGTTGTGACGTTCAGGCAAGGCTTTTGTGGATGCCACCGGTGGAGCATGGGGGAAAATCTCTTGCGAGCGAAACGTGATGACTGACAACGACGACCACCAGGATGTCGCGGACCTGCCGCCAGAAGATAAAATGGGCTTTGCTGTTCCGAAGACACCGACCCACTCGCTCATGCTTTTGAACAGCTACATGCGGACCGACATGCTGCAACACATCCATTTGCGCCTTCATAAGATGAGGGATGAGAATGGACCTGGTTCGCCGTTGCATCATATGGCGAAAAGCCTCGAACAGGTTATCGACACCTGGGACGGCATCAATCTGTTCGAGTGCTTTACCCGAAACCGATTCTACATCGATCCGGATTACGAGTTTCGGCCGGAGCAGGATTACCTCCACGACATCAGGCTGATGAAGCATCACCTCAAATGTCACAGGAAAATGATCAAGGACCTGGATAGCTGGCGCTAACTAACCGAGCTATGCGGGAAAAGTCGGCTGATCCCTTATGTAGGTTTTCTGTTCCGTTGATACTCAAACCCCGAACGCTATTGGCGCGAGGCCGATCCTGACTACTGCGACGGGGAAGGGGCGGAGAGTTTCAGCACCCTGTTACGGCGCTGCGAGGCGGCGCTAACGCGCCTCGCCGCCATGCCTGCGGGATCGCTGGCCTATGTGTTCGGGCATGGGCAGTTCATCCAGGCCGCGCGCGCGATCGTCGCCGACGCCCATCTGGACGATCGGGCCAAGATGCGCGCTTTCTGGCGCAAGGGCGAGCCGCCCGCGATCGGCAACGCGCAGCGGGTAGGGTTTCATTGGCAGGGCGACCGCTGGACCTGCGCGCCCGCGCTCGCCGCCTAGATCAACACGCGCTCCACCTCGTCCAGCGTCACGTCATCGGGGCGGCGGTCATAGAGCTGGGTGGTGCGCGTCGAGCTATGGTTCGCCATCGTCGCGGCCGTCTCCAACGTGCCGCCATTCTTCAAATAGGTGGTGATCCCGGTCGCGCGGAAACTGTGGTTGCCGATCGCCGTCCCGATCCCGGCCGCCGCCGCGCGCCGGCGCACCATCGCGAAGGCGTTGGCTTGGGGCAGGGGGGTATCGCTTAGTCGCTTAGTGCTGCGCGCGATCGTGCGGAATAGCGGCCCCTTGCGGTCCTCGCGCAGCTCGCAACCGTCGATATAGGCGGTTAGATAATCCTCTAGATTGTGGTGGCAGGGCATTTCATGGCGCTTGCCGCCTTTCTCATGCAGGCGGACCCATAGCCGCCGATTCTGCATGAACACGTCCTCGACCCGCATCGCCAGCGCCGCGCCGATCCGCGCGAAGCTATAGACCATGAGACCGATCAGCGCGCGGTCGCGCAGGCCCGCATGGGTGGTCACGTCGATGCTGTCGAGCAACCGCCGCGCCTCGTCGGGGGCCAGTACCGGCGTCTTGCCGCGCCGCTGGCTATGCGCCGGCCCGCGCACCGATCCGGCCGGGTTCGCCGGCACGGCATGACCCGTCACCAGCCAGTCGAACAGGTGGCGCACGCCGGCGAGCTGCTGCTTGACGCTGGGGGCGGCCAGCTCGCGCCCCAGCGCCTCGACCCAGGCCGCGACATGAAGCGGCTGCACCTGGGCGAGCGAGGCGACGCCGCGCGCCTCGCACCAGGCCAGGAAGTCGCCGGCCGCCCGCGCATAGGCGCGGCGTGTATGCGGATTGCGGATGGTGACGGCGAAGAACTCAAGGAATCGAAGCTGCGCGCGCTCGTCGGCCGCCGCGATCAGCGCCGGCAACGCCAGCGCGGGCGCGGGCGCGGGGAGGGGGGCGAGCTGGTTCATCGCGCGATCTTCTCCCATCGCGCCGGCGCGGGACGCGGCGCGGCCATCTTGCGGCGCAGCTCGTCGAACACCTCGTCGGCGTCGCGGACGCGGCCAGCCTCCGCGTCCTCAAGGCCGCGCTTTATCGACCCGTCCAATATCCGGCGTAGCAGCTCGTCGCGTAAATCGTGGTGCGGCTCCATGTCGATGAAGTTCTTGACGATCGCGAACACCGCCTCGGAAGGATCGGCGAACATGCCGCGCTCGATCCGCTCCAACAGCCAGTCGGCCTGATCGCCGGTAAGATACGCCTCGAAGCGCAAGCCGCCCGCGCGGGCCTGCTCGCGCAGCGCCTTGGCCTGGTCGCGCTCGGCATAGTTGTCGGCGAAAGCCGTGTCCTCGTCCTGGTCCATATCGCTCCCTTTCGGCGGTGGATCTCGGGACCGTTTAAACGGCTCCATCGGATCGCCATGAGTGTGTGATAAAGGACATTATCATACATAGAACGAGGCGTGAATCCCGCATGTCGCATTCCGGCTATTCAGCTATCGCGTCGAACCGGTCTCGAGCCTCACGCACAGCCATGTGGTTCTGGTCAGCCCATTCGATAAGGGCCAGCAAGGGTTGGAACATCGAGTGGCCCAAAGGGGTCAGGCTATATTCCACCTTGGGCGGCGTGCTGGGGACGACCAGCCTGTGAACGTAGCCATCCCTCTGCAATTCACGCAGGGTCTGCGTCAGCATGCGTTGCGAAATGTCGAACACAAGTCGGCGGATCTCGCTGAAACGGCGCGGGCGTTCCGCAAGCACGATCAGCAGGAGCGAAGACCATTTGCCGCTCAGATTGGCCAGGACGTCCCGTACCGGGCAATTATCCAGGTTGCCGCCATGCGCGCGACGTATCTCGTCGAGCTTCATGCCCCCGTCAACATTGAACACCGCGATGCCGGTGGTTCCCTTCGCGTAACCAGCTTCCATAAAACTGCCTTCTTTACAGGAGTTGAACTCAGTTTAACATCATAGTCTCAATAAGAGACCTAATCTAGCAGCAGGAATATCCCTTCATGAGTGAAACGATCCTCGTCACCGGCGCAACCGGCCAGCTCGGCCAGCGCGTGGTTCACCATCTCCTGGAGACCCAAGGTGTGGCGCCTGAGAGCCTGATCCTGCTGAGCCGTGATCCAGGCAAGTTGTCTGACCTCAGCGCAAGGGGTGTCCAGGCGAGGATCGGAGACTTCGACGACGCAGCGTCGCTGGGCCAAGCCTTCGACGGTGCCGATCGCATTCTCATCATCTCCACGGATGCTGTCGGCGAGCCGGGCAAGAGGTTGCGTCAGCATCTTGCAGCCGTTTCGGCCGCAGCCACAGCAGGTGCGCATATTGCCTACACCTCGATGCTGGCGCCCGAACCGGGTAATCCGGTGCTCTTCGCGCCCGATCATTATGGCACCGAGCAAGCGATCAAGGAAACGGGTCGTCCCTACACGATTTTCCGTAATGGCTGGTATCAGGAGAATCTCCTGATGACTTTGCCGCAGGCGATCAAGATGGGGACGCTCTACACATCGGCAGGCGAAGGCCGGACCTCTCATATTGCGCGAGAGGACGTCGCTCGCGCTATTGCCGCCTCGCTGGCGTCCGGTTCTACGGAGAGCATCACCTATCAGTTGACCGGCCCCGAGGCGCTGACGACCACCGATGTCGCCGCATTGGCGGGCGAGGTCGCAGGCAAGCAGATTCCGGTCGTCAACCTCACCGACGAGCAGTTACTGGAGGGCATCAAGGCGGCCGGCGTCCCGGAGGGCTTCGCGCGGCTTCTGGTGTCCTTCGACGCCAACGCACGCACCGGCAGCAACTCCCTCGTTACCGATGACGTGGCAACGCTTTCCGGACAACAGCCCCTCCCACTTCGGGCTTTTCTGGAGAGCAGCAAGGCCGCGCTTATCGCATAGCAACCGCTTCGCGATGCACCGGCAGGGGCGAGATCAGCAGTCAGTTCTTCGGCCGCCCCATCGATCTCGCTCATGCACCTGTTCAACACCATCCGCCCTCTCGATCCATGCCGCGAAGTCGGACGGTGCGGCCAGATCTAGAGGGCGGATGGCGCTGCACTTCAACGCCGCGATCGTCTCAGGCCGTTGCGCATTCACCAAGCATGGCGCGATCCTTAGCGATTGTTGTTCATTCTCTCACTGGACGGAATAAGCCCTAAGGAAGACGTCCACGGCGTCCGCGACGGATGCAGCCATTTTTCCCTTGGTTTTGGCTCCCCAAAGCAGAGGTTCTACATATCCCGCTTCAAGCAGGCCCTTGAGGTGGATCGCGATCAACATGGGATCGGTGGCGGCCAATATCCCTCTATCCTGCAACTGTTGCACATAGGCCGCCACTTCTTCCCATGCTCGCATTGGCCCGCGCGCATAGAGGCTTGCCCCTAGTTTGCTGTTCGCGCCCTCGGCGATCGCAGTCCGGGTAATGGCGAGCGTCTCCGGTGCGGTGATGAAACGCAGATAGGCCTCCCCAAAGCGCTGGAGCACCGTCCTTACATCATCATTTGGGGCGTCGAGCATATCCACGACCTGCTGGCCCTGCGTTTCGATGGCATTGAACATGGCGGCTGCGAACAGTTCGTCCTTGGACCGGAAATAATTGTAGAGCGTCGCTTTGGAGCCGCCCATCCGAGCCGATATTTCGGCCATGCTGGCCCGCTCGTAGCCGACCTCCTGAAACAGCTGTGTCGCGGTCTCCAGGATCGCCTCTCGCCGCATCTCGGTTTTCAAACGCATCGATTTTTCCTTTTCTGAACCCAACTGTACAGTTTTCCATTGACGAGACAAGGCCGAATCAATATCCGACCGTACAGTTCGGTTATTCAGGAGTCGTCTCGTGGCCCCAATGCTCTCATCCCGGCGAAAAAGACGGATGGCCTTCGCCTGTCTCGCCACCACCATCCTGTTGGCCGGCTGCGCCATTCCGCCACCGAAAGGCGATCTCAAGCCCATTGCCCGGCCCGAGAGTTATGCGGCCACCGAGAGCTTCGCGACCGCCACGCAAGCGCAATGGCCTTCGGACGGCTGGTGGAAGGCCTATGGCGATTCGCAGCTCGACGGGCTGATTGAGGAGGGCTTGGCCGGAGCCACTGACCTGCGTGTTGCCGAGGCGCGCTTCGAGCGCGCCCGCGCGCTTGTCGGGCAGGCGCGTAGCAACCTGCTGCCTTCCGTCAGCGCCAGCGTGGAAGGTGGCGTCACCCAGCAAAGCGACAATTATCTCTTTCCTGAGGGTTTTGCGCCGCGCGGTTGGCCCGATTACGGGCAAGGAAGCCTCAGTCTGAACTGGGAGCTTGATTTCTGGGGCAAGAACCGGGCGGCGCTGGCAGCAGCGAAGGCTGAAGCCGAAGCGGCGGGCGCGGAAGCTGCCGCAACCCGCCTGGCCGTATCCGCCGGGATCGCCGACGCTTATGCCGACCTTGCCGGCCTCTATGCCGAACGGGACGCGGCAGAAGAAGCGATCAAGGTCCGCGGTCAAACGCACGAACTCATGATCGGCCGCAAGAAGCAGGGGCTGGAGAATGACGGTGCGATACAGCGTGCCGCCTCGGCCCTGGCGACCGCGCAAGGCGAAATCGCCTCTCTCGATGAAAATATCGCGCTGACCCGCAACCGCATCGCCGCGCTGATGGGCGCGGGGCCTGACCGGGGGCTTGCTATCGCCCGCCCCGCAATTTCCAGAGTGGCGAGTGCCGGCCTTCCCGCCAATATCCCCGCTGAATTGATCGGGCGTCGCCCGGACATCATCGCGGCGCGCTTGCGGGCAGGTGCTTCGGACAGCCGCATCAGGCAAGCCCGCGCTTCCTTCTATCCCAGCGTCAATCTGACCGGCCTGATCGGTTTGCAGGCGCTCGGCATCGACAATGTCTTCAGCTCTGGATCGGACTTTGGATCGGCAGCCCCCGCCGTGACCCTGCCGATCCTCGACGGCGGCCGCCTGCGCGCGCAATATCGCGGGGCAGAATCAGACTATAAGGCCGCCGTCGCTCAATATGACGGCACGCTCGTCCAGGCATTGCGCGAAGTTGCCGATGCCGCCACCAGCCAGCGCGCGCTCGGCACAAGACTGGATCGTGCCAAAGCCGCAGAACAAGCGGCACAAGCCGCGTGGACCGTCGCCAACAATCGCTATCGTGGCGGCCTCGCCACCTATCTCGATGTTCTCGCCGCCGAAGACTCGCTGATTTCCACCCGGCGGACTGCCGCCGTCCTGCAAACCCGTGCCTTTAGCCTCGACGTCGCGCTGGTCCGCGCGCTCGGCGGCGGCTTTCGTTCCTGAAGGATGCTCCAGCCATGACCACTGTCACTCACGTCGTCGAACATGACATCATCACCACCACCGAGGTGGAAAGCGCCGATGAAGAAACCGCCCGCAAGGCCAAAAGGAAAAAGGGTTTCACCGGTCTCGTCGCGGCCGTGCTGCTGCTTGGCGGCGGCTATTATGCCTATGACTATTTCGTCGCTTCACGCCATGCGGTGACCGACAACGCCTATGTCGGCGCCAATGTCGCCCAGGTCACACCGCTGATCGGCGGGCCGGTGCGCGAAGTGCTTGTCGATGACACGCAGAAGGTGAAGCGCGGCGACATATTGCTGCGCCTCGACGATACCGACGCAAAACTGGCGGTTGCGCGGGCTGAGGCGCAACTGGCGCTGACCGAGCGCAAGGTGCGTGGCCTTATCGCCACCGATAGCGGTCTTGGCGCGCAAATCGCCTCGCGCGCCGCCGACCAAGCCCGCGCCGACGCCCAGCTTGCCGCCGCCCGCGGCGAACTCGACAAGGCCAGGATCGATCTTCAGCGCCGTGAGGCGCTGGTCGCCTCCGGCTCTGTTTCCGGCGACGAACTGACGACGGCGCGCAACGCCCACACCACGGCCCTTGCCAATGTGAAGGCCGCAGAGGCTGCCCGCTCACAGGCTTCGGCGAACCGGCTCACCGCTGTGGGAGACCGGGATGCGAACAAGGCGCTGATCGCCGACACCACTGTCGAAAACAATCCCGAAGTGCTGGCTGCGCGCACGGCGCTGGATCAGGCCCGGATCGATCTCGATCGCACGATCATCCGCGCACCGGTCGACGGCATCGTTTCCAAACGCCAGGTACAGGTCGGTCAGCGGGTGTCGTCAGGCCAGACGTTGATGGTCGTGGTGCCGGTTCAGGCGGCCTATGTCGACGCCAATTTCAAGGAAGTCCAGCTTGCCAAGGTTCGCCCGGGCCAGTCGGTGACGCTCATCTCCGACCTGTATGGCGACAATGTCGAATATAAAGGCAAGGTGATCGGCTTCTCCGGCGGCACGGGTTCCGCTTTCGCGGTGGTTCCCGCGCAAAATGCGACCGGCAACTGGATCAAGGTGGTCCAGCGCCTGCCCGTGCGCATTGCGCTCGATCCCAAACAACTGGCCGAGCATCCCTTGCAGGTCGGGCTGTCGATGACCGCCGATATCGATCTTTCCAACTGAGCCGCAAGGGAGACGCCCAGATGGCAAGCGCCACTGCACATGCCGGAGACGATGCGCCGCCGCTGACAGGCGGCAAACTGATGATAGCGGCGCTTGCCATCGCCTTCGCCAATTTCCTAGTCGTTCTGGACACGACCATCGCCAATGTCTCGGTCCCGACCATTGCCGGGGCGTTGGGCGTATCCTCGACGCAGGGTACATGGGTCATCACCTCCTATGCGGTCGCGGAAGCGATCACCGTGCCGCTGACGGGGTGGCTGTCCAACCGGTTCGGCGCGCAGCGAGTGTTCATCACCTGCTATCTGGCGTTCGCGGTCCTTTCCTTCGTCTGCGGTCTGTCGACTTCGCTGGGGATGCTGATCGGCGGGCGCGTCCTGCTGGGTTTGTTCGGCGGTCTCATCATGCCGCTCTCGCAGATGCTGCTGCTGCGCATTTTCCCACCCGAAAAGGCGACGCTGGCCACGGTCCTGTGGGCGATGACGACGTTGATCGGGCCGGTTGCAGGGCCTATTCTGGGCGGCATCATCTGCGACACCATCGGCTGGCAGTGGATCTTCTTCGTCAAGATTCCCTTCGCCGCGGCAGGCGGACTGATCGTGCTTTATCTCCTCAAGGGACGCAAGGACGAGACGGCGAAGGCCCCGATCGACAAGATCGGGCTGGCGCTGCTCGTCGTGTGGGTGGCGGCGTTGCAGATCGTTCTCGACGAAGGCCGCAACCATGACTGGTTCGCCTCGCCCATGGTCCTCGCCATGGCCATCGTCGCTGTAATCGGGTTCGTCGCTTTTCTTATCTACGAACTGACCGAGAAAAACCCGATCGTCGATTTGCGGATTTTCCGGCATCGCGGCTTCTCCGCAACTGTGCTGACTTATGCCGTGGGGTTCGGCGCCTTCAATGCGACCATCGTCATCCTTCCGCTCTGGCTTCAGCAGAATATGGGCTACACCGCCACCTGGGCCGGCTATGCAACCGGGCTCATGGGCATCCTCGCGGTCATGTCCGCGCCCGGCGTCGGCAAGGCCGTCGAGAAATACGATCCGCGTCTCATCATTTGCTTAGGGATCATCGGCCTAGGCCTGATGACCACCTGGCGGATGAGCTTCAACAGTGAAGTCACCTTCTTCCAGATGGCGTGGCCGACCCTCCTGACAGGGCCGTTCATGGTGATGTTCTTCGTGCCGATCACGGGACTCGCCATTGCGACAGTCAATCCCGATGAGACGGCGAACGCTGCTGGCATGTCCAACTTCCTAAGAACGCTGGCCGGTGCGTTCGCAACATCGCTTGTCCAGACCCGCTGGGCCAACGCGACGCGAGAAAACCAGACCGAACTGGCCGGCGCCATGCACCAGGGACAATCGACCCTGGATGGCATGATCGCGGGCGGCGCATCCCCGGAATCGGCGAGGGTCATGCTGACCAATATCGTCGAAGGGCAAAGCGTCATGCTGGCAACCCTCAATACGTTCGCGGCGATTGTAATGTGCTTCGCCGTCGCTGCCGCCCTCATCTGGCTTGCGCCCAAGCCCAAGGGACCGATCGATACCAACGCGGGTCACTGACAGGGGCCAGGAGGAATTCGGTTTGTGAAATGGAAGAAACCTATGTCGAATAAGGAGGGAGCGGCGATCCGTCCGGTCGCGCAAAGCTCCAGGCGTGCGGAGCGGAAGGAAGAGCGGCGGCGCCTGCTTATCGCCGCAGCCCGCTCGGTCTTTCACGAAAAGGGATTCGCCGCAGCCACCATCGACGACATCATGGCTCGCACCGGTGGGTCGCGCGGAACGCTCTATGGCCATTTCGACGGCAAGCTCGCTCTTTTCGAGGCGATTGTCGAGGAAGAGGCCGAGCGCTTCGCGCAGGCCGTCACCGAAACCATCGCGCCCGCCGCCAGCGGCGATCTCGATGCCATGGCGGAACGGTTGATCGCCGTCGCCACCAGCGAGGAAACGATCGATCTGTTGCGGATGGTGATTGCCGAGCGGCAGCATTATCCGGGTATCGGGGAAATCTATCGCCAGATCGTACCCAGGATCCAGGCATGGATGCGCCGTATGTTCCGTGAACAGACTGGTGCCTCGTTCTGCCGTGACGAAGCCGCGTCGGATTTTCTGGCGGACATGTTCCTCGCCATCGTTCTGGCCGACACACAAATGGGTATCCTGACCGGAATAACCGGCGACCGGCTCGACAAGACGCATCTTATTCGAACGCGCCAGCGTCTCAAGGCCTTGCTCGCCCTGCGAGATCATTTGGGCGCGGACAGGCTGTCCGAGCTCGCCGCTCTCGCGCAACAGGACATTGAAGATGGCCGATGAATGCATCGCGGACTGGGAAGTAATCTCCGCCCGCATCCATGATCTTTGGGTGGACCGCCTCGACAACTATGATCGCGCGATGCGGGGCGATCTTCATGATATCGGCATTCTTGTCCGCGACGAGTTTGCCCTTGGTGATCGGAAGGCCGAACAGGCCATCACCCGATGGACAGCGGAAAATCGGCCCCGATCCCTGCTCAACGCGCAATGGCAGCGCTTTCGCACGGCGATGCAGGATCGGTGGGAGCCTCAAACGCCATTCGATCCGGACAACCGCGATGACCTGAATGCCGCGCGCAATCTCGTGATCCACGATATCGACGAGTTGCTCAACCGGATGATCGAACACTATCGTCTCACCGAGACCACCGCCGCTGTCCAGGTCAATGACTGGCTCAATCTCGTTCGCGTCCTCACCGAGAACCAGCCTCGCAAACGCCTCTCGCCGCGCTGGACCCGTTCCCCGCAATGAATGAAATCAAGGAGCCTGTGATGAATATTTCCGAAACCGTGCCGATGGAACGGCGCAGAGCCATTGTTGTGGGCGCCGCCGGCGGGATCGGCAGTGACATATGCCGGCGCATGGCGCTGGAAGGGTATCGCGTCGTCGTTGCAGACTATAATGAAGACCGAGCCCGTGAAGTCTTGCGCACTTTGGCGGGCGAGGGCCACGACGTAAGCGTGTTCGATGTCACAAAAGATAGGGCGGTGGATGCCGCATTCGATAGCATCGAGGCGGATGGGCCGGCCAGCGTGCTGGTGGTGGCGTCCGGCGGCGCTCCCGTGAACCCGGATAATCCTCATCCCAATATTGCGACGACGGCCACCGAGGACTGGAACCGGGGTATCGCTCTGAACCTCAGCGGGGTTTTCTTCTGTATTCGCAAATTTGCCCAGTTGCGTCTGGCCCGCCCTCTTGAGCACAGCCGGATCATAACGATGACCTCGGGAACCGGCCAGCTTGCGGTAAGCCCGGCCAACCCCGCCTATGTGGCGTCAAAGGCCGCGCTGATCGGCCTCACCCGTCAGGTCGCCTACGATCTGGCTCACGCCAACATCACCGTCAACACCATCGCTCCAGGCGTGGTCGGAACACCGGAATTCTACCGCAATACGAGCGAAGAATTCAGGGCACAAACCGCGCGATCTGCATTGCTCAACCGTTTGGGGACGCCCGAGGAAGTCGGCTTTGGCGTCGTGTTCCTGGCATCGCCGCAGGCGTCCTACATCACTGGAACCACGCTGGATATCAATGGCGGCGCACACATGCACTGAAGCGCCCGGCGGCGATCATTGCTGCCGGCCAGGTCAGAAGGATTGAAACGATGAGCCCGCGCAAAAACATCCTGATCGTCGGTGGCGGTGTGGCCGGACTCGACCTTGCGGGCCAACTGGCGGGCGCCCCGGCGAAGCGGCTGGGCCTTGACATACGCCTCATAGATCGTGAGCCGGCCCATGTCTGGAAGCCCATGCTCCATACGATCGCGGCCGGAACGGCCGACACCGGCGCCAACCAGACCGCCTATCTGGTTCAGGCTCAGCAGCGTGGCTTCCGTTTCGAGATGGGCGAAGTGATGGCCGTCGACCGCGCAGCGAAGCAAGTCCTTCTGGCGCCGCTCGTCGTCGATGGGGCGGAGATTCTCCCCGCGCGCAGCCTGCCCTATGACAAGCTGGTGCTGGCTGCGGGAAGCCGAGCCAACGACTTCGGCACACCCGGCGTCGTAGAGCATTGCATGACGATCGATTGCCGGCGCGAAGCCATTGCCTTCAGCGAGCGGCTGCGTGTCGCAATGCTTCAGGCGATCGCCTCGAACGACCATCTTTCGATTGCTATCGTTGGGGCTGGCGCGACCGGGGTAGAGCTTGCCTCCGAACTGGTGCGGCTGGCCGATGTGCTGGAACAGCATGGCGCTTCGGGAGCGCGAAGCGGGCTGAAAATATACCTTATCGAATCTCAGCCGCGCATTCTCGGCCCCTTTCCCGAGCGCGTAGCGCATGCCGCGCACACGGTCCTGGAGTCGCTGGGCATCGAGGTGTTGACGCAGGCGCGCGTTCTGGCGGGCGATGCCGATGGGTTCCAGCTTGCCGATGGACGCAGGATCGAGGCATCCATCAAACTCTGGGCGGCCGGGGTGCGTGCGCCCGAGTTTGTCGCTGCGATAGATGGCCTGGACCACAGCAGGCTCGGGCAGGTCATCGTAAACCCGAATTTGGCGACACCCAATGACCCCGATATCTTCGCGCTGGGCGACTGTGCGAGTGTCATGCTTCCGGACCGCGAGAGTCCATTGCCGACCACGGCCCAAGCAGCCTATCAGCAGAGCGTTTATCTTGGCCGCACTTTGCCTACAATATTGGAAGGAAAGCCCGTGCCGCCATTTCGCTACCATGACTTCGGGTCATTGGTGTCGCTCGGCGGTTATGACGCTTATGGGACGCTTGGCCGCTTCGGGTTGTTCCGGGGTGGGTTCCTGCACGGGCGCATGGCGCAGCTTGGGCATGCGCTGCTCTATCGGCGGCATCAGGCGCGAATTTATGGACCGGTTCGCGGTAGCCTGCTGTGGCTTGCCGATACCCTCGACACCTCGGTGCGCCGGCGCGAGCGCCTGGCCTGACATGGGCCGCCTTCACCAACGAAGCTGCCTGATCCTCGGTGCATTCTGGCTTGTTCTTCCCGGCACCGTGTGGGCTTCACCGCCCGACATGGAAGTTCTACTGACCGGCCAGGTAGAAACCGATGCCAGTGGCGAACAGGTCGTTGCACTGCGCTTTCTGAACCGGACTGACAGACAAGAAATCCTCGCCCTGCCGGACAGGATCGAAGCGAAAGTCCGGCAGGAGAATCGTGAACGCACGCTCCTGTTGGCGCGCGCTAACGATACAGAGCCGCATCTTGCCATCGACGCGCATGGATTTGGGCAGGCCCATTATCGCCTGCCCGCAAATGAACCCCTCGTCAGAGCCATGGTCTCCATTCCTGCCTGGTCAACTCAGGAGGTGGTGCTTGCGCCCATTGTGAAGACCGCTACGCATGAGGCCGAAAATCGCTCGAATCCGAATGCACCGATTCTTCCACCGCCACCTACCGACAGAAAAGCCGGCAACGCCTTTGTGGACAATCTCGACCTGTATGAACCCATCTATGCCGTTTACGGGCCAGGCACCGACAGCGAAGCTCGCATTCAACTGAGCTTCAAATATCGCCTGTTCGGAGCCTCGGCGAACAGCCAGACGTCTTCCAATTGGCGAGACGGGCTGTACCTCGCCTACACCCAGAGAATGTTCTGGGACCTTGAAAGCAAATCCTCCCCGTTCCGCAACATCGATTTCCAGCCCGAACTTATCTACATCACACCGACAGTTGGCCTTACCGGCGACATCGCCATGACCGTGCAGGCGGGTATTCGTCATGAGTCCAACGGGCGGGACGGTCCCCAGTCGCGCAGCATCAACAGCATCTACATCGCTCCAATGGCAACCCTTCCGATCGCCGGCGATTACAGGCTAACATTCGCCCCCAGGCTTTCCCTGTATGTCGGTAACAAATCCGACAATCCGGATATCGTCCATTATCGCGGACATGCCGGATTGTTCATGGAGGTCGGAGAGGATAATGGACTGCGCCTCTCCACCTCCACCCGTTTCAACTTCGGTTCGGGCAAAGGGGCTGTCAATGCCGACCTGTCCTATCCGTTGCCCCGTCTCCTCGGCGGTGGTCCCGATCTCTATCTCTTCGCCCAGTCCTTCTACGGCTATGGTGAAAATCTGCTCGATTATAACCGGCGCACCCGCCGGTTACGTATAGGCGTTGCTCTCGTGCGATAATCTTGAGGCGACGCCACAGTCTTTCTCTCGCAGAGTTCATGCCGGTATCACCTTCCGCCATCGGGCCTGACCTCGATCGTGCAGCGCACCGGCTTTTTCGCCTTGTCAGCCTGCTCGCGGCATTTCTGCACCGCCTCGCGGTTGCCATCGACGAGCGGCGAGGCCGCGACGATCAACGCCCAGCTCTCGGGCGCGGCGGTCTGCATCAACCGTTGCCCCGCATCCCACATCGTCGGTTCGCCAAGCGCGTGCATCGCCCGCCGCTCGGGCCAGTGCCAACTCGCCGGCATCATCCGCGCGACCGGGCCGGCGAGCGCCGCATAGAGCAGCATCCCCAGCGCCGCGCCCCCCAGCCCGGTCCCGATCAGCCAGCGGTTTTGCACATCGCCGCGCCGTGCGGATGCGAGCCGGTTGCCGACCTCGCGCGCGGCCTGGTCCAGTCCTGTCCGGGCTTCGGCGATCAGCCGTTGATCCTCGCGACGGGCATGGAGCGCCGCCGATACGATCTCGCCCGCCATGTTGTGAGGCGTCATCGACAGGAGAGGACTTTTGGCGATGGGGTCGATCTGCTGCACCAGCACCCCCAGCACCTTTTCGGTGCGGGCCAGCGTCGGCTCGTAATCGGGTATCTCGATGGACTCGCGCGTAGCAGCCAGCCCCGCGATCGCGGCGCGCAGCAACCCGACCTCGCCATGCACCGACGCCAACCGATCCTCGACCCGCGCGAACGCCAGCGCCGGATCGTCACCAGCATCGGGTTCGCGATATTCATCCTCGTCCATCATCCTCTCCCTATCGGCTCAATCCGCGATCGTGACTGATCCCCAACCCCCGCGACAGCTCGCGCCCAAGCTCGCGGCCCGGACTCATTCCGATCTCAAGCCCCAGCTCGCGGGTGCGACCGCGCAGGATCGATTCCACCTGGGGATCGCGCTCAAGGCTTTTCGCCATGCCCGCCATCTCCTGCCCGAGCGTCTTGCGGCCCGCCATGTCGCCGGCGCGATAAAGCCGGTCGCGATCCTGGGAGAGCTGTTGCCAGCGTTCCACGAACCGATCGGCGCGCAAGTTCGGATCGGCCCGCACGCGCGCCTCTTGGCGTATCGCCTCGATCATCGGGCCGCTGCGCCCCGCCGCCGCCTCGCGCAGCAAGCCGGAATCGCGCTTCATCGCCTCGGCCATATCGTCCGAAGCTCGCGGCCGGAGCGTGTCGAGCGCCTGAACCGCGCGCTCGAGCGCGACCTTCTGATGTTCCAGCACCGGCCCGCCCGACGCCCGCGCCTGCAACACCGCCTCCGCCGAACGCGAGGCCCGCTCGACCGCGCGCCGGAAATCGCGATCCTGGCCCTGCTCGGCCCGCGCGGGCAATTCCTTCGCCGGCTCCGGCGTCGGCGTGCGCTGGGGCAGTTTCAGCCCGTCAAACATGCCCCGCTTGGGAGCCGGCTTTTCCTTCGCACCCTGTGCTGGCTCGGCCGCCTTCACCGGCGCGGCCGACAGCTTCAAGCCGTCGAACATACCGCGCCGCGACTGACGCTCGGCCGCGGCCTTCGCCTCGCCGGCACCGCGGTCGCCGCCAATATCGGGCGTGCGGGAATCCTCGCCCATCTGGCGTGAAGTTCCCGCGCGGGGCGCGAGGATCTCCACGCCCTTCCGCTCGGGTGCATCCGCAACGCGGATCTCACCCGACAGCCCGCGCCGATCGGCGAAGGATTGCGCCTCGGCATCGCGATCCCGATACATCGGATAGTCGGACGCCATATCCTTCGCCCGCTCGCGCGACAGCGTGCGGACAAGCCGGCGATCGTCGGCGAAGTCATCGCGGCCGTAATGGAGCTGCACCCCGTCGCGATGCCGGGACAGCGCCACATAGGCCGAATGGCGGTCCATGCCGGGGGTCGCCAGCACATGCGCCCGATCGACCGTCACGCCCTGCGATTTGTGGATGGTCGCCGCATAGCCATGATCGACATGGGCATAATCTTTCAGGTCGAACGCGACTTGACGGCCATCGTCCAACTTCACCGCCATGCTGTCGGGCGACACGCGCTCGACCTTGCCCAGCGTGCCGTTCTTCACCCCAAGGCCGCGATCGTTCTTGAGGAACATGATGCGGTCGCCGGTCGCGAACTCCCGCGCGCCCCGCTCGGCCGACACGCGCACGTCCTGGCCCAGCTCGCCGGCGTCGCGCAGCCGATCGCGCGCAGCCAGGTTCAGGTCGCGCACCTCGGCATTGGTATGGGTGAGGATGATCCGCGTCTTGTCGGGATCGGCGATGCGAGCGCGATCCCAGCCCTCCACAAGGCTTTCCCGCGCAGCCTCGCGCGTCTCGGCCGCGTGGACCATGCCATGCTCGGCATAGGCATGGATCGCCTCGCCGGTGCGGCCTGTTGCGAGCGCCCGCGTGGCGTCTTTCTGCCAGTCCTCATGCTGCCGGCGAACATCGCTGATCTCGGCCGCGCCGTAGCGCTCGGCCAGCGATCGGAACGCAGCGCCAGCCTCGATCGCCTGCAACTGCTCGGCGTCGCCGACAAGGATCACCTTGGCCCCTGCCCGTTCGGCCTCGGACAGCACCCGCTCCATCTGGCGCGTGCCGATCATGCCGGCCTCGTCAATCACCAGCACGTCGCGCGGACCTAGCAGCTCGCGGCCCTGCTCCCACTGATATTCCATGCTGGCGATCGTGCGCGAGGCGATACCGGAACCGCCCTCAAGCCCCTCGGCCGCGATCCCCGACAAGGCCGCACCGCGCACCTGATAGCCCGCCCGCTCCCATTCGTCGCGCGCAACGCCCAGCATGGTCGATTTGCCGGTGCCGGCATAGCCGACGACAATTGCCAAGTCGTTCTTGCCGGTGATATGCGCGAGCGCGTCCTTCTGCTGGCTTCCCAGCGCAAGGCCAACCCTCTCGGCGGTGTCTCGCCCCCCCATTTTAGACGCCGCCGGGAGACCATGCCCGGCCCGATCCGCTAGGCCGTAGCCGGCGCGCTCCAACCGCTGCTCGGTGTCGATCATCTCGCGCGACGTGAACCGGTCCTCGCCGCGTCCGTCCTTCCCCAGCGCTACCAGCTCGGGCGAGGTCCGCACCGCGCTCATCACCTGATCGAACTGGTCCTTGCCGTCGCTATGCCGGAACGCGAACTGCGCCAGGTCGCGCCGCGTGAACGTCGCCTGTTGGCGCGTGATCGCGTCGAGCGCGATTTGCGGATTGGCGATGATCTTCTCGCCATTCTCCCGCGCGATCCGGGCATGGTCCTCGACCCGCTCGGCCTCAAGCCCCTGTTCGGGCATACGCGACGCCGCCGGCCCGATCTTGTGCTGCGGCTCAAGCTCGATCCCCTGCGCCTCATAGCTGCGATGATCTATGCGCGCGTCTATATCCAGTTCGGCGAGGCGCTCGTTCACATGATCGGCCCACGCCTCGCGCCACTCCTGCAACAGCGCCGTGCTGTTCCACTCGCGCACCTTCTGGCCGAAGCCCTCCAGCCCTACCTCGCGCATCGACAGCATGACATGCGCGTGTGGCTTGGATTGCCCGTCCTTTCCCAAGTCCCAATGCACGTTCATGTCCGCGACCATGCCGCGCTCGACAAACTGCTTTTCGACAAAATCGCGGGCGAGCCGGATGCCCTCTTTCTGGTCCAGCTCGCGCGGAATCGAGAACTCGACTTCGCGGGCGAGCTGCGCGTCCTTGCGTTTCTCGCCCGCCTCGACCTCGTTCCATAGGGTCGCGCGATCGTTTAAACGCTCCGGTGTACCTTCGGGTAACATGATTTCCGAATGGACGACGCCGGCCTTGTTCGAGAAATCATGGTCGCGTCCTAGCCGGTCGTCGTGCAGCCGTTCCGCCGCACGATAGGCCGCGCTGGCAACGGCGCTCGATCCGTTGGCGCGACTGATGACCTTGGCCGAGAAATGGTAGATCGCCATGACGGCCGCTATACTGCCTTTCTTAGCGCACGTCGGCAACGACGTATAAGCGCGCACTCACACTCTCTGCCGTTCGCATGATTGACTTTGCCGCATTTTTTATCCGGAGCTGCTGTCCTGTCACCGCGACCGTGCTACGCTGCCACTCCCGATCATGGGCGCGAGGGAGAGAATATGCGTAAGGTCCGCGACTATGACGCCGAGTTGAAGGCGCTGGGCGACAAGGCCCGCGCCCTCAAGGCGAAGAAGGTCCAGCAGCTAGGCGAGCTGGTCACATCCACCGGGGCCGATGCGCTCGATCTCGATGTGCTGGCCGGGGTGCTGCTCGCCGCCGTCGAATCTGCCAGCGCCGACGAAAAGGAGGCGTGGCGCGCGAAGGGGTCCGCCTTCTTTCAAGGACGCGGCCGAAAGGCTGGCCGAAGCACTGGCGGCAACGCGGGAGGCGGAAGCAAAACTGGCGCAGGCGAGACGCAGGGTTGAAGCCGCACAGCGCCGCACCGATACGAGGGAATGGGCCGTGGCTCGCCGCGAACGCACCCGCCACCTCATAGAGCTGGGCGGCCTGGTCCAGAAAGCCGGCTTGGTCGAGCTGGCCGACGACGATCGCGCCACCCTCTACGGCGCGCTGCTCGAACTGGCCGCCAAGGCGCGCGAGGACCGCGACCGGCTCATGCTCTGGAAGCGGCGCGGCAAGCGCGCGTTCGACGCGGAAGCGGAAGGGAGAGACGCACCATGAACAGGCTCGATGTCGAAGCGATCCGCGCCCAGGTCCGCGCGCTCGATTTCACGCGCGGCACCCCGGCCGAAGTCGCGCTATGGCGCGAGGACGATGCCGACGCACGCGCCAATCTCGCGATCGAAGGCATGGACCTCGACTTGGCTGAACACGCCCTGTTCGACATGCTCCGCGAGGAATCCGTGCCCCCTCCCCTCGCCACCGCGATCGTCCTCAAGCTCCTCGATCATCCCGACGCCGACCCGACGCTGGCGATCTCGCCGGCGACGATCGGATGACGATGCGGACCGGCCTCGACCATCTGCCCGCCGTCAAGCGCCGCGAGCTGGAACGGGTCGCCCGCGTCCTGTTCGATGAATTTGAGGATGCCGTCAAAACCAAGCTCTCGGACAAGCGCAAGGGCGGCCGCATCCTCAAGCTGATCCTGTTCGGCTCCTACGCACGCGGCGATTGGGTCGAGGATCGCGCCAGCGGTTACATTTCCGATTATGACCTGCTCGTCGTCGTCAACGCCGACACCTTCACCGATCTGCAAACATGGTGGGCGGTCGCCGACGATCATCTGGTGCGCGAGCTGACCGTCACCAGGCACCTCGCCACACCCGTCAATTTCATCGTGCATTCGCTGATGGACGTGAACGACCAGCTCGCGCGCGGCCGTCCCTTCTTCGCCGACATAGCCCGCGACGGCATCGCCCTCTACGAAGCGCCAGGGCAAGCCCTCGCCGTGCCGCGCCAGCTCGACGCGCAGGAACGCCACGCCGAAGCCCTGCGCCATCGCGACCACTGGTTCCCGCTCGCCGCGCACGCGCTCAAGCTCGCCCGGGACAGCATTGCCGATGGCGTGCCGCGCGATGCCGCGTTCATGCTCCACCAGGCCGTCGAGCGGGTCTATAACGCCGTGCTGCTCGTCCTGACGCTCTACGCGCCCAAATCGCACCGTCTCGGCATCCTGCGCTCGCTCGCCGAAAATCTCGATCCCCGGCTGATCGAAGCCTGGCCGCGCGATACCCGCGCCGCCCGCCGCCATTTCGCGCAGTTGCAGCGCGCCTATGTCGAGGCCCGCTATTCCCATGCCTATGAAATCACCGCCGACGAACTGGCCTGGCTCGTTGACCGCGTGAAGCATCTCCACACGATCGCCGGCGCGATCTGCGCCGAACACCTCGCCGGCGACGACACCCCCGAGAAAAGCCCCGCCGATGAATGAGCATCCCATATCGGACGACGAACGCGCCCGACGCCAGAAGGCGATCGATTTCGCGCGGACCAATATCGAGCTGTCGGGCTTCGCTCTCTCGCCGGGAATGGCGGCGCTGGGCGTCCGGTTCGTCGCCGGCGAACTCTCCGAAAGCGAATACATCGCCGCCGCGCTCGCTCATGCCAACAGCCTGCCCGCAAGCGCGCCGGCGCAGGACTATTTCGCCAGCCTCGCAGAACTCGAAGCCGCATGGGAGGCCCGCGATCGGCCGTGATCCGCGCCGGATATTGGGAAATGACGATGGGAGGGAGTCCTGATGATGGAATGGTTCCGCCAGCTCGGCCGCGCGATCCGTAACCTTGCGCGCATCGCGCGGACCAACCCGATATGGGCGATCACCGCCCTTGTGGTCAGCCCGGTCGCCCTCATCCGCCATCTGTTCGGCGTCCTGGTGCTGTTCCTCATCACCGCCCTGGTGCTGGGGCTTGGGGTGCCGCTCATCCTCGGCAAGCTGCTCGGCCTGCCCCGCGATTCCAATATCTACCAGATCGTGATGATGCTGACGGGCCTGGTCATCTTCCTCGTCACGCTGCGCGCCCTCTTCCAACCGCTGATCCTGCGTTATGGCGGTCCTGCCGGCGACGACACGCACGGCTCGGCCCGTTTCGCCACCGATCGCGAGACAAAGCCCCTCGCCCAAAATGGCGACGGCCTGCTGATCGGTCGTGATCGCAAGTCGGGCAAGCTGCTGCGCTACGCCGGCCCCTCCCATCTGCTGACGATCGCGCCGACGCGCACCGGCAAGGGCGTGGGGACCATCATTCCCAATCTGCTCGACTATCCCGGTTCGGTCATCTGCATCGACCCCAAGGGCGAGAACGCCCGCATCACCGCCCGCCATCGCGCCAGGTTCGGCCCGGTCCATGTCCTCGATCCCTTCGGGGTGACGGGCATCGCCTCGGCCGCGTTCAACCCGCTCGATCGCCTCGACCCTGCCGGCCTCGATCTCGCCGACGACGCGATGACTCTGGCCGATGCGCTGGTCTATGACGCTCCCGGCGAAGCCGGCGAGGCGCATTGGAACGAGGAAGCCAAGGCGCTGATCGCCGGCATCCTCCTGTGGGTGGCCTGTGACCCGCAAGCGCAAGGCCAGGATCGCACGCTGGAAGCCCTGCGCGACTGCCTCACCTTCGCCCCTGATAATTTCCAGCGGATGCTGCGGGAAATGTCGCGCAGCACGCAGGCGCGGGGCCTGATCGCGCGTGCCGCCAACCGCCACCTGGGCAAGTCCGACCGCGAGGCAGCCGGCGTGCTGTCGGCCGCGCAGCGCCATACCCATTTTCTCGATTCCCCGCGCATGTCGGCCGTGCTGGGCCGCTCGGATTTCACCTTCGCCGATGTGAAGGCGCAGCCCACAACCGTTTATCTGGTGCTGCCGCCCGATCGGCTCGCCACCTATGCCCGCTGGCTGCGCCTGATGCTGGCGCAAGGGCTGACCGATCTGGCGCGCGCACCCGCCTCCCCTGCCCGCCCCGTCCTGTTCCTGCTCGATGAATTTGCCGCGCTCGGCCGCCTCGAACCTGTCGAGCGCGCTATGGGCCTGATGGCCGGTTACGGCATCCAGCTCTGGCCGATCTTGCAGGACGTTCACCAGCTCCGCGCGCTCTACGAGCGCCGCGCCGGCACCTTCCTGTCCAACGCCGGCGTCTTGCAGATATTCGGGGTCAACGATCACGACAGCGCCAAGCTCGTCTCCGATCTGCTCGGCCAGGAGACGGTCGTGTTCGAGACCATGAGCCGCGCGATCGACGCGGAGGAAACCGGCATATCGTTCGGGTCGCAGCATGTCGCGCGGCCCCTACTCACGCCCGATGAGGTCCGCACCATGCCGGCCAATCTGGAATTGTTGTTCCTCGCGGGGCAACGCCCGATCGTCGCGACCAAGCTCGCTTACTATGCCGATCGCGAGTTCGCCGGGAGATTCGACAAACCGTGAACCGGACTATCGAGCAAGGGGATAGGCCGATTGTTGTATAGTGTCAGAACCGCCGCCAAGGGCGGAAGGATAGGATATGGATCAGCGCGTCATTGATCTTTGGGACCGGCTCATGGCCTATGGAGAGAGCGGTTCCGCCCCTCTCCCCGCGATCCGCGATGAAGTGTTGGAGCTGCACGCGGCGATTACCGATGAGGAAAGCCGGCTTGGCCTCATGCGGATATTCAATCTCGTTTGCGACCTGGTGGCCGTGCATCTCCAAGAGACGAACGGCAATGTTGAAGCCTTCGCCCAACACCGCCAGGGCCAGATATGGATGTTCCTGCGCGCGGAATGCCTTGTCGATGGCGTGCTGGACCGGGACCGGCTGCGGTATGTGACCGGGCGCGAGGTGCAGGCCGGTCGCATGACGGAGGATGATCCGCTGCGCCGCTACGCATTGGGCGATGACTCCGCCTTTGATGGGCTTATGGCAGCGCCGCCGCCACAGAAGCGGACGCGCCATTAGGACCGGCTCAAATTCTACGCGCTAGATCCTCTGACCCCGCGAGGATCTAGCTTTCCAAAAAATCAGCCGCCTGGGAAGCCCGTAGAGCGCCATGCCGGCCGAACCCTCCCCGACCTTGCCGAACGTCTGAAATGAGGCCCAGCGGCCCGGAAATCGCGCCTGTGGCGACATTTCCGCCTGCCCTGCCCTCTCGGATTGATCGCTGTCCTATCCGCCTGGCTTTTCTGGAAAGCCAATTGCGACGGTGCCGCTGGCGCTGTGGCTGCGATGGAGGCGCAGCGTTTAAACGATCCCCTTTCTAACAAAAAGCGTGCCGGCGAAGCCGGCTCATCATGGGGATGCCGGGTGGGAGGATCGCTAAAGCGATCCGGGGCGGCCGAAGGCCGCGAGCCGGCGGGGCGAAGCCCCAAGAGGCGGTGTTTTTCTTCTTTCTGATTGTGCCTGAAGCGCGGCGCTGGTGAGTCGCGCTGCCGTTGTCCCGATTTTCGGGACAAGCTGTCCGATCTGGCGGGACGCTGGTGGGTGAAACCACGATGATCCAGCCTCTCGTCATAATCTTCCGCTGAAGTTATCCACAGGTCAGCCTAGTGTTAAAATATGGGTTTAGTGATGTGTTACGGAAATTCGGCCTGCCCGGAAAGGCGCAGAAATCCTCGCTTTTTTGGCAGAAATTTGCCGCGCGGTGAATCCGCTCTGACGAAAAAGCGAATCCAGAGTGACGAAAAGGCGAATCCACTATGACGATAGCGCCAGGCCTTCCCTGCCGCGCTCAAGCGTAATCGAAATGACGATAGCGCGGCGGTGAATCTGAAATGACGATAATCCGCTTGCGTATGTGAAATGACGATAGTAGCCCTAGCGTTAGTGAAATGACGATAGACCCCTCCCCTTCCCTGTTTGACGCGCCGATCGCCGCGCCGGTCTCGGCCGTGGACGGCGACGATCGCACGCCGCTGCTGCCGGTGCGCCATCCCAACCAGGACTTGTTCATCTGCGACGTGCTGGACGCCATCCCCAAGGATGACATGGCCTCAATGGAGCATCCGGTGTTTTCGCTCTCGACCAAGCCCGACAACCGGACGCGGCGCTACGAGCATAACGGCAACGTCATCGAGATTATCCCCTCGGGCAAGGGGCTGGCGACGATCCACGACAAGGACATATTGATCTACTGCATTTCGCAGCTCGTCGCGAAGATGAACCAGGGCGAGCAACCTAGCCGCACGGTGCGCCTGCAAGCCTATGACATGCTCGTCGCCACCAACCGGCAAACCAGCGGCGAAGGCTATCGACTGATGGCCGACGCCCTCACCCGCCTGCGCGGGACCACGGTGCGGACCAATATTCAAACGGGCGGTGTCGAAGAAACGCGGATTTTCGGCCTGATCGAAGAGGCCAAGATCACGCGCAAGACGTTCGATGGCCGGATGCTCGATCTCGAAATCACCCTGTCGGATTGGGTCTATCGCTCGGTCATCAGCAAGAACGTCCT
Organism: Novosphingobium resinovorum; assembly: GCF_001742225.1. Classification (NCBI taxonomy): domain Bacteria; kingdom Pseudomonadati; phylum Pseudomonadota; class Alphaproteobacteria; order Sphingomonadales; family Sphingomonadaceae; genus Novosphingobium; species Novosphingobium resinovorum. The sequence continues at coordinate 8,815 of NZ_CP017079.1, read as the reverse complement.
GACGCTCCACCGCGACTATTTCCGGCTCCGCAAGCCGTTCGAGCGGCGCATGTATGAACTGGCGCGCAAGCATTGCGGCGTGAAGGACGAATGGAAGATCGGCCTAGAGTTGCTACAGAAGAAATGCGGCTCGAACAGCCCGCTCCGAGTGTTCCGGGCCTTGGTCAAGAAGGTCTGCGAGCATGACGCCGATCACGGCCATTTCCCCGACTATGCGGTGACGATGGATGATGACGTGATCTTGTTCCGCAACCGCTCGGGCCTCAAATCCAAGCCCGATCCGGTCGCCAGCGCCGGCGACGATGCGCCCTATATCGACCCGGAAACCATGCACGACGCCAAGACGGCCGCGCCAGGCTATGACGTGTATGCGCTCTATGACGAATGGGTGTCGTGGTGGCACGACATGGGCAAGCCCGAACTCAAAAGCCCTGCCGGGGCCTTCCTCGGCTTCTGCAAGAAACGGCACGAACGCAAACCACTACGCTGATCCCCTGCTCTATGCGGGCAAGCGGCCATGTTTACTTACCCGCATGTTTGCATGTGGACATGCTCACTTGCCTACAGGGCTTTCCCCCATCTTGCGAAGCCAGTCGTTGAACGCCTCGGCCATCGCGTCCTGTAGGCTCATGCCGTGCTTGCGGGCGGTCATGTGCATGGCGAAGGACATTTCCGGGCTGAAATAGCCCGTCATGGCCTTCTTGCCCTGACGGCTCGGCGCAACCGGGTTGCTGCTCGATCCGCTGCCGGAGCCTGCGCCAGTGCCACGGGCGATCGGCGCGGCCGCCCTCCCCTCCGGCTCGACCATCGCCGGCGCTGGCGCTGCATCGCGATCCCGCAATGCGAGCAATGATCCCTTCCGGCTCATGCGTTGGCCCTCCGCTTCCTAGATGCTTGCATGTTTACATGCTCGCATGTCCACTTGTAAAGCTGGCGCACCTCATCGGCCGCCTTGCCGCTCGGCTCGATCTCCATCGCCGTCTTGCCCTCGGCCGCCGCGTGGCGAAAGGCGGCGCGATCCGCGATATGGTGGGGGCAGGCGTCAAGCCCATAATCCTGCACGAGCTGCGCGGCTTCGTCATACATGCGCGGCGCGGTCGGGCTTCCCGCCGTGAAGATCACGAAAGCAGGCTTGCCGCGCATCTTCACAAGGCTGGCGGTCGTCTTGATCGCCGCCAAATCGAACGCGCTGGGGCGGCAAGGGATCAACACTAGGTCGGCCGCCTCGACGGCGGCGCTGGCGGCGCTGTCGGCGTGGGGCGGGGTGTCGATTACGATGAACGCCGCGCCCTGGCCCGTCGCCTGCTCGATCTTGGCGGCAAGGCGAGGGGGCGCGCTGTCGATCACGACCGGGGGCGCATCCTGTCGCCATGCCGCCCACTGGCTCGCCGTCGCCTGCGGGTCGACGTCGATCACAAGGGCGGTATGCCCGGAATCCTCGGCGGCGGCGGCCAGGTGCAAGGCGAGGGTGGTTTTCCCCGCGCCGCCCTTCTGGCTGATGATCGCGATTGTTGGCATGTGAATATCCTTACATGATCGCATGTTTGCATGTGGTCATACTGGCTTGCTCCGGTTGCGTCAACGAAACCCCGAACTGGCGCGCAGCGTCAATGAAACCCCGAATTGCGGGGAGGGGAGGGCGGTCTAGCCGTCGTCGCCGCCCTCATCCTCGCTGCCGTCGTCCAGCGGCTCATGCTCCATGCGGCCGTGATCCTCGATCGGGCAAAGCGGCGCTCCGGCCAGCTCAAGCCATTTGCGCGCGGTCCTCACGGTATAGCCGCACGTCGCGCACTCGCATTTGAGCATCCGGGTTTTCTGCTTCTTCGGCGCGGTCGACTCCCCATCGGTGTCGAGACGGGCATGGGGGAGGGGGCCAACGGCGTCCAAGATCGGCGCGACGGCCGCAAGAAACGCCTCGCCGGGGGTGGTGGCGCGCATCGGCCCGACGAGCCCCAGCCCCAGCGCGATCCGTTTAAACGCTTTCCCATGCCCTGCCGGGATGCCGACGGCGGCATGGACCAGCTCATGCGCGAGGATGGCCGCGATCTGCGCCGGCATGGCGTCAGGCGCGTGCGCGAGGTCGGGCCGGATGAAGATTTCAAAATGCCCGTCCGCGCTCAGCCGGTTATCCCAGCACTCGCCGATCGCCTTGCCCTTCCGGCCCGAGCTGGTGAAGCCGATCGCCACGCGGATACGCGCGGGCAGGGGAGCGTCCAACGCCGCGAACAAGGGGGCCATGCCCGCCGCCACCCGATTGAGCCAGCTTTCCCGGTTGTCCTGTTCCATACCTTCTACTCCCTTCAAATCGCCCTGCGGGGCGATGGCTGCGGCCATCGCTCCCGAGTTCGCGCGGAGCAGCCGGCGAGAGAGGGGGGCAGCGGGAATCTGCGGGAGTGGTGCGGGCGGGCGCTTCGCGCCAACCCGGTCCCGCTGATTGCCGTTGCTGGGGAGAGGCGGCCGGGACCGCCTTTCCCCATGCGAACGAACATCATGCCGGCGCACGCCGGCACCATGCCCGAGATCCGCTTGCGATCTCGGCCCCGCCATGTGGGTCGTCACCTTCGGCCAAGACCGCTTGCGGGCTTGGGGAGCGAAGCGAGTAGAGCCACGGTGCCGCGCAGCGGCAGGCGCAGTCTCCTCGCCTAGATTGAAATTGTTGCTCAAATGAGCTACATCGTTCGTCTGACTAGGGAGATTCCAATGGCTGCTACCGCGTTCGTGCGTGCGCGCATCGACGAAACATTGAAGGATGAAGCCGCCGCCGTCCTAGCCGAGCTGGGGCTGACGGTTTCCGATGTGGTCCGCATGACGCTTACGCGGGTCGCCAAGGACCATGCCTTGCCGTTCGAGCTGAAGGTGCCCAACGCCGAGACGCGCGCCGCGATCGAATCGTCCCGCGCGACCATGAAGGCGCGTCGTGCGCGCTTCACCGATCCCAAGGAACTGTTCGATGCCCTCGACCAAGAAGCCCGCCAGCAGTAAGCGGGCTTCGTTCCCAAGAGAGGCATCCTACGAAAAGCGGTTCGTCAAGGATTGGGAGCGGCTGTCGCGCAGCGGCCGCTACAACATGAACCAGCTCAAGGAAGCGATGATGCTGCTCATCGCCAACGATGCGCCGCTTGGCCCGGAATGGCTGGACCACGCCCTCAAGGGCGATTGGAGCGATCATCGCGAGTGCCATATCGGCGGCGATTTCCTGCTGATCTACACGATTGAGGGCAATCTGGTGAACTTCGTGCGCGCGGGAACCCATTCGGAACTGTTCGAGTAATCGGCTCGACGGCCGAACGTTTGGAAGGCAGGGCAATGAACGCCGACGACATGAAGGTCGAAACCTTCGCCTGCGTCTTTGACGCAATCGCCGACACGCCGGAGGAGGCGACGGAGTTGAGGACGCGCGCGGACCTGATGCGGGGCATCACCGCGCGGGTGAAGTCGTGGGACGTGCCGCTGGGCGAGGCCGCCAAGCGGCTCGGGCTGACGCCGCCCCGCCTCAACGACCTCCTGCGCGGGAAGTTTAACAGATTCTCGCTGGATGACCTGATGACCGCCGCGACGGCGGCGGGCATCGCGCCGCCGGCACCGCGCAAAAGCTCGTGGGATGACCTGCGCGGGATAGTGAAGGGCAACGGCGCGCGGTTCACGATCGAGGAAATCAACGACGCCATCGCCGAAGCCGGCGCAGCAGCCGGCATGGCCGGGATGAACGACCATGACGGGGACTGATCGAAACGGCGAAATCCTTTATCCACCGATGGAGGCGGCCGAAATCCGGCGGTGCGCCAGGAGAGCGGTTTGAGCCAGGCCGGGTTTGCGCGCTTGCTGTGGGCGCACAAGCGCACGGTCCAGCGCTGGGAGGCCGGCACGATGCGGCCGACTGGCGCGGCGCTCGCCTTGCTGACGCTGGTGAAGCGGCGCGGCATCCAGATTCTCACCTAGAAGGATTGATAGAATGGCCGGCCATCGCCCCTTTTCCGATCTTATGAAAGATTGGAGTCCCGAGCGCCGCGCGCGTAATGAGGCCCATAAGGCGAAGTTGGAGGCCGAGTTGATGGGCCGCGCTGCTACGCGCGATGCGATCGAAGAACTGGAAGCTGGCAAGGGCGTGCGCTTCACCAGCGTTGAGGCGCTTATGTCTGATCTCCATGATGACGATTGATCGACCCGAAACGGCGGCCGAGTTTTTCGCGCGGCGCTCCAAAGGTCGTGCGGTGGGTGATCTCGACCGCATTCTCGACAAGGTGCCTGATCGGCCGCCGGAACCCGGCGACGAATTGAAGGCTGGACGCCCGATCGCCTACATCGCCGGTAATCGGCGAGGGTGCCGCGAGATCCGCGCACGCGATCTCGCCCGCCATGTGGGCCGGAACCTTGGGCCAGGACCGCTTGCGGGCTTGGGGAGCGCAACGAGTAGGGCCACGGTGCCAGCGCCAGGCGCTTAGATCATTTTGGCTATCAGCCTTGCACTAGTGCAACCTTTGCACTACATTGAAGCATGGTCACGATGTTTCGCGGTCCCCGCTGGAAAATTGCCGTCTATGGCCGCGATCATGGCGTGCCGCATTTCCACATCGAAGGCCCGGATTTCCGCTGCTCGGTGGCGATTGCATCGTTTGACGTGATCGTGGGCACCGTGTCGGCGGCGGTCTTGAAGGACGCATTGGAATGGGCGCGGCCTAATCAGGCTTTGCTCATGCAGACGTGGCAGGAGTTGAACGGATGAACATCACCGACAAGGCCCGCACCATTACCGCCGTGCGCGCGACCGGGCCGTCATCGCTGCATCTGTCCTGGTCGGAAGGGACGGCGGCTGATCTCGATCTTGGCGCGGTCCTCGCCGATCGCGCCTTTGCCGCGCTGCGCGATCCGGGCGAGTTCGCCAAGGTCGAAGTGGGCGATTGGGGTCATAGCCTGGCCTGGCCTTCGGGTGCGGAGCTGGGCGCGGACATGCTGTGGCTCGAAACGCTGTCGGCAACCGGGCATGGCGATGTGCGCGCCTTCCTCGAATGGCGGCTGCGCCATGCGCTGTCGCTGTCGAAGGCGGCCGATGCGCTTGGCGTCTCGCGCCGCATGGTCGCCTACTACTCCAACGGCGAAAAGAAGGTGCCGAAACCAATCTTGCTGGCGTGCCGGGGCTGGGAAGCCAGCAATGGGCTATACCGGGCCGCCTAACCGGACATGAGAGCGATCTTCATCCGCCACGGCGAAAACACCGGCAACGCCGGCGTGCCCTGCCACGATCTCGCGACGATCGCGCTGACGGAGCGCGGCCACGAACAGGCGCGCGCGGTCGCGGCGAGCTGGACGCAAGCGCCCGCGCTCATCGTCACCTCGCCCTATACCCGCACCCGGCAGACGGCCGCGCCGACGATCGCGCGCTTTCCAGGCGTGCCGGTGGAAGTGTGGCCGATCGAAGAGTTCACCTATTTGCAACCTGCGCGCTGGAACGGCACGCGCAGCGCCGAACGGATGCCGCACCTAGAACGGGGGTCTGAGTAGCAACGGAACAGAAAACCTACATAAGGATTTCAAGGCTCTTCGTCCGGATCGGCGGTTTTCGGATCACGTAGCGGCCTGAGTTCACCGCGAGCGACGAATTCCGGGAGTGTGAAGGCGTATCGGCCGAGCATGTTGACGTGGCCGAAGCCGAGCGGCGAGAGACGCGCGACATCCTCCGGCTTGGCGTCGTAGCCTTCAGTGACGAGCTGGTTGATGGCGGCGTCCATGTAGATCGTATTCCAGAGCACGACGAGATTGACGACCAGGCCGAGCGCTCCAAGCTGGCCCAGTCGGCCCCAAGCTGCGATTTTGGCCAAGTCGGAGAACGTTTTGGGAACGTGGCATTCGGTATTGACGATGGAAATCATAGAAGAGGACAGTTCGCTCCATCATAGGGAGTGGGTTGATGGATCGGAGTATTCCGGGCGGGGATTTGATCGGACGATGGAGCCTGAGCTTTGCCGATATTGATTTTGTAAATTCGAAGCCGGCCCTGACGCGCCTTGGCCTCGCCGCGCAGCTGAAATTCTTCGCTTCCCTGGGGTTTTTCGCGATCGATCCCGGCTCAATCCCTACCGATGGCCTCTCGTATCTGGCCGAGCAACTCGGTGTCGAGGCTGGCGAGATAGCCGGTTATGACTTTTCCAGTCGGACAGCACGACGGCATTGTGCGGAGATCCTGATCCATCTTGGATATCACCGCATGAAGCGGGTGGATCGCGCGCAATTGACGGAATGGATTGCTGGCGAGCTGTGCCCGGGCGGCCAGTCGATCAATGCCATGCTTGAGCATGTTTTCCTGTGGTGCCGGGACCGGCGTATTTATGGGCCGTCGCGCAAGGAGCTTGAACGTGTCGTTCGCTCACAACGGCAAGATTATCTGGACACCTGGCTGATCGGAGCCAGTGATCGGCTTTCGTCAGATGCGGTGGCGTTATTGGAAGCCTCGCTTGCCGATCCGGACAGCTCGACCGGATTCAACAGGATGAAGGGTGACGCCGGACAGGCAACGCTCGACAACATTCTCGACGTGACCGAGAAACTCGCCTTTATCCAGAGACTTGATCTTCCCCATGATCTCCTGACGGCTACGGGCAAGCCATGGGTCGATCAGATTGTTCGCCGCGTTGCCGGTGAAAAGGCCTCGGAGATGCGCCGGCATGCGCCGGCGCGACAGCTCGGCCTTTATGCGATTTATCTAATGTCGCGGGAGGCGCAACTCACTGACGCGATGATCGACCTGCTGATCGAAACCGTTCACAAGATCGGAACGCGCTCGAAACGCAAGGTGGTGGGCGATATCGCGAAAGACATCGAGCAGGTCTATGGAAAGGAGCGCCTGCTGGTCGAGATCGCCAGCGCCTCGATCAATGAACCATCGGGGCGCATCTGCGATGTCATTTTCCCGATCGCCGGTAAGGCCAAGCTGGCGGCGATCGTCAAGGAGAGCCATGCGAAGGGCGCTCTGGACCGGCGCATCTACAAGGTGATGCGTGGTTCCTGGGCCAATCATTACCGGCGCATGCTGCCAAGCCTGCTTTCCGTACTTGAGTTCCGGTCGAACAACGCGGTGTGGCGGCCGGTCCTGGCGGCCCTCGACTGGATCAGGAGCAAGGTGGATGGCGGATGCCGCTTCGTGCCATTGCAGGATGTTCCGATCGATGAGGTGATTCCAGCGCGATGGCGCAGTTCCGTCATTGATGACGATGGGCGGGTAAACCGGATCAGCTATGAGCTTTGCGTCCTGACGCAACTGCGCGACCGCATCCGCTCCAAAGAAATCTGGGTGGTCGGGGCGGATCGCTATCGCAATCCCGATGACGATCTTCCCAAGGACTTCGAGATCAGGCGAGATGCGTACTATTCCGGCCTCAGCCTGACGCCAGATGCGCAGGCGTTTTGCGCCTCGATCCGGGAGGAGCTTGAACGGGAACTGTTGCTCCTCAATGCCAATATTCCACAAAACGACAAGGTCCGGCTCCTGTGGCGCGGCGACAACCGGATATCGATTACACCGTTCAAGCCCTTGCCCGAACCGAAGGGTCTCGCTTCGATCAAAAGCGAGATCGGTCAGCGCTGGCCGATGACCGGACTGCTGGACGTGTTGAAAGAGGCTGCTCTGGACACGGGATTGATGGATGCTTTCGAAACGTCGGCCTCGCGGGTTACCCTGTCGAAAGCAGCCTTGGCTCAGCGTCTTTTGCTGTGTCTCTATGGCTTGGGCACGAACGCCGGGCTCAAGCGGGTCGCTGGCGCAACACCCGATGTCAGTTACGAGGAATTGCTGCATGTCCATCGCCGTTTCATCCACGCGCCAGCGCTGAGGGAGGCGTGCGCGCGGGTAGCAAACGCGACACTGGCAATCCGCAATGCCGCAGTATGGGGAGATGCGGGCACGGCATGCGCGTCCGATTCAACGAAGTTCGGCGCGTGGGACCGCAACCTGATGACGGAATGGCACGCCCGCTATGGCGGCCGTGGCGTCATGATCTACTGGCATGTGGAGAAGCGCGCGACCTGCGTTTATTCCCAGCTCAAGCGGTGCTCTTCCTCGGAGGTCGCCTCCATGATCGAAGGCGTGCTACGCCATTGCACCGACATGGAAATCCAGCGCCAGTACGTCGATAGCCACGGCCAGAGCGCAGTCGGCTTTGCGTTCTGCCGACTCCTTGGATTTGAGCTTGCCCCGCGGCTGAAAGCAGTGGCACGCCAGAAACTGGCCCTTCCCCAAGCCGGCATGCGCACGCGGCTTTCCAATTTACTGCCGATCCTCTCCAGCCCGATCGACTGGGACGAGATCGAGCAACAATATGACGAAATGGTCAAATATGCCGCTGCCATGCAATCGCGCACCGCCGATCCGGAAGCGATCCTGCTCCGGTTTGCCAGAGCCGAAGTGATGCACCCGACCTACAAGGCGCTGAGTGAACTCGGCCGCGCGGTCAAAACAATCTTCCTATGCCGGTATTTGCGTCAGGAGGCATTCCGCCGCGAGATCCACGAAGGGCTGAATGTGGTTGAGAACTGGAACGGCGCTAATGGTTTCGTGTTCTTCGGCAAGGGCGGCGAGATCGCCACCAACCGCATCCATGAGCAGGAAATCTCCGTTCTGGCGCTACACCTCCTGCAAGCGTCGCTGGTGTATGTGAACACCCGCATGCTTCAGACCGTACTGGTTGAGCCGAAGTGGGCGGGGCGGATGACGCCGGAAGATTATCGTGGTCTCATGCCGTTGATCTACAGTCATGTGAACCCTTATGGCCGCTTCGACCTCGACCTGAACGACCGGATTGATTTTGGACGGCTTGCAGCGTGA
>NZ_CP017076.1:1472500-1756808 GCF_001742225.1 Novosphingobium resinovorum | reverse complement strand
TCGCCCACATGTCCCTTCATCTAAACCTACAATGTCAAAGAACGAACCAGCCTTGCGGGCCAGCCCCGCCGAACAGTAAATCCGGACAACCAAGCATCCCTCGTTCTTGCGATCGGGGGAACTAGCTGTCCGTCTGTGTTGGCGACCGTAGCAGAAGCGTGCTCCGCTGCGGTGAAGCGGCCTCTAAGGGGGGCTTCTGATTCGGTCAACAGCCAATTTTCAAAAATGTTTTCAACAGGAGGGCAACCGCACCAAGGCAGACTGCGAGCCAGCAAGCCCAGCGCCAAACCCCTTCCAGCTTTTGCTTGAAGCGTGTCGCTGATGCCGATAGCCACGCCGCCACAGGGAATTATGGCTCAATTGCCGGGAAAACTTCGGGTTGCGTGCTAGCATAGCGAATGCCGTCTGTGCGTTCGCAGTCCTCATTTGGTCGGCGACCGGAGCCTTCGCCCGGGACGGGGGACTGAACGTCCCTGCGCTTCCGCTGTCCCGCGCCGTAGCGTCGCTGGGGCAGCAGGCCGGAGTGCAGATCCTGGTCAACGCGCCCGGTAGCGAGGCGCGGCGCACGCATGCCATACACGGCTATATGACTCCGGCCGAAGCGTTGACGCGAATGACCCGCGGCATGGGTCTGTCCGTTCGTACCGTAGCCCCCGGCGTATATCTGATCGCAAAGACGCCGCCGGTCCGCAAAGTGCTGCAACCCCGGCCTCCAGCCCCGGTCCCCGAACCTCCCGAAATTCTCGTTTCCGCACGGCGTCGTCCCGAACTGGAGCGCGACGTGCCGCTGGTCGTGACCCATCTCGACAATTCGGCGCTGCAGCACGCGGCCGTTCGTACGCTGGCGGACGTGGCGCGCATAACTCCGGGCTTCGTCGCCACCGGCCAGACCAGCAGCGCCACGCCGCTTCTGGTGATGCGCGGCCAGCGGCGATCGATCAGCGACGAGAACCGGCTGCCGCTCGTCGTCTATCAGGACGAAGTGCCCCTGCCCAATCAGGCAGCGCTTTCGCCGCTGTTCGACATCGCTTCGGTCGAAGTGCTGCGCGGCGCCCAAGGGACGCTGTTCGGGCGGAATGCCACCAGCGGCGCTGTACTGCTGCGCTCGGTACAACCGGGCGAAGGCATCGCCTCCTACGTCGAAGGCGAAATCGGCAACTACGGATTGCACCGCCTTGAAGCGGCGGTCGAATTGCCCGCGTCCGGCCCCTTCTCGCTTCGCGTATCGGGCCAGCAGGTACGGCGCGAGGGCTATACGCGCCTGCTCGGCGGCGGACGTGCGGACGATGTGCATACCGATGCGATACGGGCAGTGCTGCGTTTCGATCCGGACGGACCGCTGCGCTCCACCACCTGCTTCGACATGCTCGATGCCGAGGAAAAGGGCGCCGCGTTGATCCTCGCAGGCGTCTACGCGGGAGGAAGCGTGCGCGACGCGCAGAACGCTCCCTACTTCGATTGCGGAACGGGCGCCTGCGACATCGACGGCTATTTCGAGACCCAGCAGACGCTGGGCCGCCGCACCTCCCAATCCGGCTTGGCGCCATCCTTCCGGCGACGGTTTCGCGGCATCGGCAACATCACGGAATATGGCGAGGGCGACCTGCTGATCCGCAACATCGCCGGCCTCAGGACGACCGACCTGCACTACACGCTCGATGGAGACGGAACGCCGCTGCCGATCAACGATTCCGTCACCGATGCCCGGCTGCGCCAGTGGAGCGAGGAACTGCAGGTGCAGGGAAAGAGCGGCAGCCTGCGCTATATCGGCGGACTGTTCTATCTGGACAGTGCGCCGGACGGTCCGGTGGTACAGACCCTGTCGCGACTGGTGCGGCCTGACAATCCGCCGTCACACATCGCGAGCTACCAGACTTTCCGCAGCGCTGCGATCTTCGGCCAGGTCACCGCTTCGCTCGCCCCCGCCCTGACTGCCGACCTCGGATTGCGGTATACCGGCGAATGGATCGGCGGCTGCGCGCTGCGGTCCGTCGCGGCCAAGCCGTTGTCAGAACGCCAATGCCTCGACGAGGGTGGAACCAGGGCGCGGGCACGATCGCGGCGACTTACCTGGACGCTGGCACTGACCCGCAGGCTTGGAGACAGCAGCCTCTACGCCACCAGCCGCCGCGCGTTTCGTTCGGGCGGCTACAACACGCCGGCGCTCGGCGGGTTACTGGCGCCTTTCCAGACTTTCCGGCCCGAGACGCTGACCGACTTCGAGATCGGGGCCAAAGGGCGCTGGAGTTTTGGGGGGATCAGCGGCTCCTACGCGGTGGCGGCCTATGTCGGGTTCTACGACGACGTGCAGCGCGCCCTGTTTCCCGATGTCGATTTCGATGGGGACGGCGAACTGACGACCGACCCCATCACCCTCTACATCAATAGCGCGAAAGCCCGGGTCGCGGGGTCAGACGGTGAGTTTTCGGCGAACCTGGGAGCCCGTACCCGGCTGACCCTCAGCGCCTCGTGGATCGACGCGCGTTATACCCGGATCGATGCCCCCACCGCCCTGACCTCGCTTTTGGGCACGGACCCGCTGCACAACCGCTTCACATATACGCCGACGTTCGGCGGATCGGTGTTCCTATCGCACGATCTTCCCTTGCCCGGCACGCTCGGAACTCTCGCTCTTGGCGCAGACTATGCATGGGTGAGCAGTGTCCGGCTGACCGAAAGGCCGACCGAATCTTTCGCGCGGCAGCCCGCCTACGGGCTGCTTGGCGCGGCGATCACATGGCGTCGGCCGGGCGGATTGCCAGTGGATCTGGAATTGTGGGGCCGCAACCTCACCGACCGGTTCTACGTGAGCGGCGGCGGGACGCTCAATCCGGCCTACACGGCGGCGACGATCATTCCCGGACCGCCGCGCACGATCGGGCTTCGACTGCGCTACAGTTTCGAATGACCCGCGCCGTCAAGGCGCGACGAGTTCGGCGCGCGTGACGCTTTCGTTTTCGACGCGGGCGATCCCGGCCAGTTCGAGACTCTGCAGGAACCCGCGCGTTACGCCGATGCGGAACGTGCCGCTGATGGGCCGACGCGCAAGTTGCGGGCTGGAGACGATGATCTCCTGCGGACTGTAGCGGTTGATCTCGGCCACGGCCTGCTCCAGCGGCACGCGATCGAAGCTCAGGACGCCCGAGCGCCAGGATAGCTGGCGGTCCACGGCGACCTCGGCCATGCGGTAGGCGCCGCCCTGCCACACGAGTTCCTGCCCGGGATGGAGAACGGTGGACTGGGCCTCACCGCCCTGCCCTGCTGGCATGTCGATGCGCACGCGGCCTTGCGCGAGCGTGACCGTGACGCGGCCGCCGGTGTCCCTCACAGCGAAGGCCGTGCCCAGCGCGGTCACCCGGACGCCTCCGGCCGAGACGACGAAAGGCTTGCGCGGGTTCTTGGCGACTTCGAAGAACGCCTCGCCGCTGCGGATGGTCGTGCTGCGCCCGGTTTCACTTTCCGAAACGGCGAGCACGGTCGAGGTGTTGGCCGTAATCGCCGAGCCATCCGTCATCCGGAAGGTGCTCTGTTGTCCCACGCCGGTCGAGATCACGTGGCTGTCCGCTTGCGCGAGCGCAGCCGCAGGCGCTTCGCCGCCCCCGCGATAGTGCTGGAAGGTCAGCCCGCCGACGAGGACCGCCAGCGCGAGCCCCGCTGCCATCGCCGGGCGTGCCCAGGCATGGCGGTCGCGGCGATTGGCAAGCGCCCGCTCGCGGATTTCGAGGATGCGGGCGTCGGCGCGCATGGTCCCGGTGCCATCCCAGGCCCGCTCGACCCGAGCCCAGGCGATGCGGTGCGCTTCGTCGCGGGCGTGCCAGCTTTCGAAGTCCTCGTAATCCTGCGGCGTCGCCTTGGGTGAACGGAAGATGCTGAAATAGGCAGCGGCGGTCGCTTCGGGCGAGTCGATCCTTTCCAGCGCCCGGCCGTCGAACGGGAGGTTGTCGGCGGATTTGCTCATGGCAGATCCCTCGCGGCAAGGAAGCGGATCGCCTTCATGATGTTGCGCCCGACCGCGCTGGTCGAGATGCCGAGGTGCCGTCCGATCGCATCGTAGGACATCTCCTCGAAGCGGTGCAGCACGAAGACGTCGCGCGTCAGTTCGGGCATTTCCTCCAATGCATTGGCGAGCCGATCGACGTCCTCACGGCCGCGCAGCACGCGTTCGGGGGTGAGGTCGTCCACCGGGTGCAGCGCTTCGGTGAGTTCGTGATGGGCACCGCGATGGCGCACCGTGTCGCGCCGCGCACGGTCGGTCAGGACACTCGCAGCGACCTGGAAGAGGTAGCCTTCGACATTGGCGATCGGGTCCGCCTGCCCGCGCACGTGCATGCGGACCAGCACGTCCTGCACGAGATCGTCGACGTCCACCGGGTTCGCCCGCTTGGCGATGTACCGGCGCAGGGCGGGCACGTGCACCGACAGGTCGGTCACCTGCTGACGGCCCTGCACATGCTTTTCCTGAGGTGTCCTGCGCAACGAGAAAATCGGATCAGCCCTTCTGTCCAATGCCCGGCCTTCATAGCCGCGCAGGCTGCGGAAGGACATCCGATATATTTTTTCGCGATGAGCGAATGATCCGCGCGCCTTTGCGTCTTGCGCATATCGGCCTGCGATCAGGGACAGGCCGGACAACCATGGGGTAACACACCAATGACCTGTCGCAGCCTTTCGGCTCTACTTCTCGCGTCCACCGTCCTCGCCATCGCCGCGCCCGCGCAGGCCCAGTCCGACACGGCAGCCCAGTCGCTCGACCAGCCCGGCGGCGACATCGTCGTTACCGCGCGCCGCCGCGAGGAAAGCGCCCAGACCGTCCCCGTCTCGGTCACCGCGTTCAACTCCGAGATGCTGCGCGAGAAGGCCGTCGTCTCCACGCAGGACCTGACCTACACCACCCCCGGCCTCAACGTCGCGCCGCAGACCTCGCGCGATACGCCCTCGATCGTGATCCGCGGCCAGCGCCGCGCGACGGCAGGCGCCGCAGCGCCTTCGGTCGTAACCTACTTCGCCGACGTGCCGCTGCCCAACGAAGGCAGCATCGTGCCGACCTTCGACATCGGCTCGATCCAGGTGCTGAAGGGTCCGCAGGGCACCCTCTTCGGCCGCAACACCACTGGCGGCGCGCTGCTGCTCTACCCCGTCGCGCCCGACTATGATTTCGCCGGTTACGGACAGGTCACGCTCGGCTCGTACAACGAGACGACCTTCGAGGGCGCCGTCAACGTGCCGATCGTCGCAGACCGCGTGGCCCTGCGCGTCGCGGGCCAGATCGCCCGCCGCGACGGCTACACCAAGAACCACGGCAACGGCGGCGATCTCGACGACCGCCACAACGACGCCTTCCGCGCCTCGCTCCTGATCGAGCCGGTCGACGGCCTGAAGAACACCACCGTATTCGACTGGTATCGCGCGCGTGAGAACGGCACCGGCACCGTGCTCAACGGCGTCTACCCGAACCCGGCCGTCAGCGGCGGCGGCACCGCGCGCACGGCGGCGAACCGTCCCTACTTCGACTGCGGCGTCGCGGGCTGCGACATCGACATCGCGCTGGCCGAGCAGCAGGCTGCGGGCGTGCGCGACGTCAGCACCAGCATCGACCCCTATTCGAACCGCACCTTCTGGGGCGTGGCCAACACCTCCGAACTGGAAGTCGGCAAGGTCACCTTCAAGAACATCTTCGGCTACCGCCGCAGCAAGGTCGCGGCCGCCCGTGACATGGACGGCACCTACCTCGCGCTTTACGACGGCGTTTCCAACACCGACGTCGAGCAGGTCTCGAACGAGTTCCAGATCCTCGGCTCGCTGCTGAACGACCGCCTCGACTGGATCGTCGGCGCCTTCTACCTCAAGAGCGACCCGACCGGCGTGAACGGCAGCGTCACCTACTCGGCGGTGATCCCGGGCAAGACCTTCACCTACAACGAGAACTACAATTCCTCGACCAGCAAGGCGCTGTTCGGGCAGGTCGGCTATGCCTTCGGCGGCTTCGCGGAAGGGCTGCGCTTCAACGGCGGCTTCCGTTACACCTGGGACAAGTCGAGCGGCTGCTCGGTTGCGGCGCTCGACACGGCCGACCGCATCGGGCCTGACGCCTGCGCCACGCAGGGCGGCAAGACCGGTTCGGAAAGCTCCAAGGCCCCGACCTGGACCGTCGGTTTCGACTACAAGGTCAACGACGACCTGTTCCTCTACATCACCAACCGGCGCGGCTACCGCTCGGCGGGCTACAACCAGAGCGGCATGTCTTCGTACTTCGACGGCTTCGAGACGTTCCAGCCCGAGAAGGTCACCGACTACGAGGCCGGTATCAAGAGCAGCTGGGAAATCGGCGGCGTGAAGGGCCGCTTCAACATCGCGGCCTACACCAGCAAGTACAACAACATCCAGCGCTCGATCTTCCCCGGCGCGGACTTCGACGGCGACGGCAACTCGGCCAACGATCCGAGCAGCCTGATCATCAACGCCGCCAAGGCGACGATCAAGGGCACCGAGTTCGACTTCTCGGTCACCCCGGTCGGCGGCTTCACCCTGTCGGGCTTCGGCGCCTATACCGATGCCAAGTACGACGAGTACGATGCACCCGCAGCCTTCATCCCGCTGCTGGGCAACAACCCGGTGAACAACAAGTTCTCCTACACGCCCAAGTGGACCATCGGCGGCGGTGCGCGCTACGCGACGTACCTGGGCAACTTCGCCGAGATGGTGTTCAATGCCAACTGGTTCCACAGCGCCAAGGTCTGGTACGTCGAGCGTCCGCTGGACACCAACGGCATCCAGAAGGCCTACGACACCGTCAACCTCAAGCTGGACTTCAACAACATCGAGGATCGCGGCATCGACCTCGGCTTCTTCGTGCGTAACCTGTTCGATGTGACGTATGCTGCTGCCGGCGGCGTCGTCACCCCGTCGGTGACTTCGACCACGCTCGTCTACAACGAGCCGCGCGTGTTCGGTGCCCAGCTGCGCATGTCGTTCGGCAAGCGCTGATCCCCTGCCCGCCTGCGCGGATCGCCATGATCCGCGCAGCCCCCCCTTTCGATACGACCTTTCGATGAGGATGTAGCCCGATGAAATCCCGTCTTCGTACCGCCCTGCTCTCCCTTTCCGCGCTCGCTTCTACTCCGGCGCTGGCCGAGCCACTGGCCGATGCCGACCGCACCGCGATCCTCGCCGAAGTCGATCGCGGCGCGCCCGCGATGGCGCGCAATGCATTGCAGATCTGGTCCTGGGCCGAAGTCGGCTTCCAGGAGACCAAAAGCTCGGGGCTTCTCCAGAAGGACCTCAAGGCGGCAGGCTTCAAGGTGACCGCCGGTGTCGCGGGCATGCCCACCGCCTTCATCGCCAGCTTCAAGAACGGAGACGGCCCCGTCATCGGCATCCTCGCCGAGTACGACGCCCTTCCCGGCCTCGCCCAGGCGGCCGAGCCTGAGCGCCACGTCATCGACGGCATCGCCGGTCATGCCTGCGGCCACAACCTGTTCGGCGCCGCCTCGGTCGCGGCGGCGATCGCCACCAAGAACTGGATGGTCGCGCACGGCATCAAGGGTGAGCTGCGCGTCTACGGCGCGCCTGCGGAAGAGGGCGGCTCGGGCAAGGTCTTCCTCGTCCGCTCCGGTCTGACCAAGGACGTTTCCGCCATGCTGCACTGGCACGCGGGCGACGGCTATAGCGCCATGCAGGGTCATGCGCTCGCGAACGTCAGCGCCAAGTTCCGTTTCCACGGCCTCGCCTCGCACGCCGCCGCCGCGCCCGAGCGCGGGCGCTCCGCGCTCGACGGCGTCGAGGCGATGGACAACATGGTCAACATGATGCGCGAGCACGTGCCGCAGGAAACGCGCATCCACTACGTCATCACCGATGGCGGCAAGGCCCCCAACGTCGTGCCCGACACCGCCGAGGTCTACTACTACGTGCGTCACCCCGACCAACAGCAGGTCGCCGACATCATGGAGCGCGTGAAGAAGGCCGCCGAAGGCGCCGCACTCGGCACCGGCACCACGGTCGAGTACGACCAGATCGGCGGCACCTTTGACCTGCTGCCCAACGACACGCTGGGCCACGTGATGTACGACAACCTCAAGCAGGTTCCGCTGCCCACCTATACCGCGCAGGAACAGGCGTTCATCGACAAGATCGCGGCCACCCTGCCCAAGGGCGGCCGCAAGCAGGCTGGCGGCGTCGCACCCTATTCCAGCGGCGAGATCATGTCCGCCTCCACCGACGTCGGCGACGTCAGCTACACCACGCCCACGGCGGGCATGTCGGCGGGCACCTGGGCGCCCGGCACGCCGCCGCACAGCTGGCAGGCGGTCGCCGCCAGCGGCAACAGCGTCGGCACCAAGGGCGCGGAAGTGGCCGCCAAGACCCTCGCCCTCACCGCCGTGCAGCTGTTCCAGAGCCCGGACACGCTGGCCGCCGCGAAGAAGGAACTGGACGAAAGGCGCGGGCCGGACTTCGTCTACCGCTCGCTGCTCGGCGACAAGGCACCCTCGCTCGACTATCGCAAGGCGCCTGTCTCAAAGAATTAACCGGACCCATCCTGACCCCGGTTCCGCGCAAGTGTGCGGAACCGGGTCTTTTTTCTCATTATGACATTTCAATGACTGTTAATGACAGTCAAGTAACTGTCCTTATTAGATTTTCTTAGGAAATTCGCGTTAACCTCTCGCTCAATGGCACGGGAATGGGGAATTCCCGGCACAATTCGGGTGCGAGATGTTCAACGTTAATTCGAAGTTCGGGCGCATGTTCGCGTCTCTCGAGACGCGGCTGGTGGGCGCGCTCACGCTGATCGTGGTGTTTACGGTCCTGCTGCAGGTCGTGACCCAGCGAGAAGCCTACGCCCTGCGCGAACAGAGCGATGCGCTGATCCAAACCTCCGCCATCGCCGAGAACGCAGACCAGTTCGCCGACGCGGTCGCCAAGCTGCGCATGGCCACGAATCGGGGCCTGATGGCCAGCGAGACCGGGGGCAGCAGCGACGAACTGACCGACCAGGCCATCGGCATCGGCGACCAGCTCGGCCGCCTGCGCAACAGCGGCATGGTGTTCTACGACGCGCCGCAAGCGGGCAATCCTTTCGCCGACCTCGACCGACACGTCGCCGAAATCCTCGAAGTCCAGAAGCACGGCGCCACGCGCTCGCTTGCCCGCCGGATCGAGGCCCGCAATGTCGCGATGGGCGAATTCGCCGACGGCATCGTCGATCGAGCCCATGCCCAGCGCCGCAGCGCGCAGCAGCAGCTCGTCGCCTCGGTCGGGCGCTGGCAGCTGCTGGTGCTGGCAACCGGGCTGGTGACGATCCTCGTCGTGCTGCTCGCGCTGTTCGATATCTCGCGCAACATCCTGCCCGCGATCCGCCGGATGCACGGCAACGTCCAGCGCCTTGCCGACGGCGACCTCGACATCGAGATCGGCACGTTCCGCCTCAAGGAACTGCAGGCGCTGTCGCGGCCGCTGGAAACCTTCCGCCAGAACGCCCGCGCGGTGAAGAACCTCGCCTTCAGCGACCCCGCCACCGGGATGCCCAACCGCCGCGCTTTCCTCGAAACCTTCGGCAAGCTGCTGGCGACCGGCGACGAGCGGCGCTTCGCCTGCATGGTCATCGACATAGATCGCTTCAAGCACGTCAACGACGACTACGGCCATGCCGCCGGTGACGAACTCGTGCGCCTGATCGGCGAGCGGGTGAAGGAGCACCTCGGCCACGAGAGCGTCGTGGCCCGCATCGGCGGCGACGAGTTCGCCGTCTCCATGCCGCTGACTGAAGAACGGCAGGGTTTCGCCCTCGCCTCGGACATCGTCGATGCGGTCCGCGCGCCGTTCAGCCTTGGCGGCTATGCGGTGGCGGTGACCTGCTCGATGGGCGTCGTCGATGTCACCGCAGGCGACGAAGCACAGGACGTGGACGATATCCTGCGCAACGCCGACATGGCGCTCTATGCCTCGAAGAAGAGCGGCCGCAACTGCGCCACCGCCTTCGACCTCGCCATGGCGCAGGAACGTTCGATCGACCGCGCGCTGGAAAAGGACCTCGAATATGCCTTCGAACGCCAGCAACTGCGCATGGTCTATCAGCCGATCCACTCGGTCGTCGACGACGCGCGCGAGGTCGAGGCACTGGTCCGCTGGCGCCATCCCGAACTCGGCGACGTGCCGCCCTCCAGCTTCATCCCGGCGGCCGAGCGCAGCGGGCTGATGGTGCGGCTCGGCGAATGGATCATCGAACGCGCGCTGGCCGATTTCGCGCAATGGCCCGAAATGTTCCTCAGCATCAACCTGTCGCCGCTGCAGCTGCAGCACGAAGGGTTCAGCGGCTTCCTGCTCGACGCCTGCCGCCGCAACGGCATCGTTCCGCGGCGCCTGTTCCTGGAAGTGACCGAATCGCTGTCGATCGAGCGGAACACGCGGGCACTGCTGACGCTCAACCTGCTGCGCACGCTGGGCTTCCGGATCGCACTCGACGATTTCGGCACCGGCTACTCGTCGCTGTCGATGGTCAAGAGCTTCAAGTTCGACCGCATGAAGCTGGACCGCAGCCTCGTCATGGACCTAGGGCAGGACCCGGCCTCGGTGGCGGTGCTGGAAGCGGCGGTCACCATGGCCCGCCACGTCGGCGCCGAAGTCGTAGCCGAAGGGATCAGCGAGGCGCACCTGATCGGCGCGACGAAGTCGGCCGGGTGCACCCACCTTCAGGGCTACTACTACAGCAAGCCGATTGAGGCGGGCGAAGTCCTCAGCTACTTCGCGAATGCGGGGGACGATCTCGCGCAGGTAGCCTGAGAGTCTGTCTGGAAATTCGCTGCAGGCGAATTTCGCGGCACCGGCCCACTCCCCCACCCGACCACCCTCAGGATACTACCGTTGGGTGGTCGGGTGGGGGAGTGGGCCGGTGCCGCAAGGAAATGCCCGGATGGGCATTTTCCATGAACTGCCGAAGGCAGCGGCGCGCCCGTCAGGCGCGCGTGAAGCGCCAGCGGTCGGCGTCGCTCTCCTCGGCATCGAAGCGGTAGCCGTCGGTGTCGAAGCCGCGCATCGCATCGACGTCGGTGATGTGGTGCTCGCACATCCAGCGCGCCATCATGCCGCGCGCACGCTTGGCGTTGAAGCTGATGAAGCGCGGGCCGTTGGGGCCGGGCTCGCGGAACTCGACCTCGATCACCCGGATGCCGGAAAGGCGCCCGGAGACGGCGGCGAAGTATTCCTGGCTGGCGAGGTTGAGCACGACCCCCGATCCTTCCTCCGCCACCTGTTCGCGCAGCAGCGCGGCGATGCGGTCGCCCCACCAGTCGGTCAGGGACTTGTGGCGCGGCGCCCAGCGAGTGCCCATTTCGAGGCGGTAAGGCTTGATCGTGTCGAGCGGGCGCAGCAGCCCGTAGAGGCCCGAGAGCATGCGCAAGTGATCCTGCGCGAAAGTCACGCCCGGCTCGTCCAGCGTATGCGCCTCGAACCCGGTGTAGACGTCTCCGGCGAAGGCGAACAGCGCCTGCCGCTCGGGCAGTTCGGGGAAGTCGCGAAAACGGTCGGCGTTCAGCTTCGCCAGACGCGGCGAGATATGCATCAGCTCGGAAAGGCGCTTCTGCGTGAGGTTCGCGGCCGAGCGCGCAAGGCTGGTCGCCTCCTCCACGAAGTGCGGGGTCGAAACGGCGAGCGGCGGGAGCACACGCTCGAAATCGAGCGTCTTGGCGGGGGACAGAAGGGCAATCATCGCGGCTTGCGGTAGCGAGCACCGGCAGGCGCGTCAAATGCCCTTCGATGCCCGCTTCGGCACCAGGCCGCCGCCGGCCGGCTACGCGCGGATGCGGCGGCGTTTTTCGCCGATCTCCTGCTTGGCTTTCTCGATCAACTGGAGTTCGGTGACGGCCAGCAGGTCCTCCGAAACGCGCATCAGATGGGCGCGCATGGCGGAGCGCGTCTGCTCGGGATCGCGCTGGACGAGCGCGTCGTAGACCCGGCGGTGCTCGTCGGGGCGCGGGTTGATGCCGACCTGCCGCGCCTGCTCGAACATGTGGCGACACAGCGGCGACTGTTCGCGCAGGTCCCACAGGTGTTCGACGGTCTGGGCCACCAGCGAGCTTTGCGTGCCTTCGGCGATCGCCATGTGGAACTGCCGGTCAAGCACAAGCTCTTCCGCCGTCGCGGGATCGAGTGCCTCCATCCGTTCGAGGATTTCGCCGACACGCGCCACTTCCTCGTCGGACATGACGGTCGCGGCGAGCGCGGCGGCCTCACCCTCGAACATGATGCGCGCCTCGATCAGTTCGAACGCGCCGACGTCGAGTTCGGCCGGAGTGCGGTCGGCAGGGATTTCCTCGGCCACGTAGACGCCCGAGCCATGGCGCACTTCCACCAGTTGCCGAATCTCAAGCGCGATCATCGCTTCACGGATCGTGGGACGGCTGACCTGGAATTGCTCGGCAAAGTCACGCTCCGCAGGCAGCCGGCTGCCGGCCGCATATTGCCCGCTTCCGATGCGCTGTTCGATCTCTTGCGCCACGCGCTGATACAGTTTCAAGCGTTCCGCCATCCCCGGTGAATGTCACAAGCTGCGGGCGCCCGCAACATGTCTTACCAATTTTCCGGTGCGATATAGGGCGCTGCCGGGTCCCGCGGGGGGATCGCGCCGCGTCGCATGACGTTCCAGCCTGCCATCCGGTGCCCGGCGAGTGCCGCCTCCGCAACCGGAACGCCCCGCATGCGGGCATCGAGGTAGCCGCCGTTGAAGGCGTCTCCGGCGCCGCTGGTATCGACCGGGCTCAGGGCGTTCGGCACCGGGCAAACCGTTGCGTCGGGCAGGAGGCAGCCTTGCGCGCCCAGCTTGACGACGACCTCGCCGCAACCGAGCCGCCGCCAGTGCGCAGCGACCGCCTGCGGCGAGGTTGCGCCGTCCAGCAGCGCCTCGTCCTCGAAAGTCGGCAGGCCGATGTCGGCAAGGCCGATCGCCTCGTCACGCATGCGCGCCGCTGCCTCGGGAGATTCCCATAAGCGCGGGCGGTAGTTGCCGTCGAAGGCAACCAGACCGCCGCAATTGCGCACCCGCCCGGCCAGGGCGAGCAGGTCCCGCCGCCCCTGCGGCGGCAGGATCGCCAGCGAGATCAGCGAAAAGCACAGAAGATTGGCTGTTTCGGCAACGTCCATCGCGGCATCAACGGCTTCCAGTTCGAACAGCGCCCGCGCCGCGCTGGTTTCCCGCCAGTAAGTGAAACTGCGCTCGCCCGCAGGGTCGGTGGTGATGGCGTAGAGCCCGGCCTGCCGCGAGGGATGCGTCAGGACGAGACCGCAATCGACCCCCTCCGCCGTCCATGCCGTGCGCAGTCCATTGCTGAAGGCATCCGTGCCCAGCGCGGTCATGTAGGCGACGTCATGCCCGGCGCGGGCGAGATGAATGGCGGTGTTCAGCGTATCGCCGCCAAACCCCACGCCCCATGCTCCCGCCGAGCCGGACAGTTCCACCATCGCCTCTCCGAGGCAGACGATCTTTGCCACGCTGCCGCCTCTTACCAGTTCCACATCGTCCCGTCCTCAAGCCGGGCGACCGGCAGGTAGGCGGGCTTGTAGGGGTATTTCGCCGCCAGTTCCTCGTCGATGTTGACGCCGTGGCCGGGGGTCTCGCCGCAGAACAGCTCGCCCGCCTCGAACGTATAGTCGTGCGGGAAGACCGCGTCGGTTTCCTCGGTGTGGCGCATGTATTCCTGGATGCCGAAGTTCGGAACCCAGGTGTCGAAGTGCAGCGCCGTGCCCATCGTCACCGGCGATAGGTCGGTCGCGCCGTGACTGCCGGTGCGGATCTGGTAAAGCGCGGCAAGGTCGGCGATGCGGCGCAGGTGCGTGACGCCGCCCGCGCTGACGATCGTGCAGCGGATGTAGTCGATCAACTGGTTCTGGATGAGGTCCTTGGCGTCCCAGATCGTGTTGAAGATCTCGCCTACCGCCAGCGGCGTCACCGTATGCTGGCGGATCAGCCTGAACGCCTCCTGGTTCTCGGCCGGGGTCACGTCCTCCAGCCAGAACAGCTGGTACGGCTCCAGCATCTTGCCGAGGTTCGCGGCTTCCTGCGGGGTGTAACGGTGGTGACCGTCATGCAGCAAGTGATGGTCGAAGCCGTACGTCTCGCGCAGCTTCTCGAACAGCTTGGGCACGTAGTTCAGGGCCTTGCGCGTGTCCCAGCCGGTGACCGACGGAAGCGCGGCGTCGGCCGGCTCGTAGAACAGCTTGCCGCGCCCGACGCCGTAGGCATCCTTGATGCCCGGCACACCGGTCTGCGCGCGGATCGCCTTGTAGCCCAGATCGATGTACTGGCCGACCGCATCGACCGTCTCGGCAATGTCGGCGCCGTTGGCATGACCGTAGCACATCACGCCGTCGCGGCTGCGGCCGCCGAGCAGCTGATAGAGCGGCATGCCCGCCATCTTGGCCTTGATGTCCCACAAGGCGACGTCGACGGCCGCGATCGCGCGCATCGTCACCGGGCCGCGGCGCCAGTAGGCACCGCGATAGAGATACTGCCAGATGTCCTCGATCCGGCGCGGGTCCATGCCGATGATGCACGGAACCACGTGATCTTCGAGATAGGCGACGACGGCCTTTTCGCGCCCGTTCATGGTGGCGTCGCCGATCCCGTACACGCCCTGATCTGTCGTGATCTTCAGCGTCACGAAATTGCGACCAGGGCAGGTCACGATGACCTTGGCCGAAATGATCTTCACAACGTTCTCCCTTGAGAGCCGGGAGGAGCAACGCCCCCTGACTCGCCTTGCTTCTCTTCCATATTGGCCCTACCTCATCGACGCAATACATCAGATAACTAGCTTGCGTGGAATAATGCCGGGGCGTTAGCCGTCACGCCATGCCCGGCATAAGGAATACCATCAGGCGCTTTTCCTTCGGCCGAAAAATGACCTGACCAATATAAAGGCTTCTTCCGGCTGCAATTCTGAATGCACTCCTCGATCGCTGCACTCGCAATGAAAATCGAGGATCGTAGCGCCGTCATTCCCGCGAAGGCGGCATTCAATCGAGCAGGACCACGGCCCGGGAAGCAAATTTCGTGCGGTAGGCGCGCGGAGACAGGCCGAGCTTGCGCTGGAAGAACCGGCTGAAATAAGCCGGATCCGCGAAGCCGACCGAGAACCCAATCTCCGATATGGACAGGTTCGTGTAGAGCAGCGCCCGCTGCGCCTCCAGCAAGGCCCGCTCGTCGAGCATCTCGCCGGGCGAGCGTCCCGCCACTTTGGCGCAGGCAGCACGCAAGGCGGTCTCGCTCACCCCCAGCGCGGCGGCGTGGCTCGAGATCGGCTCGCGCAGGCGGAACCGCCGCTCGATCCGTTCGCGCAGGCGCGCGACGGTCGAGGCGTGGACACCTGCGCGCGCTCCCGCTGCCGCCGGCGCGTCCATGCTGCGGATGGCGACCACTAGCAGGGAGAGCATCGCCGCGCTGACCGCCGCGCGGTGCCCCACCGAAGCCCAGTTCAACTCGCGCACGAGGTCGGCGACGATCCGGCGCACGTGCTCGACTTCCCCGGCCGCGAAGCCGACCGCCCTTGGCCGCGCGAAGAGGTCGGCGAGGGTTTCGTCAGCAGCGTTGAGGTCGGCGACGTAGCTGCTGCCCACGGTCACGACGAAGCCCTCGCTGTCCTCCAGCCATTCGAAGCCGTGCACGGTCGATGCAGGCACAAGCAGGAAGCCCGGCGCCTCGATCCGCAGCAGGGCGCCGTCCGCCTTCATCGCTCCGCCGCCGGAGAGTAGAACGAAGATGTGGTTCAGCTCGAAATGCGCGTGCGGTTGGATCGTCCATTCGCTGGGGCGTGACCGGTCGACCAGCGCTTCGACGTGGACGAAGTCCTTGTGCACCAGCCTTGGCGCTTCTCCGTAGAGGTAGAAGGAAGGGACCGTATGCTTGCTCAAGAGCGCTTACCTTGCGGGCTGTCGTTTCATCCAAGTAATATGTCGGCGCTGCCATGTCCATCGGGGCCCGCGGGAGTAGGATGGCGGCACAGCACGGAGCTGCAGCGGCCCACGTCAACAAGCCCCTGACAGCTCAGGAGAGGATTTTCATGCGCACCAGCGTTGCCATCATCGGCGCCGGCCCGGCCGGTATGTTTCTCGCACATCTGCTTGCGGCAGAGGGCATCGACGCCATCGTCATCGAGCGGCGGGACCGGGCCTACGTCGAAGGCCGCGTGCGCGCGGGCGTGCTCGAACAGGTCACCACCGACCTGATGCACCGCCTCGGCCTCGGCGAGCGGCTCGATCGCGAGGGCCTCGTCCACGGCGGCACGCAGATCTCGCTCGACGGTTCGCTGTTCCGCATCGACATGGCCGAACTGACCGGCGGCAGCGCGGTGACCGTCTACGGCCAGCAGGAAGTCATGCACGACCTGTTCGAAGCCGCCCCCGCGCGCGGCCTGCGGATCGAATGGAACGCCGAAGACGTCACGCTGGAGGGCCTCGACACGGATGCCCCCGTGGTCCGCTGGCACAAGGACGGCGAGGCGCACGAGTTGCGCTGCGACTTCGTGGCCGGGTGCGACGGCTACCACGGCGTCAGCCGCGCCAGCATCCCCGCCGATGTCCTGCGTACCTTCGAGCGGGTCTATCCCTTCGGCTGGCTCGGTATCCTTGCCGACGTGCCACCCGCCGACCACGAACTGATCTACGCCAACCACGAACGCGGCTTCGCCCTCGCCTCGATGCGCTCGGCCACGCGCAGCCGCTACTACATCCAGTGCGGGCTGGACGAGAGCATCGAAGACTGGCCCGACGAACGCTTCTGGGACGAACTGTGCCTGCGCATCGGCCCCGAGGCGGCGTCGCGCGTGACGCGCGGAGCCAGCTTCGAGAAGTCGATCGCGCCGCTGCGCTCCTTCGTGTCGGAGCCGATGCGCTGGGGCCGCCTGTTCCTTGCCGGGGACGCCGCGCACATCGTCCCGCCGACCGGGGCCAAGGGTATGAACCTCGCGGTTTCCGACGTCATGTTCCTGGGTGAAGCGCTCGTCGAGCACTATCGCGGCGGCAGCCAGGCCGGGCTCGACGGCTACTCCACCCGCGCCCTCGCCCGGGTGTGGAAGGCGGAGCGGTTCTCCTGGTGGTTCACCTCGATAACCCACCGCTTCCCGGAAATGGACGGCTTCGCCCGCCGCATCCAGGCCGCCGAACTCGACTATATCCGCGGCTCGCGCGCCGCCCAGCGCACGCTGGCGGAGAACTACGTCGGGCTGCCGATGGGCACCGCCTGATGACAGCCCCTTCCAATCAACCCCGTTCCGGAGCCATGACCCGTGACTGAAGTTCTGCCCTATGCCCTTGAGGATGCTGGATCGCCGCCATCGCTCGTCCCGGATTACCGCTCGACGGGCCTGCGCAGCCCGTCGCTCGCGCCGCTTCCCCTGCAGCAGACGCTGACCGAGACGACCGGCCCGACCGGCTGCTGGGACCAGCTGATGGGCGGCGCGATGGCCGACCTCACCGCCCAGCACGAGGCGCCGCCGCAAGGCCAGCGCATCGTTGTCTCGGGCCGCGTGCTCGACGATCGGGGGCGGCCGGTGCCCAATACCGTGATGGAGATCTGGCAGGCCAATGCCGCCGGGCGCTACATCCACGGCAAGGACAACTGGGACGCGCCGCTGGACCCCAACTTCACCGGCGCGGGCCGCGTGATCACCGACGATCAGGGCCGCTACAGCTACACCACGATCCGTCCCGGCGCCTATCCCTGGGGCAACCACAAGAATGCATGGCGCCCGGCGCACATCCATCTCTCGCTGCTTGGCCCGGCCTTCTCGACGCGGCTCGTGACGCAGCTCTATTTCCCCGACGATCCGCTGATCGAGATCGACCCGATCGCCAACGCCGTGCCGATGCCCTACCGTAATCGCATGGTCTGCCGTTTCGACATCGCGACGACGGTGCCTAACTGGGCGCTCGGCTACCTGTTCGACGTGGTGCTCAAGGGCCGCGACCAGACCCCGTTCGAGGATGACCACCATGACCACTGATCTCGAAACCCGCAACGCCGCTCCCCGTAGCGACAACCTCGATCCCGCGCTGTTCGGCCAGACCCCCTCGCAGACGGTCGGTCCCTTCTTCCACTACGGTTTGCCGTGGAAGGGCGGCGCGGACCTCGTCGGCGCGTCCGAGATGGGCGCGCGGCCCGAGCTGTTCCCCGAGGCGCACTACATCCTCAACGTCAGCGCGCCCAAGGACGCGCCCGAGGGCGAGGTGATCGCGCTGGCGGGCTGCGTCTACGACGGCAACGGCGATCCGGTCAGCGACGCGATGATCGAGATCTGGCAGGCTAACGCCGCCGGTCGCTATTGCAGCGCCGACGACCCGCGCGAAGACCTGGCGATCGACCCGAACTTCACCGGGTTCGGCCGCGCATCGACCGACGAGAGCGGCGTCTACCGCTTCCGCACCGTCATGCCCGGCCGCGTTCCGGGACCGGGCATGACGGTGCAGGCGCCGCACATCGCGGTTTCGGTGTTCGGGCGCGGGGTGCTCAAGCGCCTGCCCACCCGCCTCTATTTCGAAGGCGCGGAGGGCAACGAGACCGACCCGGTGCTCGCTCAGGTCCCCGAGGAGCGCCGCGACACCCTGATCGCCCGCCGCCGCGAGGACGGGACGTGGTGGTTCGACATCGTCATTCAGGGCGAGCGGGAAACGGTGTTCTTCGACCTGTGAGCCGCCTCATCGCCCAGCGCGCCGCCGCCACGGCATCGATGCTCGCCGTCCATGACGACGCGGCGGTTATCGCCCATGCCCTCGCCTTCGAAAGCGCTTTGGCGACGGCGCAGGCGGTCGAAGGCGTGATCCCTGCCGGGGCCGCGCAGGCCATCGCGGCGGCCTGCGCCGCGCTGGAGATCGACCCGGCGGCGCTGGCCGAAGAGGCCGCGCTTGCCGGAACCCTCGCGATCCCGCTGGTGGCGCGCCTGCGCGCGGCGCTCCCCCCTGACGTGGCCCCGCTGGCGCACAAGGGCGCGACCAGCCAGGACGTGGCCGATACCGTGATGATGCGGCAGGTCGTCGCCGCGCATGCGCTGCTGCAGGCCGACGCCACGCGCATCGATGCCGCACTGGCGGCGCTGGCGCAGGCCGAGGCGGAGCGCCCGGCGATCGGCCGCACTTTGCTGCAGGACGCTTTGCCGATCGGCTTCGGCCTGCGCATCGCCCACTGGCGCGCCGGGATCGTCGAGGCCGCCACGCGCCTTTCCGCCGAGATCGCCGCGCATGCCTGCGTGCAGTTGGGCGGAGCCGCCGGAACCCGTGCCGGTATGGACGGCAAGGGCGAAGCGGTCGCGCGCCGCATGGCCGCCCAGCTCGGCCTGACGCCGTCGCCGCCGTGGCACGGGCGGCGCGGCGGGGTGGCCGCCATCGCCGCTTCGCTCGGCATCCTGATCGGCGCGGCGGGCAAGATGGCGCGCGACGTCGCCCTGCTCGCCCAGAACGGCGTGGGCGAAGCGCGCGAGCCCGCCATTCCCGGGCGCGGCGGCTCATCCGCCATGGCCCACAAGCGCAATCCCACCGGCTGCCAGGTCGCCCTTGCCGCCGCCACCCGTGCGCCCGGCCTCGTCGCCGGCGTGCTGGGCGGCTTGCCGCAGGAGGAAGAGCGCGGCCTCGGCGGATGGCAGGCCGAAGCGCCCGCCCTCGCCGAACTGTTCTGCCTCGCCTCAGGCAGCCTCGATGCGCTGGCCGTGGTCGCCGAGGGGCTGGAAATCGACGCAGGCGCCATCGCCCGCAACCTCGACGCGGCCGGACCCGGCCGCGACATCGGCGAGAGCGCGGGCATCACCGCCGCGCTGCTGAAGATCGAACGGAAAGGATAGACATGCCCTTCGCAATGCATGACGGGCTCCGGCTCTACTGGAAGCTGGACGGCCGCGCCGACGCCCCCGCGCTGGTGCTGCTCAATTCCATCGGCACCGACATGGGCCTGTGGGACACCGCGCTGCCCGCGCTGCTCCCGCATTTTCGCGTGCTACGCATCGACACCCGGGGCCACGGCGCCTCGGACGCGCCCGATGGCGACTATACGCTGGCCGGGCTGGCGGCCGACGTCGCCGCGGTGATGGACGCGGCGGGCATCGCGCGCGCGGCCATCGCCGGTGTCTCGCTGGGCGGGATGATCGCCATGCAGATGGCGCTCGACGCCCCGGACCGCGTGGAGGCGCTGGCGCTCGTGTGCACCTCGGCGCACATGGACGCGGCCTCGTGGAACACCCGGGTGGAGACCGTGCGCGCGCAGGGCACGCAGGCCATCGCCGAACTCGCGATGGGGCGCTTCCTCTCGCCCGGCTTCGTGCGCAGCCATCCCGCGGTTGCGCAGGGCCTGCGCGCGAACCTCGTCGCCATGGCGGACGCGGGCTATGCGGGCTGCGGCGCGGCGATCCGCGACATGGAACTGGCGGAGCGCCTGCCCGCCATCGCCGTGCCGACACTGATCGTCGCGGGCGACCGGGACACCTCCACCCCCTTCACCGGCCACGGCGAGCATCTGGCAAGCGCGATCCCCGGCGCCGAGGTGGTACATCTGGATTCCTCGCACCTCCCGCCGATCGAGAGCCCGGCCGCGCTGGGCGCCGCGCTCATTCGCTTCCTGACCGACACCGCCGAAGCCGACACCGCCGCCCAGTCCCTGTTCGAGGCGGGTCTGCTCAACCGTCGCCGCGTGCTGGGCGACGCATGGGTGGACCGCTCGCTGGCCGCGCGCACCTCGTTCAACGCCGAGTTCCAGTCGATGATCACCCGCATCGCCTGGCAGGAAATCTGGAGCCGCCCCGGCCTCGACGACCGCACCCGCCGTCTGATCGTGCTGGCCATCACCGCCAGCCTCGGCCGCTGGGAGGAGTTCGCGCTCCACGTCCGCTCCGGACTGCAGCAGGACGGCTTCACCCGCGAGGAGCTGAAGGAAGTGCTGATGCAGACCGCGATCTATGCTGGCGTGCCCGCCGCCAACACCGCTTTCGCCGAAGCGGGCCGGATCATCGCGGAGATCGACGCAGCCTAGGGTGTAACCCCAGATCGTCATTGCGAGCGCAGCGAAGCAATCCAGAGCTGTTCAGCGCCGCCCTGGATTGCTTCGCTACGCTCGCAATGACGAGGGGTGAGTCCATCCGATGCCATCACAAGCTACCACGATCGTCATCCCCGCGAAGGCGGGGACCCAGCTGATGACGGTCCCACCCGTGAGGGTAGGAGATGGGTTCCCGCCTTCGCGGGAATGACTGTCTCGATCAGCACTCGACGTTTCGGAGCCAACTGTCCCTACGATTACGGCACAAAAAAATGGCGGCGCATGCGAGGTGCATGCGCCGCCATTTTCATAACCAATGCGTCCGGTCCGGCTTGGTCAGCCGGACCTTCGACACTACGCCGATCAAGCCGCCGTCTGGGCCGGGGCGAACTTGGTCAGGTCGATCCCTTCGACGGCCGCCTTGTACTCGTCCGCGCTCGGCGTGCGGCCGAGGATGGTCGAGAGCACGACCACCGGGGTCGAGGCGAGCAGCGATTCGCCCTTCTTGTTCGCGGTGTCCTCGACGACGCGGC
Source organism: Novosphingobium resinovorum (assembly GCF_001742225.1). Classification (NCBI taxonomy): domain Bacteria; kingdom Pseudomonadati; phylum Pseudomonadota; class Alphaproteobacteria; order Sphingomonadales; family Sphingomonadaceae; genus Novosphingobium; species Novosphingobium resinovorum. Next base: position 1,735,271 of record NZ_CP017076.1, on the reverse strand, counting down.
CCTGGAACAGACGGGTCGAGGTGGCGAGGACGGTGTCGCCCTTCGATGCCTTCTCCTGGTTGCCCATGCACAGGTTGCAGCCCGGACGCTCGAGATAGAGGATGTTCTCGTATGCGGTGCGGTTGGCGGTCTTCGGGTTGATGTCGTCGAATTCGAAGCCCGAGTACTTCTGGAGGATTTCCCAGTCGCCCTCGGCCTTGAGTTCGTCGACGATGTTGTAGGTCGGCGGGGCGACGACGAGCGGCGCCTTGAATTCGACCTTGCCCTCGGTCTTCTCGATGTTCTTGAGCATCTGGGCGATGATCTTCATGTCGCCCTTGTGCACCATGCACGAGCCGACGAAGCCGAGGTCCACCTTCTTGGTGCCGCCGTAGTACGAGACCGGGCGGATCGTGTCGTGGGTGTAGCGCTTGGAGACGTCCGGGTTGTTGACGTCCGGGTCGGCGATCATCGGTTCATCAATGATGTCGAGGTCCACGACCACCTCGGCGAAGTACTTGGCCGAAGCGTCCGGCGACAGCGCCGGCTTCTCGCCCGAGCGGATCTCGGCGATGCGGGCGTCGGCCTTGGCGATCAGGCCCGCTAGGGTGCCCGTCGCGTTCTCCATGCCCTTGTCGATCATGATCTGGATGCGCGACTTGGCGATTTCCAGCGAGCCTATCAGGGTCTCGTCGTCCGAGATGCAGATCGAGGCCTTGGCCTTCATCTCTGCGGTCCAGTCGGTGAAGGTGAAGGCCTGGTCGGCCAGCAGCGTGCCGATGTGGACTTCGATGATGCGGCCCTGGAACACGTTCTCGCCCGCGCACTGTGCCAGCATCTGCTGCTGAGTGGCGTGGACGACGTCGCGGAAGTCCATGTGGGGCTGCATCTTGCCCTTGAAGGTCACCTTGACCGACTGCGGGATCGGCATGGTCGCCTCACCGGTGGCCAGCGCCAGCGCGACGGTGCCCGAGTCCGCGCCGAAGGCGACGCCCTTCGACATGCGGGTGTGGCTGTCGCCGCCGATGATGATCGCCCAGTCGTCCACGGTGATGTCGTTGAGCACCTTGTGGATCACGTCGGTCATCGCGTGATAGACGCCCTTGGGGTCGCGCGCGGTGATCAGGCCGAAGTTGTTCATGAAGGACATGAGCTTCGGGATGTTCACCTGGGCCTTCTTGTCCCACACCGAAGCGGTGTGGCAGCCCGACTGGTAGGCGCCGTCGACCAGCGGCGAGATGACGGTGGCCGCCATCGCTTCCAGTTCCTGCGCGGTCATCAGGCCGGTGGTGTCCTGCGAACCGACGATGTTCACCTTGACGCGCACGTCCGAACCGGCATGCAGCACCTTGCCCGGGGTGACGCCCACGGCGTTGCGGTTGAAGATCTTCTCAACAGCGGTCAGGCCCTGGCCCTCGACGGTGAGTTCCTTGTTCGGAGCGAACACGGTGGGTGCCTCGACGCCCAGCGTTTCAGCCGCGAAGGTCTGGAGCTTCTTGCCGAAGACGATGGCGTAGGAACTGCCCGCCTTCATGAACTCCATCTTCTGCGGGGTGAACGCAGCGGCGACATCGACCAGTTCGTTGCCGGCCTCGTCGGTCAGCTTCTTGTTCTTGACGTCGATCTTGAGGATCGTGCCGGTCTCGACCGAGAACTTCTCTTCAAGCACCGGGTTGCCGTCGTTGTTGAGGATCGGCTTGCCGTCCTCGCCGATCTGCTTGACCCAGTTCTTGAGGTTGATGCCGATGCCGCCGGTCACGTCCACGGTGGTCGCGAAGATCGGCGAGATGCCGTTGGTGCCCGCGACGACGGGGGCGTAGTTCACGAAGGGAACGTAAGGGCTGGACTGCTTGCCGGTCCACAGCGCCACGTTGTTGACGCCCGACATGCGCGAAGAGCCGACGCCCATCGTGCCCTTCTCGGCGATCATCATCACGCGCTTGCCCGGGTGCGCGGCCTTGAGCGCCACGATCGCCTGCTGGCCTTCGGGCGAGATCATGCACTGGCCGTGCAGTTCGCGGTCCGAACGCGAGTGCGCCTGGTTGCCCGGCGAGAGCAGGTCGGTCGAGATGTCGCCTTCACCGGCGATGAAGGTGACGACTTCGATCTCGTCCTCGACGTCGGGCAGCTTGGTGAAGAATTCGGCCTTGGCGTAGCTTTCCAGCACGCCCTTCGCCACGGCGTTGCCGGCCAGAAGCGCGTCGCGCAGGCGGAACATGTCGGCGTCGTAGAGGAACACCTGGGTCTTGAGCACTTCGCCCGCCTCGGCGGCGATGGCCGCGTCATCGCCGAGCGCGATGTCGAGCAGCACCGAGATCGAAGGACCGCCCTTCATGTGCGAGAGCAGTTCGAGCGCGAAGGCCGGGGTGATTTCGGCGACGGTGGCTTCGCCGAGGATGATCTTCTTGAGGAACGCCGCCTTCGCGCCGGCCGCGCTGGTGGTGCCGGGAAGCGTGTTGTAGATGAAGAACTTGAGAGCGTCGGCGCGGTATTCGCTGCCGGTATCCTCGATGAGGGTGATGATTTCCGCGATGAGCGCGCCGTCGTCGATCGGCTTGGGCGCGAGCCCCTGATTTTTCCTGCTTTCGATTTCGGCGAGGTAATCTAGGTATAGGCTCATCGTGATCCCTACGTCATGGAGTGGGCGGGAGCCACCATGACAGGTATCGTTGACCGGCCTAGTGGCTGATGGCGCCCCGGTACGCCAACAGGGACCGACTGGCAAGGCACTGGATGACGGCAAAAGCGCCGTTTTTTGCATCTGCACAGTACATTTGAAAAGCAGGAGCCCGGTTGAACGGGTCAACCGGGCTCCTGCTCCCTGTCTTCAAGGTCTGTCCGGCCCTCGATCAGGCCGTCGGCGGATAGGGATGATGGCCGAAGACCCACTGCGGCCGGGGCGAACTATTGCTTTCGATCAGAAGGACCTGCGCCTCGCTGCCCTGCATGCCGATCTGGTGCGCGGCGTCGATCGCGCGGTTGAGCGCGGCCTTCTGGCTGGCGAAGACGTCGAGAGCGACCCCGTGCAGGCTGACGGCCCATTCGAGACCACGACGGAAAACATGGAAATCGTTGCGGGACGTGGGCATCCGAGCTTCCTTTCGCATATTTTCGATCGAAACCCAGCCGCGCGACTGCGACGGAATGACGACCTGAGATATTCTCAAGTTATTTGATTGAGAATATCTGTCAAGCCCATGTCTCAGAAGATGCGCCGCAGCGACAGCAGGATCGTGCGGCCCATCGGATCGAGATAATCGCGTTGGTAGGCGTAAGGCGTCGCGCCGGTGTCGTCGGTGACCTTCTGGCGCTGGTTGAAGAGGTTCTCCACCGACAGGCTCACCCGCGTGCCCCGTGCCCAGTCCTTACCCCGGAAGCGGTTCTGGAGATTGGCGAACACACGCAGGTCCACCGTCGCCAGCGAGGCGAAATGCAGGTTGCCCGAGGCCGAGCTGCTGCCGGTGACGTCCGCCGAACTCTGCCAGTTGCCCTCCAGACGCAGGCCGAGGCCGTTGTCGATCAGGCCGAGGCTGCCCTGCACCTTGTGACGCGGCGTGGACGAGCCGGTAATCGTGCCGCCATCAAGCAGATCTATGGTCGGGCTGCCTTCCGTAAGCTGGACGTCCTGACGCAGCACCCAGGTGTGGTAGAGCGAGGCGAGCAGGCGCACGCCGTTGTCGCCGCCACCACCGAAGCCCCTGCCGCCGGGACCACCGGGACCGCGCGGACCACCTCCAAAGCCGCCCGGACCGCCGCCGGGACCTTCTCCCGGGGGAGGCCCCATGCCGTCAGGCGGCGGGCCCATGCCATCGGCCGGCCCCATGCCATCGTCGCCGCGGTCGCCCGGCGGTCGCCCGAAGCCCGGAGCCTCGGCGGCGCGTTCACGCTCGCCGTTGACGGTGATTTCGTTGCCGGTGCCCTCCTCGGGGCCGCGCCCCTCGGCCAGACGCTCCTCGCCGGAGGGCGGTGCAGGCGGTGCCTCTCCGTTCGCTTCGCTTCGGCGGCCCGCCCCCCGCGCGCCCCACGTACCCGCAGGCGGGCGCGGCGGACGCGTAGGCTTGCGCAGCTGCGCCGAAAGGTTGAAGCCCCAGCGCACCTGCTCGCTGCGCTGGCGGTAGACGTTGACCGGCCGCGCATCGACCGACAGCAGGTTGCCGTCCTCGTCGCGCACGAAGCGGTCGGGATAGGCGTCCTCCACCGCCTGCGTCACGCCGCCCAGCGATAGCACCGCGTTGCGGTTGCGGCTGTTGACGTAAGTGGCGCTGAAATTGAGCTTGGGCGTGCTCATCACTTGCGCGTTGAGCCCCAGCTTGAAACTGCGGCGGTCGTCGGCCTTGAGGTTCGGGTTGCCGCCGGTGATCGCGGTCACCAGCACGGTCTGGCCGGTCACGTAGTCGTAGACGCGCTGGTTGCTGGTGGTCACCGTCGGATCGCCGAGGTTGGCGACGCTGGGCGCGCTGCGGTCCTGGTTCATCGCCGCGATCACGGTGATCCCGTCGCGCGGGCGCCAGTTGAGGCCATAGCCGAAAGTCGCAACGCTGCCGTAGTCGGATACTTGCGTCACCCCCGCATTGAGGTTGACGCTGAGCGTCCCGATCGCGCCGAGCACGCCCCTGCTGCGGCTGGTGAGCGGAATGTCGACGCTCAGGCGCGCGCTGCCGTTGGTGCGGTCGGCATCGCCGCTGCTCGCCATGCCGTCCCGCACGCTCGTGGAGGACTGCGCGGTGAAATCGCCCCCCAGCTTCAGGCTGACGCCAAGGTCGCCGGCGGGCAGCGGCAGCACCTTGCCCGAGACGAGCATGCTGGCGCTGCCGGTGTCGGAGTTCGACTTCGCGCGATTGACGATCATGTTCCCCAGCAGCGCGGGCGAAAGCGTGCCATAGGGATCGACGCCCGCGCTTCCCGCATCGAGGGCATCCTGCAGCGTCGTCACGTCATAGCCGTTGTCGGCCCGCGTCTCCGATTCCGAATGTGCGTAGCTGCCGATCACCGAGAGCTTCCAGCGGGTCGAAAGATCGACGTTGACCGTGCCGCCCGCCGAGACACCGCCGGTGTTCACCGCCTTGCGCAGCGGGTCCTGCGAGAGATAGCGGGTGAACGTGTTCTCGGTGCCGTCCGCATAGGGGCTGTCCGCGGGGACCGTCAGCTCCCCGGTCGCCAGCCCGTCGAGCGAGCGGCTGGTCTGGTACGTGCCCTTGACGTTGAACGAGGCGGTGGCGTTCGAACTCAGCTGGTGTGCAAGGCTGGCGCCCAGCGCGTAGCTGCGGGTGGATGCCTGGACGGTGCGGTAGTCGCTCTCGCCCGGAATGGAATCGACAGGGGTGACGGTGCTGTCCGGATCGGCGGTGATGTCGCGGTCACTCTCGCGGATCGCGGCCTGGCTGGTCGCCTTGCCGGTGATGTTGAGGCGGTCGTTGTCGCGGATCTTGGTATAGGTGAAGGCCCCCGTGCCCTGCCCGCCGCCGCCCTCGCCCGACATGCCTCCGCCCAGGTTCACGACCTTGGACTGGAAGCGCCGCTTGAGGATGATGTTCACGACCTTGGACTGCGCGTCGTAGCCGTACTTGATCGCGACTTCCTCGGGCAGGATATCCACGCGCAGCACGGATTCCACCGGCAGGTCGCCGACTTCGTTGACGCCCGAGATGCGCTTGCCGTTGACCAGCACCACCGGCCCGCTCGAGGCATCGCGCCCGGCGATGCTGGTGGTCTGGTCGGCCAGTTCGTCGAGCAGTTCGGCGATGGAATCGACGCCGTAGGAGGCGATCTCGGCCTGACCCAGCTTGTTCTCCGGAGGAATGTCGCCAATCACCGCGCCCGGCAGGGCCTGCCCGGTAACGACGATGTCATCCCCGTCGCCGGAACTCACCTGAGCCGGCGCTCCCCCGCCCGCCTGAGCAGCCTGCTGCTGCGCCTCGGCTCCCTGCGGCGCCATGATCGCGGCGGACGTAAGCAAGGCGCCGAATGCGCGGTGACGGAGCGGGATGCAAGGTGCGGATGCCATGCACTGCGGTTAGGGCGGCGCAGTCACGCCGCCCATCCGCAAATAGTGAGAAATTGTAATCAGCCGTCGCAGGTCATCAGTCCAGCATTGTCTTGCGCAGCTTCGCGAAGTCCGCATCGGTGAAGCCGAGCGTGCGCAAGTAGGCTTCCGAACCGCCGTACTGCTTGTCGAGGTACGTGAAGAACTGCGCCAGATGCGAGGCACCGGAGGGCGTATAGAGCGGCTCCGCCTTGCGCGGTTTTCCGTCCTCGCCCGCAACGTAATACTTCAGGATCGGGTTGTTCGGATAGTCCTTGGGGTCCACCTTGGGCATCTCGAACTGCGTGCGGCGCAGCTCGGTGGAGAGATGGTAGTCCTTCAGGATCGTCTCGCGATCGACGCCGAGCACGTCGTAGAGCAGCGCCGTCGCCATGCCGGTGCGGTCCTGCCCGGCCGAGCAGTGGTAGACCACCGCGCCCTCGTCCGCGATCAGGCGGCGGAACAGCGAGCGGAACTGCGGCGCCAGCATCTTTTCCATGCCCGCATACATGTTCTCGCCGCCGCCCTGGCCCATTTTCGCCATCAGCGGCTTCAGCGAATAGTCGTTGGCGATGAACAGCGCGCCGACCTTATCGTCGAGCTGGTCCGGCGCGATTTCGCGCTCCTCGATCGAGCGCAAGTCGACGACGTTGCCGATGCCTAGCTGTCCGAGCAGCGCATAGTCCGCATCCGTCAGCAGCGGCATCGCGCCCGAGCGGAACGCCTTGTCCCACTTCACCATATGCCCGTCCTTGGTGACGTAGCCACCGACATCGCGGAAGTTGCTGCCCTGCTCCAACGGCAGCACGCGCTCGGCGACGACGTTGCGGCCTTTACCGCCTTTCCCTTCGAGAATCACGTAGCGCCGGTCCGTCGCCGCGATCGGCAGCTTCAGCACGCCGTCCTTGCTGGCGGCGGCAAAGCGCTGGTCGCCCTTGTCCAGCACGGTGTCGGCGCTGATCCACACCGCTACCGGAGCAGTATCGTCGCGCTTCAGTTCCACGGTCGAAGCATCAAGGCGGGTCAGCGTCGCCAGCTCCCGCGCCACGACGGGCGAGCCTGTCAGTAGCAGAGCGGTCAGCAAGACAGTCGCGGTGATCTTTCGCATGGTATTTGTCCCGGTCAGTAATGGAGGAGGACGCCGAACAGGTAGCGCGCGCCGGAAGGCGGAATCTCTTGTGGAACAGCGTGCCGATGCCGACGATGTCTTCCTCGGTCGTGACAGATAGAACGAATGTATGTCCGTTGAATGACACTTTTCCGGCAATACCACAACGGCCGCAACACGCGGGTATCGCTCGATCGCAGGCGCGTTGTCTGCTACGGGAGCGGGACAGCCAGTCGGGCCTTCACTATCATGAGCGCCATGAAAGCCGCGGAATCATCGTCATTCGACCGGTTTATCACCGTAGTCACAGGGCAATGGGAAATGCTCGGCGCAGCGGGTATGTCCGCCCGCCGGATCAGTGGGCTGACCAAAGCGCCGGTCTCCTCGATCTACCATCACTTCGGGTCTCTGGAACACTTGTTGCTGGCCTCGCAGCGGCAGTGTCTGGTCGAGGCGAAGCTGTGGTGCGACCGCCAGTGCCGCCAGTTCGACGGGCTGGACGCGTCGCCCGCCGCCTTCGCAGGATTCTTTGCGCAGATCACCGACGGTTGGTGCGAGGAGCAGCGCGGGCTGGCCTTCGCCTGGCGCGAATGCCAGCTGCTTGCGCACCAGTCCCCGCTCTTCGGCGATGCGGCGCGGGAATGGGCCGCCTTGTGGCAGCGGTTCTGGAGCGAGGCGAGCCGGCGCTTCGGCCTAGGTGCAGACAGCATCGTTGCGCAGCGCGTGTTCGAGAACGAGAGCTTCTTCCACATGATCCGCTGGCGGCGCCTGGTCGACCGCGCCGCGCTCGACGAAACCGCCCGTACGCTCGGCGCATGGCTGACCGGCACTGCCCTGCCCGCTGCGCCCTGGCGCGAATTCGCGCGCGAGGCGGCCCTGCGCTCGATGCCCGTGCTGCCCGACCGGGACGAGACGGCCGCCCGCATCGTGGAAACCGCCGCAAGGATCATCGACGAGGACGGGCTCGCCCGCCTCACTCACCGCGCCGTCGCCGAACGCACCGGGCTGACGTTGGGCACGGTGTCACACAAGTTCCGCACCAAGCCCGCGCTGCTCGAAGCGGCGTTCGAGGGGCTCTACCGCGCCAACGTCGAGCGCCTGCAGGCCGAAGCCCCCGCGCGCGACACGGCTCGTGATCTGGCCGACGCTCTGGCCCGCGACCTGGCCGGGATGATGCAGCGCGGCGGCAATGCCCGGGGCCGCGACGAACTTCTGGTCGCCACCGCGCGCGATGCTTCGTTGCGCCAGTTCGGCGCCCAGCTGCGCTACTTGCGCGGCCGCACTTCACACGGCGCGCTGCAGGACCTTGTCGGCGCGCGGCGGCGGGTCGGCGTCACCGAAGCAGCACTGTTCTCCGGCTTCCTGACGTCGCAACTGCGCGCCCATGCCGGGCATCCCGAAGAGATCGCTCCGCAAATCCGCAGCGAACTCGGCGTGATGGTGGGACTGGCCCGCGACGTGGCCTAAAGGCGGATTTCGAGCCTGTCATGCATGTGGATTTATGTCGGTCCATGTCGCCGCTTGCGGATCATGCCGCGATGACCGGCGCGATCCATTCCCCGCAGCGCGCAGCCTCGATCAGGCCTTGGGCGTTACCCACACCTCGACGGGCGCGATGAACTTGCCCGGCGCGGGCTTGCCGACATGGACGCGGTCGGCGGTGACCTGCTCTCCGCTTTCCAGGTGCAGGGTAACCCACGGCTTGGGCATCCGCTCGAACTTCATCTTCTGGATCGGCTGACCCGTGCTCGAATTCATGATGGTGGCAATGATACTCATCGGCGGCCGTTAACCGCCTGTCCCTGCATGCGTCCATCCGCGAGGCGGGGTTATGCCCGCTTCAGGTTGCCCGGCCGAGCCTTGCCCGCAGCGCGTCCTCGGACACGACGGCAACTGGTCGACCGGCCTCGCGAAGCTCCTGCGCGCGGCGATGCATCGGGCTGGCCTCCACCCAACGGCCGTAGGGTTGCGCCTTGGCGATCACCAGCAAAGTGGTGGTCATGCCCACCGACCGCACGACCCGACCACCCGCCGCCGCCACGGCAGCGGCGAGCTTGCCGTCGAGCGCTTCACCCAGGATTGCGACCCGCTCCCCGCTCAAGGGCCCCTCCGAGGCGGGCAGGGGCGGCTTGGGCTTGGCGCGCGCAGGCCTGGTCATCCAGCCCTTCAGGTCGATGCCGGTGTGCTCGATGGCTTTCACGATCACCATCCCGGCGGCGCGGGCATCGCTCAAGGCATCGTGATGCCGGTGCTCTATCCCGAGAAACCGTGCGAGCACGTTGAGACGATGGCTCGATAGCTGCGGCCAGGCCTGCTTGGCCACCCGGACGCTGTCCAGCCATTCGGTCTCAATGAGCGGATGCGCGCTCAGCCGGCATGCGGCGGCCAGAGCCCCTTTGTCGAAAGCCGAGTGTGCGACCGCAATCCGGCCGCTCAGATGCCCGTCGAGCACGGCATGGATTTCGCCGAAGGTCGGCTGCCCGGTAACATGGCCTGCGGTGATGCCATGGATGCCGACATTGAATGGGGAGAACTCGTCACGAGGATCCACCAATGTCTCGTAAGCCATCACCTCGCGCCCGTCGCGAAAGCCCACGATGCCGACCTGGCAGATGCTGCTGACGCGCGAACAAGCCGTCTCCACGTCGATAACGACGAAGTCGGGGGCATCCGGGACGGCAGTGGGCAGCGATGGGATCGGCGAGGTCATGCCTCCACCCTAGCAAACCGGTGCCTCCTGCGCGAGACACCCCCGAGCCCTATCGCGCTTTCGGCAATGCGAAGGCGACCACGCTGTCTCCCGGCGTCGTACCCATGTAGGCATGTCCGCCTGCCGCAATGACGACATACTGCCGTCCGGTCCTACGCGAAACATACGTGATCGGCGTCGCCTGCCCGCCTGCCGGCAGGCGGTCGCGCCACAACTCCCTGCCCGTCGCGGTATCGAAGGCACGCATGTAGTTGTCGAGCGCAGCGCCGATGAAGGTCACCCCGCCCGCGCTGTTCGCAGAGCCGCCCAGGTTGAACGCCCCCGGCACCGGAATGCCCAGCGGTGCGGTATCGGCGGACGTGCCGAAGGTGCGGCTCCACGCGATTCTGCCGGTCTTCAGATCGACGGCGGCAATCTTGCCCCATGGCGGCGCCTCGCACGGAATGCCCAGCGGGGAGAGCATCGGCAGCAGGCTGACACCGTAGTTCGTGCCGTATTGCGGCAGATAGCCCGGCGCGTGCGAGTCCTTCGCCAAGGCTGGACGGTCGGTATCGGCTCCATGGCGGAACAGGCGTACCTCCTGAGGGATCGCCGCCGAATTGACGATCATGATCTGGCGCGCGGGATCGATGCTGACGCTACCCCAGTTGAGAATGCCAAAAGTGCCCGGCCACTGGATCATGCCGCGCTCGGAAGGCGGGGTGAACATGCCCTTGTAGTCGAGCGAGCGGAAACGGATGCGGCACCACATCTGGTCGATCGGCGTCGCCCCCCACATGCCCGCCTCCGTCAGCGGCGGCGGCGCGAAGGAGGCGAAACCCTTCACGTAAGGCTGGGTGGGCGAATAGCGCTCCCCCGGGATGCCGCCGCGAGGCACGGCGCGCTCCTCCACGCCTGTCAACGGACGGCCGGTGGCGCGGTCGAGGATGAAGATCTCGCCCCGCTTGGTCGGTGCAGCAAGCGCGGGTATCTTGCGGCGACCGACGGTGTAGTCGAACAGCACCGGCTGCGCGGGCATGTCATAGTCCCAGATGTCGTGGTGTACCGTCTGGAAATGCCAGCGCATCCGTCCCGTCCTGACGTCGAGCGCGACGATGGAACTGGCGTAGCGCTCCAGCATCGGTGAACGGTGCGTACCGACATGATCGGGCGTGGCGTTCCCTGTCGGCAGGTAGACCAGCCCCAGCGCGGGATCGGCGCTGAACACGCTCCAGGCGTTGACCGAACCACGCGTCCAGCTTTCGCCGGGGCCGGGCATCGGGGCATCGTCGGGCCGTCCGCTGTCCCATGCCCAGAGCAGCCGCCCGCTCTTCACGTCGTAGGCCCGCACCACGCCCGATGGATCGTCCTTGGTGTAGTTGTCGCGCACATAAGAGCCCAGCACCGCAACGTCGCCGACGATGACGGGGGGCGAGGACGAGTAGGACCGCAAGGGATCGACCTGGCCGAGCCCTTCGTCGAGGTTCACGGAGCCATCCTTGCCGAAATCGGCGCAAGGCGCACCCGTGCCGGCATCGCTGGCAAGCAGGCGTCCGTCCACGGTCATGCTGATGATCCGTTTGGCGCATGATCCTGTGCCAGCGGGAGCGGCGTGGTAGGATACGCCGCGGCAGTTGAGCATCTGCGCATTGCCGATGTTAGTGCGGGGGTCGCGCAGCCAGATTTGCCTGCCCGTGTCCGCATCCAGCGCGAAGACCTTGCCGGTAGGCGAACAGAAATAGACCTTGTCGTCCACCATCAACGGCGTCGCCATGAAGGAAATGGACTTGATCTCCGGTCGTTTCGCCTTGGTGTCGCCCGTCTCGAACGACCACGCCTTTTCCAGCTTCGCAGCGTTGGCCGGGGTGATCTGTGCAGCCGGGGAATGGCGGGTGCCGGACAGGTTCGCGCCGTAATCGGTCCACTCCGCGCTGGCCGGGCTTGCCGGAGCAGACTTGGCCACGCTACCGGCGGAAACATCGAAGACCGGCACCGTAAGGAAGGTTCCCGTCAGCGCTAGAGCCGCGACCAGCACGACCGAGCCCAGCCCCCAACGCGTACCGGCATCCGAAGCGGCGGTCAGTCGGCGGCGCAGCCACGGCAGCGCGAGAAAAGCGCCGATCACGGTCGGCCCCGCAAGGCGCGGCAGGAGTTGCCAGAACTGCGCCCCAACCTCCCAGAAGGCCCAGATCAGCGTGGCCAGTAGCATCGCCGCGTAAAGCCAGAGCCCTCGCCGGTCGCCCCTCCAGAGCAGCACGCCCGACACCGCGCAGGCCACCCCGGCAGCCAGATAGTAGGCCGATCCGCCCAGCGTCAGCAGTTTTATCCCGCCCACGGCCAGCACCGCCCCGATGGCGAACAACACCGCCCCAGCCGACCAGCACAGCCAGCGGCCTTCCTTCCCGTCCTTCATCCCTCGCGTCCTCTCCCGGAACGTCTGCGTTATCCCGGGCCTTGCCCGGTGCCGTTGATCGCCTTTCGGACGTGGATCACCCCGTCTCGATCACCGCGATCGGTTCGCGCACGTCGATCGTTTCACCTTCTCCGGCGATGATGCGGAGCAGCGTGCCGGAGACAGGGGATGGCACTTCCACCGTGGTTTTCGCGGCTTCCACCTCGACGAGATTCTCGCCTTCCTCGACCGCGTCGCCCGGCTGCTTGAGCCAGCGGACGATCTCGCCGTCCTGCATCCCCATGCCGTATTGCGGCAGGACCATCGTGAATTCGGCCATGTTCGCTCCTCAGGCTGACTGGAACTCGGCGGCACCTACGAGGCGCCTGGCGGCACTCACGATGCGCTCCACCGAGGGATAGAGCGGCTTTTCGATGAGCGGACTGAACGGCAAGTGCGTATCGGGAGTCGTGATCCGAACCACCGGCGCGCGCAGGGCCTCGAACGCCTCCTCGACGATGGTGGCGGCGATCTCGCTGGCGGCGCTGCAGGTCCTGTTCGCGGGATCGACGCAGATCGCGCGGCCGGTCTTGCGCACCGAACGCAGGATCAGATCGCGGTCGAGCGGGACCAGCGTGCGCGGGTCGATCACTTCCAGCGAGATGCCCTCGCCCGCCAGTTGCTTCGCCGCTTTCAGCGCGACGTTGACCCCGCCGGCGATGGCGACGACGGTGATGTCGGTGCCTTCGCGCTTGATGTCGCCCTTGCCGATGGGGATCAGGAAGTCGGGATCGTCAGGTACGTCGGCCTTGTTCATCCAGCAGGTGCCGTCCTCGAAACTCATCACCGGATCGTCGTCGCGGATCGCGGACTTGAGCAGGCCCTTCATATCGGCGGCATCGGAGGGGCAGATGATCTTGAGGCCCGGCATGTTCATGAACATCGGGTAGGGCCGGTCCGAATGCTGCGCAGCATTGGAGTTGCCGTAGAACATGCAGGAGCGCAGCACGAGCGGCAACTTCGCCTGCCCGCCGTAGATATAGCGGGACTTGGCGATGATCGAGCAGATCTGGTCCATCGCCGGATAGAGGAACGAGGACAGCGTCGCATCAACGATGGGCCGCATGCCCACCATCGCCGCGCCGCCTGCCGCGCCGATGAAGCCGTTCTCGGAGATCGGCGTGTCGCGGATGCGCTCCTCGCCGAAACGCTCGACGAAGCCGGTGGTGGTGCCGAAGACGTTGCAGCGAATGTCCTCGCCCATCATGAAGACACGGGCGTCGCGCTCCAGCTCTTCGGCCTGGGCCTGCTGGATGGCTTCGAGGAAAGTGATCTTGGCCATGGTTGCGGTTCCTTCTCAGGCGTGCGCCAGAACGTCGTCGGGGATCGGCAGGCGATCGACGAAGACGTGGTCGAAGGCCTCCTCGAAGGCCGGGTATGCGCTCTCGCGCGCGAAGTTCAGCGAGTCCGTCACTTCGTCCGCGATGGCCGCGTCGATGGCGTCGAGATCGCCCTCGGCCACGCCATCGGCCAGCAGGCGCGCGCGGTAGAGCGTGATCGGATCGCGGGCGACCCAGTCATCATGCTCCGGCCCGCGGGGGGTGAGGTCGCGGCCCATGTTCACCGCGTGGTCGCGGTAGCGGTAGGTCTTGGTCTCGATCAGCGTCGGCCCCTTGCCCGCGCGGGCGCGGTCCACCGCATCGCGCACGGCCTCCTCGACGGCGTCCACGTCCTGCCCGTCGACGATGACGCCGGGGATGCCGTAGCCGTGCGCGCGGTCCGCGACATTGACGCCCGCCACGGCGGCGGAGGTCGGCGTGGACATGCCGAAGCGGTTGTTCTCGCACACGAAGATCGCGGGCAGCTTCCACACGGCGGCAAGGTTCATGCCTTCATGGATCGCCCCTTCGCTGGAGGCGCCGTCGCCAAAGAAGCACAGCGCCACACGGTCCAGCCCCTGCAGCTTCGCGCCCAATGCTGCACCTGCGGCAACCGGGCCGCCGGAGCCGACGATGCTGGTTTCGCCCAGGCTACCCATCGCGAAATCGGACAAGTGCATCGAGCCGCCCTTGCCCTTGCACACGCCCGTCGCCTTGCCGAGCAGTTCGGCCATGAGCGGGCGCAGCGTCGATCCCTTGGCGATCGGATGGCCGTGGCTGCGGTGCGTGCCGACCATGTAGTCGTCGTCGCGCAGCGCCATGCAGGCGCCGACGCCCGAAGCCTCCATCCCCGCATAAGTGTGCAGAGCGCCGGGGATTTCGCCCGCAGCATGGATGGATTCGGCCTTGGTCTCGAACTGGCGGATGCGCTGCATCCGGCGGTACTTCTCAAGCCTGCGGTCGTTGTCGCCGATGGCGGTCATCGCTCTCTCCTTGTATGCGCAAATCGGGGGGTCATGCTGCGTTCGCAGGCTCGGGCGTCACCGCCTCGAACAGTTCGAGCGGGGCCGCGTACATCGGTTCGGGAGCGCCCGCGGTGATCGCGTAGACGTTCTCCATGTGGCACGGCCCCAGCTTCGCGCCGAAGTAGAGGCTGTCGAGCGAGATCAGCATCCCCTCCTCCATCACGAAGCCCTGCTTGACCCCGGCCAGCCCCGCTGCCGGGAAGGGCAGCGGGATTTCCAGCGGCATCAGGCCGATGCCGTGCGCCACGACCAGCAGCTTCTCGGGCGTGGCGATGCCGCCCGCCTTCAGGTGCTCATAGCCGATCGCGGGCAGGCTGGCGGTGGAGACGCCGGGGCGCAGGTGGTCCACCATCTTCAGGAAAGCATCGCGCAGGACGTCATGCTGGTGGCGGTACTCGGCGCTGGCCTTGCCGACGACGGCGGTGCGGTTGATATCCACCCAGAAGCCGTCGTGGATGCCCTGCGTCTCCAGGATCACGATGTCGCCGCGCCGCAAGGCCCGGTTGCCGCGCGTGCGGAACAAGTCGGGGATGAACTCGTCCGCTTCGTAGGCGCCGCCGAACAGCATCGCGCCCTCGTCCACGGGGATGACTTCGTTGCGCACCATGAAATCGCAGATGCGCGCCTGCACGTCGTTCCAGTCCGCGCCTTCGTGGAGCAGCGATCCGGCGTGAGCGATGATGCGGTCCGCCAGCTTGCCCAGCTTGCGATAGCGTTCGAGTTCACCGGGGGTCTTCACCACCCGCACGCGCATCATGAAGTCGAGCACGTCGGAATATGCATGCGGCACGGCGGCCGTGATCCGCGCGGAGACGCGGTGCTCGTCGAAGCCGATCGCCTTGCCCGCCATGCCGTGATCGGCAAGGCCCGAAGCAATGGCGGCGGCGATGTCGGGCTGGCAACTGCCCCTGATCGCACCCATCATCCCGGCGGCGTCCTCGGCCAGCTGACCGCCGTTGCGGTCGGGGTCGATGTAGCGGCTGACCTCGCAGAAGTTGAGCATGTCGAACGTCCGCACCTCGCCGAAGGTGCAGGCGTCGCCGTCCTTGTTGAGCACCGCGACGAGGCCGAGGTTCGCCTCCGGGATCACCAGCGTCAGCGGCTTGGCCGGATCGGCATAGACGATCGCGGCAGCCATCGGCTCCATCTGCTGCCAGCGTTCGAGGATCGAGTGATAGCCCACCGCATAGCGCACATCATGCGGGTGGCTGAGCACGACCGCGTCGAGCCCTTCCGCCGCCATCATCGTGCGCAGCCGGTCGGCGCGGGGGTTGGAGGGTGCGGTCATGCCGCTTCCTCCAGCCCCTCGTTGGCAACGTTGGAGATCACTTCGCCCTTGGCCACGTCGCGCAGGAATTCGTGGTTGAGGATGAAGCGGATCTCGCCCACCTCGTCGAGGAAGGCGACGGCGCCGTGGCCCATGAAGAGATATTCGGTCACTTCGTCGCAGCGCGCCTCGTTGTGGCGCGAGCCGATCGGTTCGTAGCCGTAAGTCCCCGCAGGCGCTGAGCCGACGTCGTAGATCAGTTCGCCCTTGGTCACGAAATACTGCCCGTGGCCAAGGTGCCAGTGCGGGGCGAAGGTCGCGCCGGGCTCCATGTGGACCCACAGGACCCAGTCGCCGGTCTCCTCGCTGTAGCGCAGCAGCCGGATCGTGGTGCCGGTGCCGAGCGCGACTTCGTGGCAGTCGTTGATGTTGACGATGAGGTCGCCGAGTTTTCCGGCATCGTGCAAAGCGGTCATGGTTGTTATCCTCTCGTAGCGGGTCGGGTTACATCGTTGCGGTAAGGCCTTCGTCGGCGGGGATGACCGCGCCGTGCAGCGCGCTCGACTTGTCATCGAGCAGGAAGCAGACGAGCTGGGCGATCTGCTCGGGGTCCATGAAGAACTGGCGGCGCGGGCTGGGATGGCCGTCCATCAACGCGGCGATGGCCTGCTCGCCCTCCGGCGTGCGCAAGTTCGCGGTCAGCGGCGTCGCCACCGCGCCGGGGCACACGCAGTTGATGCGGATGCGTTTCGGGCCCAGCTCCGCCGCCAGCGTGCGCGCCAGCATGGCGACCCCGGCTTTGGAAGCGCTGTAGGCGCTGTCGCCCGCGCGGCCCGCCGTGCCGCTGACCGAACCGATGAACACGATCGTCCCGCCGCCCGCCTCGATCATCGCGGGCAGCACGGCTTGCGTGACGTAGAAGCTGCCCTTGAGATTGACGTCGATATGCCGGTCGAACAGCGAGAGGCTGCTTTCGGGCACCGGGTTGGGCGCCCAGATCGCCGCGTTGTTGACCAGCAGCGTGACCGGACCGAGCGCCGCTTCGATGCCCTGCACAGCCGCCGCGACGGCAGCGGCATCGGCGATGTCCACGTGCGCCGCATGGGCGAGCGTGCCGCTTGCCACCGCCTTGTCGAGATCGGCCTGCGGCACCTCGGACAACACCGCGACCTTTGCGCCCGCCTCGGTCAGCAGCTTGGATACGGCGGCGCCGATGCCGCTGGTGCCGCCCGTCACCACGGCGACTTTTCCGCTGAGCCCACTCATTGCGCGGTGAACCCGCCATCGACGATCAGTTCCGAGCCGTGCATGTACCCGGCCTCGTCGGAGGCGAGGAAGCGCACGGTCTTGGCGACGTCGATGGGATCGGCCATGCGCCCGATCGGGTGCGCGGGGGCGAGCCCGGCGGCGGCTTCCTCGACGCTGGCGGCGAAACCGTTGTCGACGATGCGCTGGAGGATGTGGTCGACCATGCCGGTCTTGACGCCGCTGGGGTGCACCGAGTTGACCCGCACCTTGTAGCCCAGCGCGGAGAACTCCATCGCGCAGGCCTTCACGAACAGCGTCACCGCGCCCTTGGAGGTGCAGTACCCGACGTGCAGCGGCGAGCCGATCTTGCCCGCGACCGATGAGATCACGATCACCGAAGCCCCGTGCGGCACGCTCTCGCCCGAGCGCCGGAGGAGCTGCGCCGCCACCTTGGTGCCGAGGAACGGGCCATCGACGTTGACCGCCATCTGTTTGCGCCACTGCTCGATGGTGGTGTTCTCCATCTTCTCGACGACGACAATGCCCGCGACATGGACCAGCACGTCGAGCCGCCCGTGCTGCGCCTCCACCGCGCCGATCGCCGACTGCCAGGATACCTCGTCGGTCACGTCGAGCGAGAGATAGGAATCGCCCTGCCAGCCCCCTGCCTCGGCGGGGAGGTCGGCGCCGATGACGGTCGCACCTGCCTCGGCCAGTTGGCGCGATATCTCACTGCCGATGCCGCCGGTGCATCCGGTGACGAGGGCGATGCGTCCTTCAAGCGAACCGGTCATGCGTGAACTCCTGCCTTGGCGGCTTCACCCAGAAGGTCGAAGACGCGGATGTCGGGGTCGCCGTCGAGGCAGGCGTAGCCCTCCGCCGACATGGCGACGTGGTAGGGCCGGTTCGCATGCGCTTCCTTGGCGGCGATGTCGGTGAAGATCTCGGTGAAGCCGAAGGCGTTCGGGTCCTCGCGCGATTGCATGACCTGGAACAGCAGCGTATCGGCCTCGTTGGCGCGCACGTCCTTCTGCAGTTGCGTGGTCAGTTCGATGAAGCGCTGCGTCTTGTCCGGCTTCGTGCGGACATGCATGATGACACCAATCATATCGGAGAGGACCTTTCGTCATGTGGGGGGAAATGCTGGCCGAAGCGGCGCGCGTCGCGCAGGGGCCGGACCCGGTGGCGGCCCGGCCCCTGGTGGACCGCCTGCTCTCCGCGAAGCCGGGAGATGCCGATGCGCTGACACTGGCCGGGATCGTCGCCCAGCGTACCGGGCGCATGGAAGATGCGGTGCGCGCCTTCGGCGATGCCTGCGCCGCCGATCCGCGTGATGCCGGACGCCGGCAGAACCTGGGCGTCGCGCTCAAGAACGCAGGCGCTTACGAGGAGGCGCTGCAGGCTTTCGCCGCCGCGCTGGAACTGCGCCCCGGACATGCCGCAACGCTGGCGAATCTCGGCTCCTGCCTGATCGCGGCGGAGCGATACGACGAGGCGCTGGAGATGCTGACGCAGGCCGGAGACAGCGCCGATGCGCTCAACAATACGGGGGTCGCGCTGGCGCGGCTCGGACGGCACGGCGAGGCGGTGAGCCGTTACCGGCGCTCGCTGGAACTGCGGCCCGGGCACCTCGACACGGCGCTGAACCTTGTCGATGCGCTCGCCGCCTGCGGTCAGGGGGGCGAGGCGGAAAGCCTCGTCGGGCAAATCCTGCGCGTACAGCCCCGCAACCCACGCGCGGCAAACCAGCTTGGCCTCATGCGCGAGCGGGCCGGCGATTACACAGGTGCGGTGAATGTGCTGCGCCGCGCCTTCGATCCGGCACAGCCCAACCATGCGCTCGGCATCAATCTGGTACGGGCGATGATCCGCGGCGGGCAGGAGCGCGATGCGCTGGGCGTCTGCGGTAAACTCGTCGCCACGCAGCCGAGCGTCACCACGCCGGTGGCGCTGGCCCTCGCCGCCTTCGAGAAGCTCGGCTGGACCGGCGATCGCGAACGGATCATGGCGCTCGACCGCTTCGTCACCGTGCATGACATCGACGCCGCGCCGGGCTTCGAAGACCTCGCGACGTTCAACGCCGCGCTGGTGGAGGAACTGCGTGCTCACCCCTCGCTGACGTTCGAGCCGGAGGGCCTCGTGACCCGCCAGGGACGCCAGAGCGCCGACCTCGTCGATGCGCGGAGCCCGGCGATCGGCGCCCTTGCACGGATCGCCCGCGATCATCTCGCCAGTGCCCATGCACGCCTTGCCGAGGAACCCGCCGACCACCCCCTGCTCCACGCGTTGCCCGAGGAATGGAGCCTGACCCTGTGGGGCACGATCCTGCGCCCCGGCGGCGAAGTCGGCTCGCATATCCATGCCCCCAACTGGCTCTCGGGTGTCTACTATCCACAGTTCGAGGGTGAAGACGGTGCCTTCGCGATCGGCCTGCTGCCGGAGGAACTGGGCGGCGGCGGCACGCCCGTCACCTACCAGCCCCGAGCGGGCCGGATGATCCTGTTCCCCTCGTATCTCTGGCACGCCACGCTGCCCTTCGGCGGCGACAAGGAACGCATCAGCTTCGCCTTCGACCTCGTCCCCAAGGGCATCGGCCGCGCGCACAAGCTGCCCTGAAACTCCACCTTCGTCATTGCCAGCGGAGCGAAGCAATCCAGCGCTGCGCAAACCGCCCTGGATTGCTTCGCTCCGCTCGCAATGACGGCATGGGGGGGCGTCATCACGAAGCGAGAGCAGGCTAACCTTCCCCTGCGGCGCACGAAACCGCAGGGGAAGGCCGGCTCGGCGCAGGCCCGCACCTGCCCGTGAGGAGAGCGCCGCCACCATCGTCAGAACTTCACCGAGCCTTCAACGCCGAAGCTCCTCGGCGGGGCGTAGTTGGTGAAGTTGAACAGCCCCGCGACCGAGTTGGCCGAGACGCGGTAGACCTTGTCCAGCAGGTTGCGACCGAACACCGCGACGCGGAAGCGCTCGTCGGGATCGGTCCAGCCGATGCTTGCCCCCACCAGTGTGCGCGCCTGACCTTGCGAATAGTCGGCGTTGAGCGTCGTGGATTCGTACTGTGCCTGATAGTTGACGTCTGCGTTGAGCGAGACGACGCCCCAGTCGGTCGGCGGGAACTCGTAATGCACGTTCCCGCTGGCCGTCCACTTGGGCGCATTGCGCAGCTTGAGGTAGGAGGCATCGTCGTTCACGCCGTCACCGTTCACGTCGGTGCTGAACTCGTCGTACTCCGCCTTCTGCCAGCCAACCGAAGCGCCCATCGTCAGGCCCACCACCGGTGCGGCGGAGATTTCGAGTTCGATGCCCTTTACGTGGGCCTTGCCCGCATTGGTCGTCCGCGTCTCCTGCCCCGGCAGGCCTGTGATCGGATCGATGAAGGGGACCACCGCGTCGCGCTGCAGATCGTTGTACTTCACATAGAACGCCGCGATGTTGACGCGCAGCTTGCGATCGGCCGTCTCGGTCTTGAAGCCCAGTTCGAAGCTGTCGGCGGTCTCCTCACGAAACGGCAGCGCCGACGTAGCGGACATCGCCTGCTCGTTGTAGCCGCCCGACTTGTAGCCCTGGCTGTAGGTGAAGTAGTTGTTGATCCCCGGCGCGATCTCCCAGCGATAGCCTGCGCGCATCGTCGGCTTGGAGAACTTCGCGCTGTCGCTGTACTCGGGCCAGAACCCGGTCGCGATCGTCGAGCGGCGCACTTGCGGACGCACCGCGAAGTCCTTGCTCTCCTTGGTGTAGCGGGCGCCGACGAAGACCGAGAACGGGTCGGCGACCTTGTATTCCGCCTCGCCGAACACGGCGTAGCTGTCGACCTTGTAGTTCGCGGTGGACTGGTTCGGGTCGGTCAGCGCGGTGGGGTCTCCCAGGAAGCGCAGGAAGCCGAGGAAGCTGGTAGCATTGGCGTCCAGCTTCTGCCCCCAGTACATGCCGCCCACGGTGAACTTCAGGACGTCCGAGAAGTCGGAGCTGAACCGTGCCTCGAGACTGTACTGCTTGCGCACGTCCTCACGCGCAGAGACGAACAAGTAGGCGTTCTCACCCGTATAGTCGGAAGGCAGCTTGGACTGCACCCGCCGCCAGCCGCCGACGACGGTGATCGTGCCGACGTCATCGACCGAATGCTCGCCGCGCAAGTAGACGCCGTCCACATCGACGCGGTGACCATCGAGCGTACCCACGCAAGTCGGCGCAGTGGCCGAACCTTCGCACAGTGTGGTGCCGGTCTTGTAGGGGCTTTGCCCGGTCGTCTGAATGCCGGGGAAGCCGACCACGTCGATCAGGAAACCCGGAGGCGTCTCGTTGACCGAAGGCGGACTGTCGCCACGATCGCGCAGCAGTTCGTAGGTGAGCAGGATGTTGGTGTCGTCGGTCGGCTCCCACAAGAGCTTGGCGCGGGCGCTGAAGTAGCGCGATCCGCCCCAGCGCTGGCCGCGTCCGGGCACGCCCTCGAAGCCGTCGACGTCGTTGTTCTTGGTCAGACGGTAGTAGCCGTCGCTTTCCTGGAACGATCCTGCCGCGCGGAAGTAGAGGTTGTCGGCGAGCGGGATATTGATCGCGGCCTTGACGTCCTTGGTGTTGAAGCTGGAATAGCCGAGCCGCACTTCGCCGCTGAAGCCGGGCTCCGGCTTCTTGGTAATGACGTTGACGACGCCGCCCACGGTGTTCTTGCCGAACAGCGTGCCCTGCGGTCCGCGCAGGACTTCGATGCGCTCCACGTCGAACAGGTCGAACAACTGGGTCTGGACGTGGGCGAGCACGAAGTCGTCCACCACCACGCCGACGGCGGGCTCGAAGGTCAGGATGATGTCGCCGGTGGACTGGCCGCGAATGCCGATCGAGGCGGCGTTGAAGCCCGGGACGTTGGTTATGACGACGTTGGGCACGTCGCCCGCCAGCGCGCGGATGTCGGTGGCGAACTTGTTCTGGATCGCCGTCTCGGTGAAGGCGGAAACCGCCACCGGCGTGTCCTGCAGCGATTCCGAGATGCGCCGCGCGGTGACGACAATGTCCTCCAGTCCGCCCTGCTGCGGCGGCGGATCGGCCTGCGGCGGCGCGGAAGCCGGAGCGCTTTGTGCCATCGCGGTAGTGCTGACGCTCGCCAGAAGCCCCATGGCGAAAGTCGTGAAGACGCAATTCAGGTGTCGTTTGCCGATCATGTTCTTCCCCTCCGAGCCGACTGCCTTCGTTTGGTCATGGGCAGTTCGAATCACGTGCCGACTTTTTCGCCGGACAGGCATAAATGAGTACAGATGATCATTTTTGTGAAGACATAAAAAACATTCATGTATGATTTGTTTTACCGCAGTGCAGCGGTGATGGAGCGGAGGGGATTGTCTTGGAGAGCGGCGAAGTTCACGTTTCTCCCGGTAATGAAAAGAGAACCACCACGCCGGGGGGCATTGCTGCGATGCAAGACGTGATCGCGAAAAAACCGCCGGTGATTCGCCGCCGCTACACCAGCCCGGCGATGACCGAGCGCCGTGCGCGCATCGTCGACACCGCGCACCGCATCCTCGGCGAAGGCGGAGTCGCGGCGCTGACCATCCGGCGATTGTCCGAAGACGCCGGGGTGGCCCAGCGCACGCTCTACCGCCTATTCGGCGACAAGGACGGCGTCATCAGCGCCACCGTCGTCGATCGCATGGTCGAGGTGCGCGAACACATCGCCCGGCGCGGTGCGACTTACACGCTGGAGGTGGTGTTCCGCGAACTCGACTGGATGGTCAGCGAGCTTGAGCGCGACAGTCTCTACGCCCGCGTCGTGATCGACTTCGTCTTCGCCCCCGAGCCGCGCGAACTGGAAGTGCGGGAACTGACCTCGGTGGCGCACACGCGCTTCTCGGGGTGGCTGAACCTTCAGCGCGCCAAAGGCCACGTCCGCGATGATCTCGACCTACCGACGCTGGTGGACACCCACGTCATGCACGAATTCGTGGTCTACCGCCGCTGGGCGCTGGGCCAGTGCGCGGGCGACCAGTGCCGCGCCGAACTGCACGCCTGCTTCCTGCAGAGCGCGGCGCTGCTGCTGACCGGCGACATTCGCGAGACCTACATGCGCAAGCTGGCAGCGATCCAGAAGAAGATCGCCCGCCTCAAGCGCGCCTCGACCAAGGAATAATAACAAGCGGGAGAAGATGATGACTCTTGAAGACCTGATCGCACGCGAGGAAATCCGCCAGCTTCGCGTGGATTACTCGACCGCCTTCGACTCGATGGACGAGGCTGCGGTGCGCCGCAATTTCGCCGACGACATCCTATGCGAGTTTCCGGAGCCCTACGAAGGCGTCGAGGCGGTGCTCGGCCTCTATCGCCAGCACTGGAAGCACCTGCGCGCGCCGCTAGAGACGCTGCATTACGTCGCCAATCACGCCATCGAGCTGACGGGATCTGACACCGCTCACGGGCATTGCCTGTTGCTGGACCTCGTCACCCGCCAGCATGCGGGCTCGGCCATCGTCACGCCGGGCGGGGAGGCGAACCCGCTGCTGCTGATTGGTCGCTACGACGACCATTACGTCCGGCAGGACGGCCGCTGGAAGTTCGCACGGATTGCGCTCACCATCCTGTGGCCGACGCGGTCGGATAAAACCGGAGCGCTTCCGTTCAAGGTCGATTGAGCGGGGCTGCGCCGGGGCAGACCCCGGCGCCGCGTCTCACTTCCCGCTCTGCTTGAGCCAGGCGATGCCCCGGCGCAGCAATTCGTAGAACACCGGGAGATCCCAGGCGCAGCGGTCCACCGTAGGCCACCAGTCGAGCATCGGCTGGAGGTCGTAGTGCCCCCGGCAGTGCCCCAGCGTGTTGTAGAGTACGGCGCCCTTGCCGTGGTCCTTGAGGTACATCACCGGCTGCTTGCCCAGCGCATCGGCCGCCTCGACGAAGCCGGTGCCCTCGACCGTGCAGTCGGTCTCCAGCAGGACGTGCAGGTGACCGTGCGTCTCCATGTGGTAGAGTTCGTCGGTCGTCTCGAACGGCTCGATGCCCGCCACCAGCGGATGGCCGGGATCGGCCACGGTCACCGTGTAAGGCGCGATCGGCGGGTGCGAGATGAACTGCGAACCCAGCATGTCCATGAACAGCGGTGCCCAGCGCGGGGCGTCCCACAGGCCCTTGTCCGGCCCTTCGGACAGCAGGCGCAGCACCGAGTTGGTGCCGTGCAGCGCATGCCAGCGCCCGCCCGCCTTCAGCCAGTCGCGCAGCACCTCCTGCGCCGCCAGCGAGGGCGTGACGTCGCAGGTATAGGTGATGAGGATGTCCGCCTGCCGCAGTGCGTCGAGGTTCTCATAATCCTCGAACACGCGGGTGCGCACGCTGGGGTCTTCGGCGAGGAGCTTGAGAAGCTCCAGCCGCGCGAAGTCCATGTCGTGCCACACGCCGCCGCAGATGAGGACGCAGTTTATGCGCGGAGGATGCGCGCCTTCAGCCTCACTCATGCCTTCGGAGCCCCGCCGAGGTCGCCCCCAAGGTCGCCGACGATGTACTTCATCATCGTGTCCTGGAACTGACGGATGCGGATTTCCTGATAGTTCCCGAGGTTCACCTTGCCGTTCTTCGAGGCATGAAGGCCGTCCTGCACGTAAGGCAGGTTGTCCATGTCCTGCTCGAACACGTCGCCCAGAATGCCCAGTTCCGGCGCCTCGGTCCACTTCTGGTCGAGCCGCAGCATCTTGAGCGGCGCGCCGCGCGGGATCGGCTGGCCCTTGGGAATACGCGCGAGGATGCGCACTTCCATGATGCAGGTGTCGGGCGTCTTGCCGGGCAGCCAGTTGTAGACGATGTTCGGCATGTACCCGCCCCAAGGCGCGAAGTTCGGGAACACGTTGTAGACGAGTCCGTCGAGCAGTTCGGCGTCGGTCGCGCTCTCGTGGTCGTAGCCGGTGCTCTCGGTATAGGCCGCGCGCATGGCGGCGCCCAGCGCCGCGCGGGCGGTCATGCCCTCGGGCACTTGGATCGCCATCGGGTTGGCGTGGGCCTCACCTTCGTAGTTGTCGCCAGAGCGGCCGTTGTACTTGATGAACTCGTCGACGATCCACTGCTCGCCCTGCCCTTCCGCGATGTGCGGGCTCATCACGCCGAAGGGGACGAGGTTGACGTTCACATTGTCGCCCCAGGTCCAGTAGGCGGCGTTGGAATCGCCAGTGAACGGCAGCAGCTGCGGGTGCGTGACGATGGTGTGCCAGGCCTCCATGAAGGCTTCCATCACCACCTTCCAGTTCGCCGGGACTTCCTTGGCCACGCGCATGACGCTGGCGCATTCCTCGTGCCGCCAGCGCTTGAAGTGCTCGGGCAGCGGGGCGAGAAATTCCTCGAGGCTCGGGCCGCCCGATTCCTCGCGGATGAAGACGTAGCCCGACCAGCGGCCCACTTCGGCGGCGGGCAGGTCGAGGTCCTTTTCGGCCAGATGCGGGAAGTCCCACTGGCAGGGCATCGAATCGAAGCTGCCGTCCTTCTTCCATGCGAAACCGTGGAACGGGCAGACGAACTTGTCGGCGGCGCCTTCCTCGGTGCGCAGCTTGCGGCCACGGTGGAGGCAGACATTGTGCATCGCCCGGATCGAGCCGTCGTCCTGACGGCTGACGAGGTACGAACGGCCCGCGTTCTCATAGACGATGAAGTCACCCGGATCGGGCAGGTCTTCCTCGCGCGCGACGAACTGCCACACGTAGGGCCACATCCGCTCGCGTTCGAGCTTGGCGAATGCCTCGCTGGTGTAACGCTCGGCGGGAATCGCCTCCGAACCGCGGTACGTATAGCTCTCGTCAGTCAGAATCGCAGGCGGAGTGCGCGAATCCTGCGCCATCAGTTCCGCCCAGCTTATGCCTTCGCTGCGGTCTTCACCCAGCTTTCCGGCGATTTCCGGATCTCGATCGGCCATGGTCGTTCAATCTCCCAAGAACGCATTTCCCTGTTTGTCGCCATTTCTGCACCCCGCTGCACCACAAGTCACCTTGCTCAAAATCATAGGTTGTGGAGCGGCGCGGATGGGCCATGTTGGCCGGGATAGTAATCGGGAGAATGCCGTGAAGCGGCTTGAAGGCAAGGTGGCGCTGGTCACCGGAGGAACCTCCGGCATCGGCGCCGGCACTGTCGAGCGTCTGTGCGCCGACGGGGCTAAAGTCATTTTCACCGGCTCCAACCAGGCGGCGGCGGATGCGCTGTGCGCCGCGACCGGGGCCGAGTTCGTGAAGCACAACGTCACCGACGCGGCGGCGTGGGACGGCCTGATCGCACAGATCCTCGAAAAGCACGGGCGGCTCGACATCGCCTTCGCCAATGCCGGGACCGAAAGCGGCGACGGCAGCATCGAGAGCATCTCGATCGAGGGCTGGAACAACGTCATGGGGGTAAACCTCACCGGCGTCATGCTCACCGTGCAGCACGCGATGCGGGCCATGGCGAAGAATCCGGAAGGGCCGGTCGGCTCGATCATCGTCAATTCCTCGATGAACGCGCACCGGGCGATGGGCAACTTCGTGGCCTATTCGGTGTCGAAGGCCGCCGTGATCGCGCTGGTCAAGGCGTCGGCGGTGCATTCGGGCAACCAGAAGTACGGCATTCGCGTCAACGCCGTGCTGCCGGGCGTCGTCGAGACCGCCCTGATCGTCAACCTGATCGAGAAATCGGGCGACCCCGTCGCCACCCGCGCCGCCTACGAGGGCCTGTCTCCGATGGGCCGCATGGCCGCTGTGGAGGAAGTCGCCGGCATGGTCGCATGGCTTGCGAGCGATGAGGCAAGGTTCTGTTCTGGAAGCGAATTCACCATGGACGGCGCGTCCACTGCAGGGATGAACGGCGTATGAGAGAGGAACTGGGTTCGCAGCGGCTGAAGGGCCGCGTAGCGCTGGTTTCCGGCGGTCTTCGGGGCATCGGCCTCGCCTGCGTCGAGCGGTTCCTGGCCGAAGGCGCCGAAGTGGTCCTGACCGACCTCGAGGCACCGGACACTGAGTATGCCAGCGCCACGCTCGCCCGTCTGGGGCAGGCCGCCAGCTATGTCAGCGCCAATGTCGCCAGCGAGGACGACTGGGCCAAAGTGCTCGCCGCCGTGACCGAAAGGCACGGAAAACTACACATCCTGGTCAACAATGCGGGCATCGACCTGACCGGCCCGGTGGCCGAGACCTCGCTTGAAGGCTGGCGCCGGATCATGAGCATCAACGTCGACGGCGTGTTCCTCGGCGTGCGGACTTTCGTGCCGCTGATGGCCGCGAGCGGGGCGGATTTCCGGGGCGGCGCCTCGATCATCAACGTCAGTTCGATCATGGGCCTGGTCGGCATGAGCGAGGTTTCGGGCTACAACGCCAGCAAGGGCGCGGTGCGGCTGTTCACCAAGTCGATCGCGCTGGAATTTGCCGAAAAGAAGATGCCGATCCGCGCGAATTCGCTGCATCCCGGCTTCGTTCTGACCCCGCTCCTCAAGGAAGGCTTCCAGCGCTGGGTCGACAAGGGCGTCGCCAGCAAGGCGCAGGATCTGGTCGATCTGATGTCCAGCAAGACCCCGATCGGACGGCTGGCGGACCCGGCGGAACTGGCCAGCGCGGTCTATTTCCTCGCGTCTTCGGACAGTTCGTACATGACCGGCGGCGAGCTTGTCGTCGATGGCGGCTGGACCGCGCAATAGCGGCACAAAGCGGCACCTAGCGATACCATAACCCCACTACAGCGGCACACAGAGGCCCTTGGGAGAGACAAGACCATGACCATCGCCCTTCCCGACGTGATCGCCGTCGTCACCGGCGCTGCCGGCGGCATCGGCCGCGAGATCGTCAAGGCCATGAAGGCCGCCGGCGCCACCGTGATCGCCACCGACCTCAAGGACAGCGCAGACATCGAAGGCGCCGACCACTACCTCAGGCACGATGTCACCAGCGAGGCCGACTGGCGCGCGGTGGAGGCGCTGGTGCGCGAAAAATATGGCCGCCTCGATGCACTGGTGAACAACGCGGGCTTCTCGATCGTGACCAAGTTCGAAGACACCCCGCTCTCCGAGTTCCACAAGGTCAACGCCATCAACGTCGACTCGGCTATCATCGGCACGCAGGTCATGCTGGGTCTGCTTCAGGAAGGCGGTAAGGCGCGGGCCTCGGGCTCCTCGGTCATCAACTTCTCGAGCGTCGGCGGCCTGCGCGGCGCGGCGTTCAATGCCGCCTATTGCGTCAGCAAGGCGGCGATCAAGATGCTTTCGAAGTGCCTGGGCGCAGAGTTCGCCGCGCTCAAATACAACATCCGCGTCAACTCGGTGCACCCCGGCGGGATCGACACGCCGATGCTGAACTCGATCATGGACCGCTACATCGAGCTTGGCGCTGCGCCTTCGCGCGAAGCCTCGATCGCGGCGATGAACGTCGCACACCCGATCGGCCGCCTCGGCAAGCCGGAGGAAATGGCGGGCGGCGTGGTGTTCCTCGCCTCCACCGCCTCCAGCTTCATGACCTGCGACGAACTGGTGATGGACGGCGGGTTCAGCCAGGTCTGAAATGGAGGAGCGGAGCATGGCCCAGAAACTGCCCGGCGTCATCGGCGTCCACCATATCGGCGTATCGGTGCCCGATCTGGGCAAGGCACGCGAATTCTACTTGGACATCCTCGGCGCGGTCGAGGAGGTCGAGCCGCTGAGCTGGTCCGACAACCCCTTCATCGATCAGGTCGTCGGGCTGGAGGGCAGCGCCGCCCGGCAATTCTTCTGTCGCCTCGGCAACGTGCAGATCGAAGTCTTCGAATATCTCGCCCCCAAACAGGCACCGCAGGACCCGCGCCGGGGCGTCAATGAATACGGCTATACCCATGTGGCGCTGCAAGTGGAGGACGTCCTTGCCGTCCACGAACGGATCGTCGCGGCGGGCCTGCCGGTGCACACGCCGCCCGCGATGGAGGGCATCACCGTCGATGCGAGCGGCATGAAACACGGCTATGCCGGAACCTATTGCCGCGACTTCTTCGGCAATGTCTTCGAGATTCTGGAGATCCACGAGACGCCGGAAATCCTGCCGATCCACGCCTGACTTTCCGCGTTCACATTTGAACGCAAAGGAAAAATTTCACTCGGCAGTGCAAATTCGGCGGATGAACCGAAACTTAATCGGCCCGGCCGTGTTCCCGGAATGAGAGACAGCGCGGTATCGGTCGCGATGCTGCCCCCGCCCGGGAGCCTGAAACGTGGATATGAACACCCTCAACCGCAGCCGTGCCCAGCAGGTGGCGCGCGTCATCGAGATTCGTGCCGTCGAAAGCGGCGCAGTGGACGCTGATGTCGTGCCGGCCGCCCTGCTTCGCGATGCGGTGCGCGAAGCCGGGTTGTTCCAGCGTTCGGTGCTTGGTCACCTCGACCACAAGGAATGGCGCGACCGCGTTCGCGCCGACGGCCAGCGGCTTATGGACCTGCTCGCCGAGATCGGTTTCCGTCCCAGCGAGCGCGCAGCCCGCAAATCCGCCTGACGCCGCTCCTGATGGCAAGGGCGGCGCTCACATTCTAGCGGTCTCCGTCTACAGAAAAGTACGCCGGAGTTCGGGCATAATAGTCCGATCCCAGTCGGCAATCGACAAGCCCGGCATCGACTGCGAGCACCTGCCCTGTAACGTTCAGCCCGTCGTCGCCGGCCAGATAGGCGAAGGCCCCCGCGATTTCGTCGGCTTCGACGACGCGGCGCAGCGGGTTGCGCGCCTCGGCGGCCTTGCGCATCGCGGCGGCATCGCCATAGGCAAGCTCGGTCATGCGGGTCGGCACGTTTCCGGGCGCGACGGCATTGACCCGGATACCGTCGGCCGCCAGTTCCGCTGCGACCGAGCGGGTCAGTCCGATCACTGCATGCTTGGCCGCAGTATAGGCATGCGGCCCCAAGGGTGCGAGACCGGCGGCGCTGGAGGTCGAGAGGATCACGCCCGCCCCCTGCGGCCGCATGACGCGCGCGGCGTGCTTCATGCCGTAGAACACACTGTCGAGCAGCACCGCCAGCGTATTGCGCCACGCCGCCGCTTCGATCGCCTCGACGCGGCCCACTGCGCCGAGTTGCCCGGCGTTGTTGACCATGCAGTCCAGCCGACCATGCAACACCATAGCCTGATCCACGAGGGCGGCGACGTCCTCCTCGCGGGTGACGTCGCAGGGAACGAAAGCGGCGGAAAGCTCGTCCGCCAGCAACTGGCCCGCGTCCTGCCTGATATCACCAAGCACCAGCACGGCGCCCTCCCGCGCGAACCGGCGCGCGGTCGCTTCGCCAAGCCCGCTTGCCGCTCCGGTTATTACCGTGACCTTACCCTCAAGCCGCATCTTCGCTCTCCATTATTGGATTCATTGATGAATGTTTCATATGCACAATTCGCCGATGCTCAAACGTCTCATGCTGGCCGCCGCGTGGCTGGGCACGCAAGCGTTCCATTCGATTATCTCGAATAATCCTTGATCTTATGGTTCCGCCCTGCACCACCGCGATCGCCTGCGCCCTCGTGCGCGAGCCATGAATTTTGCAGTCTTGACTGCTTGTTTTTATAACCCGACAAGAACAACGAAGACAGCGAGAGAGGGTCATGAGCAGGTTCTACGGCGAGGCCATGCAGGCAGGCTATCTGGTCGAGGCTCTGGAACCCGCAATCGCATATTGGACCAAAAGTCTCGGTATAGGTCCGTTCTTCGTCATGCCGCGGCCCGAATTCATCTGGCTGCGCAATGGCGGCGAGGATGTGGACGATACCGCGATCATTTCCCAGGTCGCCCTCGCCCACAGCGGAGCGATGCAGATCGAGCTGATCGTGCCCGGCCCCGCGCCATCGACTTATCGCGATTTCCTCGCCGCAGGCGGGCGCGGCCTGCATCACATCGGTATGGCGAGCGACGATTTCGACGCCCAGCGGCAGGCGGC
The DNA here is from genome assembly GCF_001742225.1 of Novosphingobium resinovorum. NCBI lineage: Bacteria > Pseudomonadati > Pseudomonadota > Alphaproteobacteria > Sphingomonadales > Sphingomonadaceae > Novosphingobium > Novosphingobium resinovorum. The sequence goes on along the minus strand of NZ_CP017076.1, from coordinate 1,704,309 downwards.
GCTTGGCGCGGGTCTGACCGTGGCGACCGAAGGCGCCTCGCAGCGCACCCGCTTCGCCTACATGCAACCTGCGGCAGGAGCGCCCGGACCGATCGTCGAACTGATCGACATGGTCCCGGTGATGCGCGAGATTCATGCCCACGTGAAAACCGCCTCGCTGGGCTGGGACGGGAGCGACCCTGTCCGGCACCTCTGACATTCGGGAGACAGCGAAGTGACCCCATGTCCGCTCGGCCGCACCGGCCTCACCGCCGCCCCGCTGATGCTGGGCGGCAACGTCTTCGGCTGGACCGCCGACCGCGAGGAAAGCTGCGCCATCCTCGACGCTTTCGTCGATGCAGGCGGCGCACTGATCGACACCGCCGACGTCTATTCCGCCTGGGTCCAAGGCAATGCGGGCGGCGAATCCGAAACGCTGATCGGCGAGTGGCTGCGCCGTAGCGGCAAGCGCGAGCAGGTCCTGATCGCCACCAAGGTCGGGCTGCTCCCCGGCGCTGGCGGCAAGGGCCTTTCGGCCTCGCGCATTGCCGGGGCCATCGAGGAATCGCTGCAGCGGCTCGGCACCGACCGCATAGACGTCTACTTCGCTCATCGCGACGATCCCGAAACACCGCTGGAAGAAACCCTTGAGGCCCTCGACCGGCTGGTGAAAGCCGGGAAGGTGCGGGTGCTCGGCGCTTCCAATTACGCGCCGGACCGCCTCGATGCGGCGCTGGCGGTCAGCGACGCCAATGGCTGGGCGCGTTTCGCGGTGATCGAGCCGCGCTACAATCTGCTGGAGCGCGATACCTACGAAGGGGCGCTGCAGGAGATCGCCCTGCGCGAAGGGCTTGGCGTGGTTCCGTTCTACGCGCTCGCCAATGGACTGTTGACCGGCAAGTACCGCAGCCTCGACGACATCGCCGGCCATCCCCGCGAGGTCTACCTCCGACCGATCTTCTTGCGCCCGGAGGTGCCCCGCCTGATCGCCGCGATGGAGCAGGTGTCGCGGGAGACGGCCGCCTCGATGGTGGCCGTCGCCATTGCGTGGATGCTGGCGCAGCCGGGCGTCACCGCTCCGATCGCCAGCGTATCGCGCCCCGAACAGCTCGGCGACCTCGTCGCAGGCACGCGCCTGACGCTCGATGCCACGCATCTGGCCGTGCTGGACAAGGCACTCGCCTAAACACACGCGAACGCTCCTGAAACAAGAGGCCGGCGCGCGATTGGAGGATCGCGTACCGGCCAGGAGAGGATGGGTGTCCTGCAAACCGGGAGGACGAACCGGAAAATTCGTTGCAATCAGTAGTGGTAAGTGACCTGCACCTGCACCGTGCGCGGGATGTTGGCATAGCCGCGCTGGTCGCCCAGCACGCCGCCATCGGTCCCGGTGCCGCGACCGGTGCCCGGCGCATCCAGCGCGCCCGAGATGACGAACTGGTTGGTCAGGTTCTTGCCGATGACCGCCAGATCCCAGCCCGCTTTCGAACTGAGCGTCAGCGACGCGTCGAGGTTCACGTACTTGGGCTGCGTCGCGATCGGGTTGTTGAACGGCGATGCATTGTAGCTGCTGGAATAGCGCGCATCGGCCGAGAGCGTCAGCGACATGTCGGGGCTGAGGTCTGCCTCGTAGCTGGTGCCCAGCGCCGCCGTCCAGCGCGGCGCGTTGGCCGTCGGCTTGCCGCTCAGATCCTGCACGAAGAGGCCGCCGTAAGGGCTGCTCGCGGTGGGATTGCAGCCCTGCAGGCGGGTCTGGCCGGTGACGCACGGTGCGATGAAGTCCACGTAGCGCGCCTTGTTGTAGTTCAGCGCGCCGCGCATCGTCAGGCCCGGAAGCGCATGCGGCGCCCACTCGGTCGAAATTTCGATGCCCTTGGTGCGCGCCGAACCCGCGTTCGTGGTGATGTAGCGGAACGTCTGCGCCTCGAAGAAATCGACCTGCAGGTTGGTATACTCATACGTGTAGAGCGCAACGTCGAAGCGCAGCTGGTTGTTGAACAGCGTGGTCTTCACGCCGCCCTCGAAGCCCTTGGCCTTCTCCGGCTCGAAGTCGAGATCGGCGGGGATCGACGCGTTGGTATAGGAACTCTGGTTTGAGAAGCCGCCCGACTTGTAGCCGGTCTTGAAGCCGCCATAGATGTTGACGCCCGGCACCGGCTTGTACGACGCGGTGATTTCCGGGCTCCAGTTGGTGAAGGTTTGGTTCTTGTAGATCGGGTCGTTCAGGCGGTTGATCTGGCCGGGGCGATTGACCGGGTGGACGAAGAAGCTGTCCTTGGTCTCATGTGTATAGCGGATGCCGGACGACAGCTCGACCTCGGGCACGACCTTCCAGGTGACTTGCGCGAAGGGAGAGATCGTCTCACCCTTGGTGTAGGAATCCTTGCCGAAGGCGACGTATTCCCATTCCGGCCGCTGGGTGCTGACGCGCGTGTTGCCCGAATAGACGTACTGGTCGGACTGCAGTTTGGTCTTCTGATACAGCACGCCCAGCATCATGTTGACCGGGCCGTCGTAGTTGGTCTGCGCGCGCAGTTCCTCCGAGAACGCCCACCACTTCTCACGCGAGCCGACGTAGATCTGCACGGCGCGCTGCTGGTAGTCGCTGTCGGTCAGCCAGCGGTTGTTCTGGTTCTGGTAGTTGGTGGCCGACGTCAGCGTGACATCGCCCAGGTTCCATTCCAGATTGTTGGTCGCCTGCCAGGAGCGGTACTTCGTGTAGAGTTCGCCATCTGCGCGCGCGAAGGGGAAGTTCGCAGCAATCTCGGTCGGCATCTGGTTGTGGTAGTATTTCCAGTCCCGCTTGCAGGGCACGCCGGGTTGCAGCGTGCTGAACCCGGTGGCGCAGGAGAACACGATGTTGTTCCAGGCGCCGTCGTTGGTGGTCGTCTCGTTGGCGGACACCTTGAAGGTGTTGGTGATGGTGTCGGTCGGCTCCCACTTGAGCGTGAGGCGGCCGACAAGTTCCTTCTCCTTGGGTCCGCGGCGGTCGCCCGGAGGCGCAACCAGGTTCTGTACCGGGCCGCCGGCCTGGTCGGTGACGGTGAAGGGCTGCGCCGTGGCGTAATTGCGCGAATAGCCGCCGAACATCTTCGATGCCCGCAGCGCCACGCGCAGCCCGAGCGTGTCGGTGAGCGGCGTGGAGATCATCTGCTCGATGTAGGGCCGCTTGGCCCGGAACTCGTAGCCCACACGGGTCGAGCCCTCGAAGCTGGAGCCGGGATCGGCGGTGGTGATCGAAATCACGCCCGCCGTCGCGTTCTTGCCGAAGAACAGCGCCTGCGGGCCTTTCAGCACCTCGATCCGCGACAGGTCGAAGAAGCCTTCGTTGAGGATGCGGCCGCTGGCGTAATAGATGCCGTCGACGATGATCGCGGTGGAGGATTCGATGCCCAGCGCGCTCGCCGGGGTGCCGATGCCGCGCAGCGAGATCTGCGCGCCCGAACCCGTCGTCGCGCGGCCGACCGTGAGGTTCGGCGTCGTCGCGGCGATGCGCTCGATGTTGGAGATGTCCTGACGGGCGATCTGCGCGGGCGAATAGGCGGTCACCGCGACGGGAATGTCCTGCAGCGATTCCGAACGCTTGCGCGCGGTGACGACGATTTCTTCGAGGCCGCCCGCAGCCGCCTGAGGGGCGGCGTCCTGAGCCATCGCGGGGCTGGCGAGGCCGATCGCGGAAGCCGACGCCATGAGCCCGGCTAGCAGGCAGGCGCGATGAAAGTTCGGTAGGTCCTTCATTCTCTTCTCCCCGTTCATCTCTTCGCTGCGAAGGATGACTTATTTAGAAAATCGAAGGCATGACCACAGCCCCCGGACATGCCGGAGTGCGCGGTTGAGCCAGTCTTCATCCCGTTCCCTGGAGCACCCGGCGATTCGTCGCCGTGGTGATCCAACCTCTTTTCTGCCCGGCTTTATGCGCAGGATGATTCGCCGTGACAATAAAAAAGTCGATCATGATTGCTTTTTTATGGCGCGCGCAAGCCCGCAACCCCGCCAAACCTGCGGGTTTCAGCGATAGGCCGCATTCAAAGTGCGGCCAGATAGCAACAATTGAGCTAGACTTATTACCCGTCGCTCGCCATGCTTCGGGTCATCGGCCGCGAGCGTGACCGCCTTCGTGCGGAGGCGCTGCGGCCCAACGACAATCATGGATGGAGAGGCGCCCGATGCCGGTCATGGCTGAGAGGATTTCCGTTGTGTCGCCCGTCGCGGGAGTGGAAGCGGCGATGAGTGAGGCTCTCGATTACGACGTCATCGTCATTGGCACCGGGGCGGCGGGGCTCAGCGCCGCGGCGCTTGCAGCACAGGGCGGCGCCAGCGTCCTGATGGTCGAGGCAGCCGACCGCACCGGCGGGTCTAGCGCCTTGTCCGGCGGCGTGTTCTACGCGGCGGGCACATCGCTCCAGCGCGAGGCCGGGCTGGAGGACGACACGGCCGAGGCGATGTTCCACTATTATATGACGCTCAACCAGTACAAGCTGGAGCCCGCGCTCGTGCGCACGCTTTGCGAACGCTCGGCCGAGGCGTTCGAGTGGCTGCGCGGGCTTGGCATCGGGTTCACGGTGGACAACCTCTATTCATCGGGTGTCGACAAGATTCGGCGCGGCCACCGTGCCACCGACGGCGGCGCGGGCATCGTCGAGGGCCTCGAAGGCTTCCTGTCCGGCAGGAACATCGACACCGTCCTCGATACCCGCGTCGAAACCCTGCTGGTCGAGAACGGCCGGGTCTGCGGCATCGTCGCCGACGGCGCGCCGGTGCTCAGCGCCGCAACGGTGATCGCCACCGGCGGCTTCGGCGCCAATCCCGAGATGCTGGCGCAACTCTATCCCGATGCCTCGCGTTACGGCGACCTCCACTGGTATATCGGCGCCCCTACCTGCCGGGGCGATGGCCTCGGCCTTGCCGCGCAAGTGGAGGGGCAGTTGAGCAAGGCCAATCGCGGCCTGCTCCTGATCACTCCGGGCTTCGTCAAGGACCTCGAAAGCTACCTCCCCGGCTGGCTGATGATGGTGAACCGCGACGGGCGCCGGTTCATCGACGAAACGATAGAATATTCGGTCCTCGCCGCCGTCCTCGACGAACAGCCGGGACGGGACTGCTTCGCGGTGTTCGACGAGGCATCGCGCCTCGCCTCGAAGACCACCAAATACCGGCCTGCCCCCAACTGGACGGCGGACCGGCTGCTGGACCATGTGGAGGCCGGAACGCTGATCAGCGCACCGACGCTGGAGGACCTTGCCGGGAAACTCGGCGTGCCCGCCGCCCGTCTTGCGACGACGGCAGAGCGCTACAATTCGCTGGTACAAATAGGGAACGACGAGGACTACTTCAAGCCCTCGGCGATGCTGCGGCCGGTCGCGCAAGGGCCGTTCTACGCCGCGCATATCCGCCCGGCCGTGATCTGCTGGACGGGCACCGGCATCCGTATCGACACCGAAGCCCGCGTGCTCGGCGCCGACGATCGCCCGGTGCCGGGCCTCTACGCCGCCGGGGAGACGACCGGCGGCATGTTCGGCCAATGCTACGCGGCGGGCGGCGCCTCGATCGGCAACGCGGTCGTCTTCGGCCGCATCGCCGGCGCCAACGCCGCGAAAGAGAAGGTGAACGCATGACCATGGGAGACAGGACCGTCGACGTCCTCATCGCCGGGACCGGCGCGGCGGGCCTCACCGCCGCCGTCACCGCGCGGCGCGCCGGGCTGGACGTTCTGGTGGTGGAGAAGGAAGCCGTCTTCGGCGGCACCACCGCGACCTCCGGCGGCGTGCTGTGGGTGCCCGGCAACCACCACTCCCCGGCCATGCAGCGCGCCACCGGCCAGAGCGATGACATCGCCAGCGCCCGCGCCTATCTGGTCGAGGAAACCGGCAACTACATCGAGCCCGACCGGGTCGAGGCCTATCTCGACACCGCGCCGCGCATGGTGCGCTTTCTCGAGGAAAACAGCCACGTCCGGTTCTACGGCATGGACTATCCCGACTATCATTCGGAGAGCGCGCATAGCTCCATCGTCCGCTCGATCGGCACCGTCGATTACGAGGCGCGCGAACTCGGGCCGCACCTGAAGAACCTCAAACAGCAATTGCCGCAGACGCTGTTCCTCGGCTTCGCCGTGGGTTCGGGCGTGGAGATGATCCAGTTCATGAAGGCTGGCCGATCGGTCAAGGCGCTGGGCTTCGTCGCGAAGAAACTGGCCCGGCACTTCGCCGACGTGCTGCGCTATGGCGAGGGGCAGCAGGTGGTGCGCGGGCGGGCGCTGGTGGCGCGGCTGGCGCGCACGTTGTTCGACCTCGACGTGCCGATCTGGCTGTCCTCCCCCGTTGCCGGGCTGACCCGCGCGGACGGGCGCGTCACCGGGGCCGAGATCGACACCCCGCAGGGCCGGGTGCGGATCACCGCACGCCGGGGCGTCGTCCTCGCCTGCGGGGGCTATCCCAACGACCCGGAGCGCCGCGCCGCCTCGTTCCCGGCACCTGCGAACAACCACGAGCAGCGCAACCCGACCAACCCCGGCAATACCGGCGACGGCATCCGCCTGGCCGAGAGCGTCGGCGGTGTCTTCAACGGCAATGTCGCCCATGCCGCGCCGTGGATGCCGGTCTCGGTGCTGCCGGGCTCGACGGACTTCACCGGCGTCTGGCCGCACCTGATCGACCGTCAGAAGCCCGGCTTCATCGCCGTGCGCCCGGATGGCCGCCGCTTCGGGGACGAGTCCAGCGCCTACCACGACCTCGTCCCCCAGATGACCCGCGCCAGCGAGGGCGACGCCAGCGCATGGTGCTGGCTGATCGGCGACGCGGCGGCGGTGAAGAAATGGGGCATCGGCATGGTCCGCCCCTTCCCCATTCCCCACGGCGAGCACTTGCGCAGCGGCTACCTCAAGCGCGCCGCGACGCTGCAGGAACTCGCCGCCCAGTGCGGCATCGACGCCGCCGCGCTGGAACGTACGGTCGCGACCTTCAACGCCAATGCCGAGGCCGGAGTGGACCCCGAGTTCGGACGCGGCGGGCGGGTCTACGACGTCTATCAGGGCGACCCGGAGCACCGGCCCAACACCTGCCTCGGCCCGCTGACCAAGGGGCCGTACTACGCCATCCGCATGGAGGCCGGGATCATCGGCACCTTCGCGGGGCTCAAGACCGACCGCCACGCCCGCGTCCTCGACGGCGAGGGCGCGCCGGTGCAGGGCCTCTACGCAGTGGGCAACGACCAGGCCAACGTCTTCGCCGGAGCCTATCCGGGCGCGGGGGCGACGATCGGCCCTGCCATGACCTTCGCCTATATCGCGGGCAGACACCTTGCGGGGCAGGCGGCGTAAATGGAGGAGTTCGATTTCATCGTCAGCGGCGCGGGCTCGGCAGGCTGCGTCGTCGCGGCGCGGCTCAGCGAGAACGGGCGTTACTCGGTGCTGCTGCTGGAGGCCGGGCCGGAGGACAAGGCGTTCTGGATCAGGCCGCCGATGGGTTACCCGATGCTGTTCGCCGATCCCAGGGTCAACTGGATGTTCGAGAGCGAGCCCGAGGCCGAACTCGGCGGCCGCCGCATGTACCAGCCTCGCGGCAAGGTGCTGGGCGGGACCAGTTCGATCAACGGCATGCTCTATATCCGGGGCAACGCGCGCGACTACGACGACTGGCGCCAGCGCGGCTGCGAGGGATGGAGCTTCGCCGACGTCCTGCCCTACTTCCGCAAAGCCGAGGACCAGCAGCGCGGGCCCAATGCCTATCACGGCGTCGGCGGGCCGCTGACGGTGTCCGACCAGCCTGGCCGCTCCGAGATCGCCGTCGCCATCGTCGAGGCGGCGCAGGAGGCGGGCATTCCCTACAACCCAGACTTCAACGGCGCGGAGCAGGAAGGCACCGGCTTCTTCCAGACGACCACCCGCAACAACCGGCGCTGGAATACCTCGCAGGCGTACCTCACCCCGGCGCGGGGGCGGGCCAACCTGAAGATCGAGACCGGCGCCCATGCTACCCGGGTGCTCGTCGAAGGGGGCCGCGCCACCGGGATCGAGTACCGCACCAAAGCGGGCCTGGTCACCGCGAAGGCGCGGCGCGAGGTGGTGGTCTGCGGCGGCGCCTTCGGGTCGCCGCAGCTTCTGCAGCTTTCCGGCATCGGCCCCGCCGCGCACTTGCGCGAAAGCGGCATCGCGCCGGTGCTCGACCTGCCGGGGGTCGGCGCCAACCTCATGGACCACTTCTACATCTCGCTGATGTTCCGCTGCACCCGGCCGATCACCATCAACGAACTGGCCAACAGCCCGCTGCGCAAGCTGAAGGCGGGGATCGACTACGTCCTGTTCAACAAGGGGCCGCTCGCCAGCAACGGCATCTATGCGGGCATCTTCACCCGCACCGACGAGCGGCAGGACCGGCCCAACCTGCAGGTCAACACCAACATCTGGACCGTCCAGAGCCGCACGGCGGCGGGCATGAAGGCCCACCCCTTCCCCGGCTTCACGATGAGCCCGGTCCACCTCAACCCGCGCGCAAGCGGCACGGTGCGGCTGCGCGGGCCGGACCCGCTGGCCGACCCGGTGATCCGCCAAAACTTCTTGACCGACCGCATCGACGTGGACGCGATGATTGCGGCGGTGAAGGTGGTGCGCGGCGTGGCCGCCCAGCCCGCGCTCGCGCCCTACAATGCTGGCGAGATATCGCCCGGCGCGGATGCCCGCAGCGACGCGGAGATCGAGGCTTACGTGCGCGCCGCCGCCATCGCCAACCTGCACCCGGTCGGTTCGTGCCGGATGGGTGTCAGCGCCGACGCGGTGGTCGATCCGCGCCTGCGCGTCCACGGCATCGCCGGGCTTCGCGTCGCCGACGCCTCGATCATGCCGAGCCTGCCGTCCGGCAACACCAACGCCCCCTCGATCATGATCGGCGAGAAGTGCGCCGACATGATCCTGGAAGACGCCCGATAAAAGAGGAGAGAGACATGCCGACACTGGAACAGCGCATCGCCCGGCTGGAAGCGGAATCGCAGATCCGCCAGCTCGTCGCCCGCTACTGCTTCACCATCGACGACCGCGACATCGACGGCATCCGCGCCCTCTTCGCGCCCGATGCGGTGCTGAAATCGGCGGACGGGGTGATGAACGCCACCGGCGTCGATGCGATCATGACGCAGTACGACGGGCGCTTCGACGTGCTCGGCCCGGGGCACCACTTCATGCACGACGTCCAGATCGACTTCGTCGACGACGGCTCGCAGGAAGCGACCGGCCGCGTGATCGGCCATGCGGAACTGTGGCGCGGTGGCAGGATGATGGTCACCGCCATCCGCTACGACGACAAATACCGCAACACCGACGCCGGCTGGAAGTTCGCCGAGCGGACGATCGGCTTCCTCTACTACGTGCCGATCGAGGAGTATCCCGGCATCCTCTCCACGCCCTTGCGCAACCACGCCTATCCCGAGCCCATGCCGGCGGATTTCCCCGAGCGCCTGCCGACGTGGATCGCCTACGAGAAATCACGCGGGAGGGGTTGAATCCTCCCCCTGGGGGAGGATGCGCGTGTCGTACGTCATCCCAGCGAAGGCTGGGACCGCTGGCCGCGCAAAGCCCAACCCTCTGCTAGGCGTCCTGACGACAGTTGGCCGTAACAGGCCAGCGGTCCCAGCCTTCGCTGGGATGACGGGGGGTGTGCTTGCAGTCAGCGCACGCAAAAACACCCGCTGGCGAGTGCGGGCCATTACGCCGGGGAACTCAACGCAACCGAAGTGAACATCGGGTCGGCGTCGGGAGCGTCCTCACCGGGACGCTGGGTTTTGTGTTCCGTGAAGCTCTGGCGAGCGGCCGGGTAACTCACGGTGCAGCCCGGCTCGACCTGTATTCCATCGGAAAGTCCCATGTGGCCGTCGTTAGGGTTCGCATCGTTATCGGCCGAAGGCTATCCGGGATGGCCGTCCCATGCCCAACGACGTGTCGAAGGATCGTATGGACGGCGTTTTCGGTAGCGCAGAGACAGTCCGGGTCTTCGAACGGACGCGTGGTTTGCGCGATCGCGGCTGAAACCGCATCCCGGCCCACGACGCCGACCCGATACACCTCTCCAGCGTGATCATCGCCGGATCGGATGCTGGGTCATATAACCTATTTGGCTATAAATGTCAACCTGCCTCATCCGATCATCGCCTCCACTTCCTCGCGGATGATCTTGCCGCTGGCGCTGCGGGGGAAGGCTTCCATCGCGATGAAGCGTACCGCCTTGGGCTGCTTGTATCCGGCCAGCGCATCGCGGCACATCTGCATCACCACCTGCTCGTCAAGCGAGGGATCGTTGCGCGCGATCACCGCCACCGGCACTTCGCCCCATTGCGGGTCCGGGCGGCGCACGACGATGGCATCGTTGACCCGCGCATCGGCGAACAGCACGCGCTCGATCTCGGCCGGGTAGATGTTCTCGCCGCCCGACTTGATCAGGTACTTCGAGCGGCCGACGAAGTCGTAGCCCGAAGGCGTCCGGCGGAACAGGTCGCCCATGTGGAACCAGCCTCCGGCGAAGCACTCGGCATTGGTGGCCTCGGCATTCCAGTAGCCGCTGAACAGCGTCGGCCCGCGCACGCAAGCCTCGCCGGTCGCGCCGTCGGGCACCTCGTTGCCGTCCGCACCCAGCAGGCGCAAGTCGCACAGCAGGCTCAGCCGCTTGGGGAAAGCCGAAGGCATCGTGCCGACCGGGATCAGATCGGCCGATAGCGGCGGCATTCCCGTCTCGGTCGCACCGAAGGAGTTGAGGTAAGGCGCGCCCAGCGCCCGGGTGATCGCCGCGATCGTGGCGGAGGGGACGAGATCCGCCATGCAGCCCGCCGCCTTGACCCCGCGCACCCTGGCATCCCGCGCCTCGAGCCGTTCGAGCAGCGGCTCGATCGTCGCGGGCACCAGCATCAGCCAGCCTATGGGAAATTCCTCAAGCGCATCAACCAGCGCATCGGCGTCGAAACCGTCGACGATGATCCCGGTGCCGCCGCACATCAGCGTCGCCAGCAGGTGCTCGGTCCCGCCCATGTGGAACATCGGCGCCCACGAGACGTAGGCGTCGGTCATCGCCATGCCCATGTCGAGCCGCATGGCGCACATCCGCGCGACTTCGGCGCGGTGGCTGATCACGGCAGCCTTGGGCAGCCCCGTCGTGCCGCTGGTGTAGATGATGAGCAGGCCGTCTTCCGGTTCGGCCACGCTGGCGGTCTCTCCCGCCGCGCCGAGACGATCGATGGCGGCGAAGGGACGACCGTTCGTCACTGTCTCCCCCAGGGCCAGATGGCGGGGCGAGGCGACCAGCAGGGACGGGTCCACCAGTTCGACGCAGTGGCGCATCTCGGCATCGGAGAGCCGCCAGTTGAGGCAGGCCGCGATCAGCCCCAGCTTCGCGCAGGCAAGCTGGACGGCGGTGTACTCGAAGCGGTTTTCCGACAGGATCGCCACGCGCTGCCCGCGCACGAGCCCGCGCGCGGCAAAATCGGCGGCCACCGCATCGACGCAGGCAAGCACCTCGGCATAGCCGAGGCGCATCCCGCCCTGCACGATCGCCAGCGCCTGGGGGGTCGCCCGCGCGCGCATGGCGACAAGGTCATAGACGCTGGCTGCGAAAGCCTTCTCCATCATCGCTGTCTCTCCCGTCCGTTTCTATTCTTGCCCTGAGCACGACGTTGTCCGGTGCGACCACGAGTTCCGCGTCGCAGGTGTCCTGGTCCCAGGTCCCGCGCGCCAGCACGCCGTCGCCCGCCAGCACGTTGCCCAGCAGCGCCGCCTCGATCGAGCATATCTCCCGGTCGGGCCGCGCTTCCATCACCATGTTGAGCAGATAGGCGAGGTTCGTCGGCCCCGGATTGACCGTGCGCGGGCCGAAGCCCAGCGCCTCGGCCGCGGCGGGGTCGACGTGGATCGCATTGTCGTCGCCCAGCGCCTCGCACCACAGCGCCATCGCCTCGGCGGGCACGGCGCCAAGTTCCCACGCGCTCATGCGGGTGCCTGCACGGCCGGTCCGGGCGCGGGCATGATCGTGGTGAGGCTGACCCGCGCGTGCGGCCGCCCAGCGGCGCTGACCGTCATGCCCAGGGTCAGGTGGTCGGCCGCGCCGAACCTGCGGCTTGCCTTGCGCTCCAGCGAGACGACGCGGGCGGCCACGTCGTACCCGGTATCGACCGTCAGCGGCGCGTCGTAGTCGATCCGGCAGCGACCCAGCACCGCCCCCTCGTCGAACGCGAGGCCGAGCGCACGGCACACGTCGCCCACCCGCGCACCCATGCCGCCCAGCGCCGCGACGAAGGCGAAGACGGGGTGCGCCTCCTTGGCCCGGCGCTGCGGCGCTGCGCAGGAGCGCCGGATCGCATCGTCGAGCCCGGCAGACAGCAGGAAGCGCCCCGGCGGTATCGCGAAATGGTCCATGCCTCTCCCGGAATGGCTGCTTGGTAAGTCCGCGCCCACGTGTTGCATGTCGCGCGATTGGGCGTAAAGCTGACCTCGGGCTTCGCCGGAGTCAACCGCAATCGAGGCCAGTAATGAGGATGGTTCAATTATTATGGCGAACCCGGTGAAGACCACGGAGGCCGAACCCCTCGCTTGGCGGCGTCGCAAGGACTATCGCCCGCAGGAAATCCTCGCCGCCGCGCGCCGGCTGATCGAGGAGGAAGGCACCACAGCCACCTCGATGGCGCGGATCGCCAAGCTGGCGGGCGTGTCCGAGGCTACGGTCTACAAATACTACGACAGCAAGCAGGAACTGGTGAACCAGGTGCTGGTCGACTGGGCGACGCCTTTCGTCGAGCGCCTGATCGCAGAGCTGCGGCACATCACCGACCTGCGTTCGCAGCTGACGCTGATCGCCGCGCGCTTCATGCGCTCGATCGAGGAGACGCCGCGCTTCCACCGCGTGTTCTACCAGGAACTGCGCTGGGCGGACTATCGCGGGTCGGCGCTGCACAAGCTCAACCACGTCTTCGCGCATAGCGTGGTCGAGGCGGTGCAGCAGGCGCAGCACGAGGGCAAAGTCCGCGCCGACGTCGATCCGGTGATGATCCGCGACATGATGTTCGGCGGGCTGGAGCACGTCGCCATGCGCACCAGCTTCATCGGCCGCCCGCTCGACATCGACGCGGAGGCGAAGCGGTATGTCGACGTGCTGCTCTGCGGCGTGCTGTCCGAGCCGGGCGAACCGCGCGGACCGTCGGAAACGGAGCGGCTGTCGGCGCTGATCGACCGGATGGAAGCGGCGCTGAAAGACCCGTCGTCCCGGACCTGATCCGGGACCGCTGGCCGTCTTTAGGAAACGGTCGCCGGCAAGGCGCCCTGATGCGAGGTGGGCTGTTCACGGCCAGCGGTCCCGGATCAAGTCCGGGATGACGAAATGCGCGCAACTGACGTCCGTATAATTATAAAAGACGTTCATGAATGTCTTTTTTTATCGACCGGATTGCGCTACCGATCAGGTTGGCGAGGCCGGAACCCACCGGCCCGCACGGCGTGGGAGAGCGCGATCCAGTGAGACGACCCGGCGCGGACGAACCGACGATGCAGGCGCTCAAGAGCGCCCAGACCCGCGCGCGGCTGATCGACGCGACGATCCGGGTGCTCGTCCGCAGCGGCTATTCGCGCACCACGACGCCGCAGGTGGCGATCGAGGCCGGGCTGTCACGCGGCGCGATGCTGCACCACTTCGACAACGGCGTATCGCTCATCAAGGCGACCATCATGCACCTGCACGAGCGCCGCCTGCGCGCCTTCCGCCGCGCGGCGGAGCGCAGTGCGCTGGATCACGGAGCGATGGTGCGCACGTACTGGAAGCAGATCCAGAAGCCCGCCTTCATCGCCTTCCACGAACTGGCGGTGGCGGCACGTACCAGTCCCGACCTCGCCGCCGTGCTGATGCCGCTGCAGGTGGAGTTCCGCGAGCGGTTCAACCAGCTCGCCGTCCAGCTCTATCCCGAATGGCAGGCCAGCCCGGAGAAGTTCGCGCTGGCCATGGCGATCTCGCAGGCGACGATGGAAGGCATGGCGATCAACCTGCTGACGGGCGCCATGGACGCCGGGCTGGTGGAGCCGGTGCTCGAAGCGCTCGAAACCCAGCTCCACGCCCTCAGGCCGCAGGATCAGGCCGCATGAGCAAGACCCCAGCGAATGCCCCGCCGCAGCAGTTCGTGGAACACCGGGTAATTCCACGAGCAGCGCTGCGGATGGGGCCAGAACGGGCTTACCGGCAGCAGGTCGTAGTGACCCCGGCAATGGCCGAGCGTCAGGTAGAGGATCGCACCCTCGCCGACCTTGCGCTCGTAGAGCACGGGCACTTCCGCCTCGTCCCAGTCGGCATCGCGGAACTCGTCGCAGCGACCGGTGAAGCTGGTGTGCAGCAGCACGTCGATGTCTGCGGTGCGGTGCGTCAGGTAAAGCTCGTCCTCGACCCGGAAGTCGCGCAGCCCTTGCGTCATCTCGTGATCGCCCCGGGTGACGAAGACCTTGAACGGCGCGATCGGCGGATGGCCGGCGAAACGCGTGCCGAGCAGGCCGGTGAAGGTGGGCACCTCGTCCGGGGTATCGACCACGCCGTCCGCGCCGAAGCGCAGCACCGCGTTGGTCCCGTGCAGCGCCAGCCAGCGCCCACCGCGCGCCAGGAACGCCTCCAGCGCGGCGACTTCCTCGCCGCGCGTCGGCACCAGATCGCAGGTGTAGGTGATCAGCAGGTCCGCCGCCGCAAGGCTCGCCAGATCGGCGTAGTCGGAGGCCACCGAGGCGCGGATGCGCGGGGTTTCCGCCAGCAGTTTGAGCAATTCGAGGCGGGCATAATCGATGTCGTGGAACTTCCCCGCGGCGATCAGGTGGACCTTCATTCCGGCAAACTCCCCTCACGTGTGTGCGTGTATGCGCCCGAGCGTAAGGCTCGCCGCAGCCGCGTCCAAGCATCGAAATTCAGGCCGCAGCGCGGTCGCTTCATCATCGGAGAATACGAATGAGCGGTAAGGGCAAAGGCCCCCTCGCAGGTGTCAGGGTGCTCGATCTCACCAGCGTGCTGATGGGGCCTTACGCGACGCAGATCTTCGCCGATCTGGGCGCGGACGTGATCAAGGTGGAGAGCCCCTCGGGCGACACCACGCGCTTCATCCCGCCGGGGCCGGACGCCTCGCGCGGGGCGATGTTCCTCAACGTCAATCGCGGCAAGCGCTCGATCGTGCTCGACCTCAAGCAGGGCGAGGCGCGCGCCGCGCTGCTGAAGATGGCGGAAAGCGCCGACGTGTTCATCCACTCGATGCGTTCCAGCGCGATCGGGCGGCTCGGGCTGGACTATGCGGCGCTGAAGGCCGTGAACCCGAAGATCATCTACGCCAATCTCTACGGTTTCGCGCGGAGCGGCCCGTACCGCGACTATCCCGCCTACGACGACATCGTGCAGGCCGCCTCGGGCATCGTCGACCTGCAGGCGCGCCTCTCGGGCGGCGAGCCGACTTATGCCGCGACGGTGATCGCCGACAAGGTGGCGGGCCTCACCGGCGCCTACTCGGTGATCGCAGCGCTCTATGCGCGCGAGAAGACCGGGATCGGGCAGGAGATCGAGGTCCCGATGTTCGAGACGCTGGTGTCCTTCGCCATGGTCGAGCACTTGTGCGGCTCGCTCTTCGTGCCGCCCCAGGGGCCGCCCGAATACCCCCGCGCCACCTCGGAAGCGCGGCGCCCCTACCGCACGGCGGACGGCTACATCGGCGTGATGATCTACAACGACAAGCACTGGCGCGCCTTCTTCGATGCGCTGGGCAACCCGAAGTGGTCGCAGAACCCCATGTTCGCCTCGATGCGATCGCGCACGCAGAACATCGGCACCGTGCTGGCGAAGGTGGCCGAAGTGATCGAGACGCGAACGACCGAGGATTGGGTGGAGCTGTTCCGTCAGGCGCACATACCCGCCACCGCGATCAAGAGCCTGACCGACCTGCTCGACGATCCGCATCTGGTCGAAACCGGCTTCTGGCAGGAGCGCGAAACGCTCGAGGGCACGCTGCGCTTCCCCGGCATCCCCACGACCTTCTCCGAAACCCCCGGCGCCATCGGCGATCCCGGCCCGGCGCTGGGCGGCGAAAGCCTCGACGTCCTGCGCGAAGCGGGTTTCTCGGCCGAGGAGATCGCCGATCTCCAAGCGCGCGGCGCGGTAAGGACGGCGGCATGAGCCCCGAAACCCATTGGCGCACGGCGCTGGCGGAAGGTCGCCTGCTGCTCCAGCGCGCGCCGGACGGCAGCGCGGTATTCCCCCCGCGCCTCGCCGCGCCGGGCAGCGGCGGGCCGCTCGAATGGTTCGAAGCCTCCGGGCGCGGCCGGGTCTACACGCTCTCGTGGATCAACCGGAAGCCGCCCGCCGAGCCCTATCACGTCGCGCTGATAGACCTCGACGAAGGCGCGCGGCTGATGAGCCGGGTGGAGGGCGTGACGCCCGAAACGCTGGCCATCGGGATGCGTGTGGAAGCGTTCGTCGATCACGACGGGGATGCACCGCTGCTGCTGTTTCGGCCGGTGGAGGAGGCGTGATGGCCCACCCCGCTGTGGCCCACCCCGCTGCGACTAAGGCCTGCGGCCCAAGTCTCGCTCCCCTGCCGCAAGCGGGAGGGGGAGGACAGTACGACGAACGCCCTCCCGCAAGCGGGAGGGCCGTGAGGCTTGGCGGTTTACCGCCTAGCCGGACGGGGTGGGCACAGCGCCACTCCCCAAACCTCAAGGCATACGCATGACCGACACCTTCCCTCGCGCCCGCACCGCCATCGCCGGCCTCGCCACCTTCGGCATCGGCGAGACGCCCGGATACAGTTCGATGGAACTGACCGCGCAGGCCGCCCTCCTCGCCGTCGCCGATGCCGGGCTGACGCTGGCTGACGTCGATGCGCTGTTCATCTGCCAGCCCGATGACTTCTTCGCAGGGCTCTCCTTCGCCGAATACCTCGGCCTGCAGCCGCGCTATACCGACAACAACCGTACCGGCGGCTCGGCCTTCATGAGCCACATGGCAGTGGCGGCGATGATGCTGGAGGCGGGCTACATCGACTGCGCGCTGATCGCCTACGGCTCCAACCAGCGCAGCAACGGCGGCAAGCTGGCGACGAAGATCACCAATAATCAGTGGGATGCGCCTTATGCGCCCATATTCCCGCTAACCGGCTATGCGCTGGCGGCAGCGCGTCACATGCACGAATACGGCACCACCCGCGAAGACCTCGCCGCCGTGGCGCTGGCCGCAAGGGCCTGGGCGCAGACCAACCCCGAGGCTTTCGCCAAAGGCCCGCTCACACTGGAGGAGTGCCTCTCCGCCCGCATGATCAGCACCCCGATCTCGGTGCGCGACTGCTGCCTCGTCACCGACGGCGCCGCGGCGATCGTGATGACCCGCACGTCCCGCGCCCGCGATCTTGCGAAACCGGCCGTGCCGCTGCTGGGCGCGGCTGCTGCGACGTGGTGGAACTCGATCGCGCAGGCCAAGGACGTGACCGTCACCGCCGCCAGGGAGTCCGGCGCGCGGGCGATGGCGATGGCGGGGGTCAGCCCTTCCGACATCCGCACGGCGCAGCTTTACGACGCGTTCACGATCAACACGATCCTGTTCCTCGAGGACCTCGGTTTCTGCCCCAAGGGCGAAGGCGGCCGCTTCGTCAGCAGCGGCGCCATCGCACCGGGCGGCAGTCTGCCGGTGAACACCAACGGCGGCGGCCTCTCGTGCTGCCACCCGGGGATGTACGGCCTCTTCGCGGTGATCGAGGCCGCGCGCCAGATCCGGGGCGAGGCGGCGAACCAGCTTTCCGGCGTGGACGTGGCGCTGGCGCACGGCAACGGCGGCACCCTGTCGAGTCAGGCGACGGTGGTGCTGGGAAGCCTGGCTACCTTATAAGTCGGAATGCGTCGTCGTCCCGGACTTGATCCGGGACCGCTGGCAATTCTTGAGGCGAATGCTGGCCGTGAGCCGCCCTGACGCTAGGTGGGCTGTTCACGGCCAGCGGTCCCGGATCAAGTCCGGGACGACGGTTCACTGCAGCGCCAGCACCCGCCGATAGCCCTTGAGCGCGCGGCCCACGAAGAACGCCGAAACCCCCGCCGCAACCGCGCACGTCACCGAAAGCGAAAGCCCAACGCTGCGCTCGTCGGCGAAGACATGATCGGTCAGCAGCGCCACGATCGTCGGCGCGGCGCCAAGCCCCATGACGCTCGCCACGAAGACGTAGACCGACGAGGAAATCCCCCGCATCCGGTTCGGCGTCGCCATCTGCAGGCCCGAAGACGCCAGCGCCTGCGGGAGCGAATAGGTGAAGCTCGCAAGCGTCGCCACCACCATCGCGAATTCGTAACTGGGCGCGAAGGCGAGCGCGAGCGAGATCGGGATCAGCGCCAGCGCGGCGAAGAACGGCACCCGCATCAGCGCGTCGATCCGCCCGCGCCGCTGCAACCAGCCCGCGATCACCGGCCCCGCCAGCACGCCGATCGAGCCGGTGACGAGCACCGCCACGCCGTACTGCACGCCCACCGTGGCCGCGCTCGCCCCGAAACGGCGCATCAGCATCGCCGGCATCCACGCCGGGAAGGCGTAGAGCACGATCACCAGCGAGGCCATGCCCGCATAGAAGTTGCCGTAGAAATCGCGGCGCTCCGCGAACGTGCGCCAGACTTGCGCGAACGGCATGCGCTGGCCGCTGTCCTGCGCCGCCAGCTTGCGGGCAGGCTCGCGGATGCGCAGCATGAGCAACAGGATCGCGAAGCCCGGCAGTCCGGCGACGAGGAACACCACCTGCCACGGCTGCAGCGCGCCCAGATAGGGCACCGCACCGAGGTCCCAGCCCTGCGCCGCCTCCAGCAGCAGCCCGCCGAATATCAGGGCGAGGCCGCCGCCGATATACGGCCCCATCAGGAAGATGCTGAAGGCACGCGGGATCATGCGCGTCGGGAAGCTGTCGGCGATGATCGACCATGCGGCGGGCGTCAGGCTGGCCTCCGCACCGCCCACGGCGGCGCGAGCGAAGAACAGCTGCCAGTATCCGCGCGCGAGGCCGCACAGGCCGGTGCCCAGGCTCCACAGGCCGATGCCGCCGATCAGGAGGCGGCGCCTGCTGCCGGTATCCGCCAGTCTCCCGAACAGCGGGCTGAACAGGATATACGCGGTCGTGAACGCCAGCCCCTGCAACAGGCTGAGCCGCGTGTCGGACAGCCCGAAATCCGCCTTCAAGGGCGCCACCAGCAGGTTGAGCACCTGTCGATCGATAAAGCTGACGGTATAGGCCAGCGTGAGCACGAAGATCAGATACCACGCGGCCGCACTCGGCGCGGACTCGGTATCGACCGGGAGCGGTGCTGCCTGCTCCCCGGGTTCGGCCAGGGCGATCGCTGCGCCGCTCATGCCCCCGCTCATGACCCTATCCATTCTTCGATCATCGGCCGGATCGGCTCGCCCACGAGTTCCAGCACCGGGCCGTCGCCGCGCGCCATATAGGCCATCTGGCCGTAGCGATGCTTGGGGGACGCGCCTGCCGCGATGAGGCGCCAGCCCTCCGTCAGCAGCGCTTCCACCTCCGCGCCGACATCGTCCACCCAGGCCCCGACATGCGCGGGCGAAACCGCGCGCAAGGCCTCGTAGGCGCCACCGGGCACCATCTGGATCAGTTCGATATGGATCGGCCCCTGCCGCGAATAAGTGACGGTAAGATGCGCCTC
The DNA here is from genome assembly GCF_001742225.1 of Novosphingobium resinovorum. Classification (NCBI taxonomy): domain Bacteria; kingdom Pseudomonadati; phylum Pseudomonadota; class Alphaproteobacteria; order Sphingomonadales; family Sphingomonadaceae; genus Novosphingobium; species Novosphingobium resinovorum. The sequence goes on along the minus strand of NZ_CP017076.1, from coordinate 1,684,664 downwards.
GGACCAGCCCGCATCAGGCAACCAGACCCGCAAAGGATCGAACTTGCGGACAGGACACCAATTTACTCCAAGTCCACACCCCAATTCGTCCATGGATCTATGGATATCTTCTACTATCAATCCATGATGATGCAGTTTTTCGAAAGATTTCAATTTATCCTCATCCCATATTATCGATCAGCTTATATGCTGCCGTGATTCGAAAAGCGGATAACACCACCTGAAATTGGCGGATGACTTTGGGAGAATAACGCAATGACCGGACTGATCGTGGAACACCGCGGCGCCGTGTGCCTGCTGACGATCGACCGCGAGGACGCGCGAAACGCGCTCGACGCGGCAACCTCGCGGGCGATGGACGAGGCGATCTCGGCGGCCGAGGCGGACCCGGCGGTCGGCGCGATCATCGTCACCGGCACCGGCAACCGCGCCTTCTGCGCCGGCATGGACCTCAAGGAAGCTGAGCGCATCGGCGCCGGTCACGGGTTGATCCCCGGCCGCGGCTTCGGCGGCATCACCGAGCGCCGCCGCACCAAGCCGCTGATCGCCGCGATCAACGGCACCGCCGTCGCGGGCGGATTCGAGATCATGATGGCCTGCGACATGGTCTTCGCCGCCGACCACGCGCTGATGGGCGTGAGCGAAGTGAAGCGCGGCCTCTTCGCCTTCGCGGGCGGCATCCAGCGCCTTGCCGCACAAGTCCCCCGCGCCACGGCGCTGGCGATGATCATGACCGGCGAACTGCTCCCCGCCCGCCGCCTCTACGACCTTGGCGTCGTCACCGAAGTCGTGCCCGGCGACCGCCTGCTGGACCGCGCGCTGGAGGTTACGCAGGCGATGCTGGCGAACAGTTGGCAGGCGATCGCCAACGGGCGCGAACTCTACGAGCTTTCCACCGGCATGGACACCGCACAGGCGCTCGCGGTGGGCAATGCCTGGGGCAAGGCCACGCTCGCCAGCGCCGACAGCCGCGAAGGCATCGCCGCCTATGCACAGAAGCGCGATGCGCAGTTCGGCCAGCGCTGACGCGTCCGCTCGTCGAGATGGTGAAATTACAATCACTGTTGACTGTTTTATCGTGCAGGAGGTAGGATCGCAAGCATCACATCGGCAGAATCAAACATTCATGTCTGTTTTTTGATTCTGCTGCGGCCCACTCCGCCCAACCGGAGTGCAAGGCAAGGGAGAGAAGGCCGATGCTCGATCTGGTCGCAGATCAAAGCCCCGAGAACGATTTCGCGCGGATGGACTACGAGCGGGATCGCAAGGGGCCGCCCGAGGGCTTTCCCAAGCTGCCCGACATTCCCGGCAGCCGCTATACCGACCCCGAATTCCTGCAACTCGAAAAGGAGATGATGTGGGACAAGGCGTGGCTCTATGCGGGCCACACCGATCAGGTGCCAAATCCGGGCTCCTGGTTCCTGACCCGCAATTCGGGCGTGCCGATCATCGTCGCGCGCAACCTACAGGGCGAGGTCAAGGCGTTCTACAACACCTGCCAGCATCGCGGCGCCCCCCTCGTCACCGAGGAATCGGGCGAAGGGCGCGGCTTCGTCTGCGGCTATCACGGCTGGAGCTATACCCTCGACGGCAAGCTGACGGCGGTGCGCGACAAGCGCGACTTCGTCGATTTCGACATGTCCTGCCGCTCGCTGGTACAGGTGCGCTGCGAACTGCTGGGCTCGCTGATCTTCATCAACCGCGATCCCGATGCGCAGCCGCTGATGGAACACATCGGCCCGATGGCGGAGCAGCTGGAGCAGTTCGAGCTTGAGAAGCTGCGCCTCGTCGACAGCCGCAGCTACGAGGTGGACTGCAACGTCAAGGTCCTGCTCGACGCCTTCCTCGAGGTCTACCACATCAAGTCGATCCACGTGAACACGGTGGACCGCTTCCTCGATCACCGCGCGATGATCATCACGCTCTGGCCGAACGGCCACAGCCGCATGGCGACGCCGAACCGGCGCCCCGACTGGGTCGATCCCGGCACCGTGGGCATGCCGGAAATCGCATCGATCACCGAGTTCCCGGCCAAGAACAACGTCAGCTACCAGATCTACCCCAACTTCATCATGCCCCCTGCCCCCACCGGCATCCCGATTCTGCAGTTCTGGCCGATCGGCACGAAGCGCACGCGCGTGGTGTCCAGCTGGCTGGCACCGGACCACGATCCCGAGAACCCGCACCCGCTCTGGCCCACGCGCCTGAGCAACTGGGAGCGTATTCTCTACGAGGACCTGCAATACGCGCCGCAAATCCAGGAATCGCTGGAAAGCCCGGGCTTCAGGGCGATGCCGCTCAACTATCAGGAGCGCCGCATCTATCACTGGCACGAGGAACTCGACCGCCGCATCGGCCTCAACCGGGTGCCGGAGCACACGCGCGTCGAGCAGGTGCTGGGCGACTGGGTACAGCGGGACTGACTTTGCCCCGCTCCCACGCGGGACGAGAAAACAGGATAACGGGAGAACACGCATGGCCGATCTGGCAGGAAAGGTCGCCGTCGTCGTCGGCGCGGCCAACCGGGACAACATGGCGCAAGTGATCGCGCGCCGCCTTGCCGCCGATGGCGCGACGGTGATCGTCGCCGGGCGCAAGGCGGAGGAACTGGAACGCCTCGCCACCGAGATCGGCGGGCTGGCGGTGACCGGCTGCGATCTCACCAGCGAGGAAGACCTCGCCCGCCTCGGCGACACCGCGAAGGCGACTTACGGCGGCATCGACATCGCCGTGAACGCCACCGGCTGGGGTCTGCTCAAACCCTTCCTCGACACCACCAAGGCCGAGATCGAGAAGATGACCGCGCTGCAGTTCACCGGCGCGATCCTGTTCTATCAGGCGATGCTGCGGGTGATGCGCGACGGCGGCTCGCTGATCCAGATCAGTTCCGCCACCGCCTCGATCATGCTGGAGGACCATGCCGCCTACATGGGCACCAAGGCGGGCGCCGACCACGTGATCCGCTGTGTGGCCAACGAATTCGGCCATCGCGGCATCCGCGCCAACTCGGTCGCGCCCGGCTTCACGGCCACGCCGATGACCGAGAAAGCGGCGAAGAATACGGCGATCACCGATACCTTCGCCAGGGAATATCCCCTGGGCCGCGTCGGCACCAGCGAGGACATCGCCGAAGCCGTCTCGTGGCTGGCGGGCGACGCCTGCTTCATGAGCGGGCAGGTGCTGCAGGTGAACGGCGGCCTGACCCTGCGCCGCAATCCCACCAACGCCGAGATCGTCTCGGCCGTGAAAGCCGCCAGATCCGCAGTGGGTCAGTCCGCCGTGGGTCAGGCGGCATGATCCGGGGCGTCCACCACCTCGCCATCTCGACGCCGGACCTCGAACGGTTCGTCGATCACTACCAGCGCTGGTTCGGCTTCGAGCGCGCCGGCAAGGAGGGCGGCTGGCAGCCCGGCAACGCCCGCATCGACACGATGGTCGGCCTCACGGACAGCAGCGCCCGCTACGAGATGATCCGGCTGGGCAACCTGCATATCGAAGTCTTCGAATATACCAGCAATGATCCGCAGGTGGTCCATCCGCGCATGTGCGACCGGGGCATCACCCATATCTGCCTCTACTGCGACGACGTCTTCGCCGAATACGAGCGGCTCACCGCGCTGGGCATGGAGTTCAACTGCGAGCCCGGCGGCTCGGCGGCGACCCGTGCCACTTACGGCAAGGACTGCGACGGCAACGTGGTGGAACTGCTGCAGATCGTCGATCCGGACTGCGGGTTCGGGTTCGAAAAACTGGCGGTAACTGAGGCTGCGGCGTGATCGCCACGTCGTCCCGGACTTGATCCGGGACCGCTGGCGGTCTTTAGATCAGTGCTGGCAGAGGGGGCTTCGACAAGCTCAGCTGAGACCCTTCGACAAGCTCAGGGTGAGCGGAGGTCGTGTAATAACCTATAATTCCGCTCAGGCTGAGCCTGTCGAAGCCCCCGCGTCACACGCCCACGGTCCCCGAACAAGTCCGGGACGACGAAATTGGATGCACTGCTTGCCCGATACCAATCCCTACATCGATGACCCGGAACTCGAACGCCGCCTCGCCTATGCTTTCGAGAAAATCGCCCCCGACCACTACCGCGTGGCGCCGGTCCCGAGCGATCTCCTGCGCCTCTACGGCGGCATGGCGCTGTCGCAATGCCTTGCCGCCGCGCGACTGACGGTGCCGCAGGACAAGGTCGCGCACAGCCTCCACGCCTATTTTCTCCAGCCCGGCCTGATCGACCGTCCGGTGGAATTCGCCGTAACGCGCGAAAGCGATGGGCGCACGTTCGCCAACCGCACCGTACGCATGACGCAGGACGGCGCGCCGATCCTCAACCTGATGGCCTCCTTCAAGGCGCCCGAGCCTTCCGGCCGCCACGGCTTCCCGATGCCCGACGTGCCGGAGCCCGAAGGCTTGACCAGCCTCGCCGAACTGGTGGCGCAATACGGCGATCGCCTGCCCGAACGCCACCGTCCCTTCTGGCGTCGCCGCCAGCAGATCGACTGGCGCCCGATCGGCATGTTCCCGTTCGACGAGCGCGACGTTCGCCCGGCGACGCGCAGCTTCTGGTTCCGCCTGAACGACACGATCGACGGCCCGCTCGACGTCCACCAGCGCCTGCTCGCCTATGCCTCGGACCTGCACATCTTCCACACGGCGCTGGGGCCGCTGGGCATCGGCTGGGCCAACGACTTCCTGCAGAGCAGCAGCCTCGACCACGCGATCTGGTTTCATGATGACTTCCGCGTGGACGAATGGATGCTCTACGCGATGGACAGCCCCGCCGCGACCGACGCGCTGGCGCTCGGCCGGGGCAACATCTTCCGCCGCGACGGCACCCTCGTCGCCACCGTCAGCCAGCAGGGCCTCGCGCGGATGCTAGACCAGAAACGCGAAGGAAAGTTGTGACCGAGCTGTTCACTCCCGCAAAACCGCACCGCACCTTCGAGGATCTGGAACTCGGCGAGTTCCGCCGCTCCTCCTCGCGCACGGTGACGCAGGAAGAAATGCTGGAGTTCGCACGCAAGTACGATCCGCAATGGTTCCACACCGACCCGGAAAGCGCCGCGCAGTCGGTCTTCGGCGAAGTGGTGGCGAGCGGCATCCACGTCCTCGCGCTGTGGCGGCAGATGGACCACGAGATAAACTGGGACATCGACTGGGTCTGCGGCGTGGGCTGGGACGAACTGCGCCTGAAGCGCGCGATCCGGGCCGGGGACACGATCCACGTCACCAGCGAGATCGTGAGCCTCGAACCCTCCAAGACCCGCACCGATCGCGGCACGGCGATGACACGCTACGCCGTCGTGCTGGAAGACGGGACCGAGGCGGTGACGTTCACCAGCATCAACCTGGTGTACACGCGCGGCGCGAGGGAGCGGATGGCCGGCACCGCGCGCTAGAAACGCGGGTGCCGGGCCACCCCCTCATGGCTCTGTAACCGAGGGGGCTTCGACAAGCTCAGCCTGAGCGGTGTGGAGAGCAGTTTTTCAGGTCCCGCTCAGGCTGAGCTTGTCGAAGCCCCCTCCGCCACCTACCGCCGCTGATCGAACCGCCGCCCGAGCATGGCCCCGGCGATATTGACCTTCTGGATATCGATCGCCCCGCCCGCGATGCCCCAACCCCACGAGTCCCGCAGGCGGCGCTCCATCGGGAACTCCTTCGAGTAGCCGTAAGCCCCCATCAGCTGCATCGCATCGCCCGTCACCTCGCGCGCGATGGTGTTGGCGAAGCACTTGCCGGTGGAGCTGTGCAGCACCGAAGGCAGGCCATCCTCGGCCAGCGAGGCGGCGCGCCAGATCAGCAGGCGGGCGGCCTCGATCTTCATCTGCATCTCGGCGAGCTTGATCTGCACCGCCTGGAATTCGGCGATGGGCTTGCCGAACTGCTTGCGCTCCTGAACGTAGACGCTGACGTCCTCCAGCGCGCCCGAGGCCTGCGCCAGCGACATCGTGGCATTGCCGCAGCGTTCGAGGTCGAAGGCTTCCATCAGCTTCTTGAAGCCGCCGCCGGCCTGCACGATGATATTGTCGAGCGGCACTTCGCAATCGTCGAAATTGATGTCCGACGACGGCACGCCGCGGAACCCCATCAGCTCCTCGTTCGGGCCGAACGAGATGCCCGGCGCGTCCTTTTCCACCAGCACCGCACCGATGCCCTTGGCGCCCGGATCGTCCGAAAGACGGCAGTAGACGACATAGGCGTCCGAGTGGCCGCCGCCCGAGCACCAGCGCTTGGTGCCGTTGATGATGAGCTTGTCGCCCTTGACCACGCCCTTGGTCTTGAGGTCGGTCAGCGCGCTGCCCGCGTCCGGTTCGGACATGGAGACCGCCACCACCATGTCACCCGAGCAGACGGCGGGAACCACGCGCTTCTTCAGCGTGTCGGACGCAAAGTGCTCGATCGCGCGCACCGGTCCGACCGAGCTTTCGAAGATCGGAAAGCCGACCGCCGAGGAAATCTTGCCGAATTCCTCCAGCACGATCAGCGCCTCGATGTTGCCGAGGCCGAGGCCACCGAGATCGCTCGACACGTTGATGCCCAGGAAGCCCATCTCGGCATAGCGCTTGACCAGTGCGCGGCTCGGCGGCTTGTTGTCGCGCTCCAGCTCGGCAGCGATGGCGGGCAGTTCGGCGCGGGCGAAGGTGCGGGCGGCTTCCTGCAGTTGGAGCTGGTCTTCGGTCAGCTTGAAGTTCATCGTTTCTTTTCCGTCAGAGCAAATGGGGCTGTTCGATGAGGTTCGCGAGCGCGGCCATGAAGCGGCCGCCGTCGGCCCCGTCGATCGCGCGGTGGTCGCACGAGAGCGAAAGGTGCAGCACCGGCACGATGCGGATCGCGCCGTCGTCGTCGATGGGCTCGGGTCGGGCAGTGCCGACCGCCAGTATCGCGCCCTGCGGCGGATTGATGATGGCGTCGAACTGTTCGACCCCGAACCCGCCGAGGTTGGAAAGCGAGAAGCTGCCGCCGGTGAATTCCTCCGGCTTCAGCTTGCCGCTGCGGGCGCGCTGGGCCAAGCCCTTCATCACCGCGCCGATTGCGGCCACCGAAAGGTCGTCGGCCCCGAAGACGATCGGGGTGACGAGGCCCTTGTCGGTCGCCACCGCCACCGCAACATCGGCCGAACCGAAGCGGTGGATGTCGTTGCCGTGGACCTGCACGTTGACGGCCGGGATTTCCATCAATGCCAGAGCGCAGGCCTTGACGATGAAGTCGTTGACGCTGGGCTTGTCCGGGCCGAGCGAGGCGCGCAGGGCCAGCAGCCGGTCAGCGCGGACGCGGCGGCGCACGTAGAAGTGCGGGATCTGCTGCTTGGCCTCGGTCAGCCTGCGCGCGATGGTCCGGCGCATCGAGGACATCGGCATGACATCGACATTGCCCGATGCCGGACGCGGTGCGGGCGCTGCTGCGACAGGTGCCGGGGCCGCGCTGGCGGGCGCGGGTGTCGGGGCGGCCTGCTGGACGATCGCCAGCACGTCGTCACGCCGCACTTTGCCGCGCGCGCCGGAGCCCTTGATCGTGGCGAGGTCCAACCCGTGCAGCGCGCCGAGACGCCGCGCGACGGGGGTGGAGAGGACCGGGCTGTCCGGCGTCGCCGCGAACACGCCGACAAGCTGCGGCTTCGCTTCGGGCCGCGCGGCCTGATGCACGTCCTGCGCGAAGATGCGGCGGCCCCTGCCAGTGCCGGTGACGGTGGCGAGATCGACGCCGAGGCGCTGCGCCTCCGCCAGCGCGGCGGGGCTGATGGCAAGGCCCTCGGGGACCGGCGGTGCAGCGGGCTTTTCCGGTTCGACGGCAGGCGCGGCCGGGGCCGGACCTGACGCATCGTCTCCGTCCGGGCCGAAGCCGCTCTCGGACGGCCTGAACGCCGCGATCACCGCGTCGATCTCGGCCGCGCTGGCTTCGCCACCGTCGCTCAGCACCGCCAGCAGCGCGCCGACCGGATAAGTCTGCCCGGCTTCGGCAAGGATACGCACGAAGCGGCCGTCCTTGTCCGCCTCGATCTCGTTGGTGATCTTGTCGGTCTCGACGAGCGTGAGCACGGCGCCGCGTTCGAACGGGGCATTCTCGGCCACCATCCAGTCGGCGATCGTGCCTTCGGCCATTTCGATGCCCCACTTGGGCATCGTGAAGGGCGTGAGCTTTGCCATGTGCCCTCCCCTCAGCGGAAGGCGAGGACGCGGCGAACCGCTTCCTCGATCTTCTGCGGCGAAGGCACCCAGGCACGCTCCAGATTGCGGGCGAAGGGGATCGGGCTATGCGGCGCGGTCACCATCGCGGGCGGGGCTTTCAGGCTCGTGAAGGCGCGCTCGGTCACCATCGCGGCGATATCGGCCGCCAGGCTGCAACGCGGCGGGCTTTCGTCCACCACGACGAGGCGGCCGGTCTGCTCCACCGATTCCAGGATCGCGTCCTCGTCGAGCGGACTGGTGGTGCGCAGGTCCAGCAGGTCGATACCGACGCCGTCCTTCGCCACTGCATCCGCCGCTTTTTCGGAAAAGTTCACCATGCGCCCGCAGGCGACCACGGTGACGTCGCCACCCTCGCGCACCACGCGCGCTTCGCCGAAGCGCTGGCGGTGGTCGCCCTCGGGCACTTCGCCCTTCACGCCGTAAAGCGTCTTGTGTTCGAAGAACATCACCGGATCGTCGCCGCGCAGGGCTTCGGTCAGCAGGCCCTTGGCGTCGGCCGGGGTGGTGGGCAGCACCACCTTGAGGCCGGGCATCGCCGTCAGCATCGCATAGACCGACTGGCTGTGCTGCGCCGCCGTCTGCATCCCGGCGCCATAGACCAGCCGCACCACGGCGGGGCACTTGGTCTTGCCGCCGAACATGTAGCGGAACTTGGCCATCTGGTTCCAGATCTGGTCGAGGCTGACGCCCACGAAGTCCGCGAACATCAGTTCAGCCACCGGCCGCTTGCCCGAAAGCGCCGCGCCCGCCGCCGCGCCGATGATGGCGCTTTCGCTGATGGGCGTGTCGATCACGCGCTCGGGGCCGAATTTCTTCCAGAGGCCCGGGCTGGTGCCCCAGATGCCGCCGATCGCCTCGGGGCCGCCGGCGGTGCCGTTGCCGCCCACCACGTCCTCGCCCAGCAGAATGATGTCGGAATCGCGTTCCATTTCCGCGTTCAGCGTCGAGACGATTGCCTCGCGGATGTTCATGATGGCCATTCGCTGGTCCTCAGTAATATTCGACGTAGACGTCGTCGGCGACGGTGGCGGGATCGGGCTGCTCGTCGGCACGCGCCTCGGCCACGGCTTCCTCGATCAGGGCGAGCACTTCGGCGTCGACCGCATCGAGATCCTCATCGGTCAGCAGCGCGGCGCCGGTCACGCGCGCGCGGAAGGCCCTGAGGCAGTCCCGCTCGGCACGGATGCGATCGAGTTCGCCCTTGCCGCGATAGCGCTGCGGATCGCCTTCGAAGTGGCCGTAGTAGCGCTCGGTATCCAGCTCGATCGCGGCGGGGCCGTTACCGGCGCGGACATATTCGAGCAGCTCGGTGAAGGCCGCATAAGTCTCGAAGAAGTCGCAGCCATTGGCCCGCCAGGCCTTCATCCCGAAGCCCTCGGCACGGCTGGCGATGTCCTTGCTGGTGCCCACGGCGTAGGCATCGCCGGTATGCTCGGAATAGTGGTTGTTCTCGAAGACGAAGATCGCCGGAACCTTGGTAACGACGGCCAGGTTCATCGCCTCGAAAGTGGTGCCCTGGTTGCAGGCGCCGTCGCCCGAGAAAGTCACGCCCACCCTGCCCTTGCCGTCGATGCGCGCGGCGATCGCGGCGCCCACCGCCTGCGGTGCACCGCCGCCGACGATGCCGTTGGCGCCCAGCATCCCGACGTCGAGGTCGGCGATGTGCATCGAGCCCGCGCGGCCCTTGCAGAGCCCTCCGGCGCGGCCGTAGATCTCCTTCATCATGCCCTTCACGTCGCAACCCTTGGCGATGCAGTGGCCATGGCCGCGATGGGTGGAGACGATCTTGTCGTCCACGGTCAGCTGATCGCAGATGCCCACGGCAACCGCTTCCTGCCCGGCGTAGAGGTGCGTGAAGCCGCCGATCTCGCCGGTCTTGATCTCTTCGTGCAGGCGTTCCTCGAATTCGCGGATGGTCTTCATCCGGCGATAGGCGCCCAGCAGTTCGTCGCGGTTCAGTTGCATCGCCGCTGCTCCCGTTGGTGTTCTTAAATCGTCGTCCCGAACTTGATCCGGGACCGGTGGCTGTCTTTAGGCGCGCTCTGCCGAGGGTTGGGTGACGCTCGGCCAGCGGTCCCGGATCAAGTCCGGGACGACGTCCTTGTCACAAGTCATCCGGCCCCTTCCCGTGCGTGTAGATGTAGTCGTCCAGCACCTTGTGGAAGTGGCGGATGCGCAGTTCCTGATCGCCGATGTGCAGGCCGGGGAAGAAGTCCGACTGCATGCCCGTCTGCACCGTCGGCAGGTTGAAGGCATCCTGATCGAGCACCTGACCGATGGTCTTGTCGCCGTGTTTGAAGCGCTGATGGCGGACCCGCTCCGGCCATTCCTCACCCTCGGGGACGAGGCCGAACATCCAGATGTCGTAGTACATCTTGTTCGGGTCGGTGGCGTGCGGGCGCTGACGGAACAGCATGACGTCGTCCGCGTGGACGTTCACCGACACGTTCGGGAAGATCGTGTAGTGGTAGTCGTCGGTCAGTTGCTCGTCATTGAGTTCGGAATAGTCCTTGCCCTGCGCCGCGCCATGCTCGCGCTTGAACAGTTGCACGTCGCGGCGGATGTCGGAGACGCGGCCTTCGTATTCTGCCGGGTCCATCCCCGCATGCACCATGATCTCGTGGATCGCGGGCGGGATCTGGCTCGGCATCGCCACACGCGGGGATATCGCCGCGAAGGGGATCAGGTAGCGGTTGTGCTTGCCGTAGCAGTCGATCTGGACGTTGACGTCGTCGAGATACCACTTGAGCTGCGGGTGGATGCCCTGGACGTGGTAAGTCTCGCTGAAGGCATCGACCGAAGTTTTCCAGTTGCAGTCCCACTCGACGGTGATGTCGCGCATCCACGCCATCCGCTCGGGATGATAGGGTTCGAGGTGGCGCTTCAGCGGATCGATGAAGTCGTCGAACGGCTCGACCTTCGGATCGAGCGAGAACCATACGAAGCTGTTCCACTCGACACAGGGCAGCGGCGTCAGCTTCATGCCGTCCGGGCCGCCCTGCACGAAGGTGCACAAGTCCGGGATATGCTCGAGCTTGCCGTCGAGGCCGTAAGTCCAGTGGTGATACATGCACTGGAACTTCTCGGCATTGCCGCGCCCCTCGGGACGCAGGCGGTTGCCGCGATGGAGGCACAGGTTCGGGAAGGCGCGGATCGAGCCGTCGGCCTGACGCACGATCAGCACGGATTCCTTGCCGATATCAGTGCAGATATAGTCGCCCGGTTCCTTCAGGTCGTCGGAGCGGCCGCCGAGCAGCCACACCTTGGTCCAGACGCGCTCCCACTCCAGCTTCATGAAATCGGGCGAGTAGTAGCGCGCGGCCGGGATTATGTCGGTGCCCAGCTCCGGATCGGGCGCACGCTCCGTCGGGGTGCCGTTGCCCACGGACTCGGGATCGACGCGAAACACGTCGACGACGCGCTTGACGTCCATCGACGCCCGGTCCCAGCCCATGACATGCGGCTTCATCAGAAGTGCGTCCTGTTGGTGAAGCCCCCGTCGACGACGAGGTGCGACCCGTTGCACCAGCTGGCAGCGTCGCTGGCGAGGAAGGCGATGGCCTTGGCCACTTCCTCCGGTCGGCCGAGGCGGCCCGAAGGCTGCTGGCGAAGCTGGGAAGCGTAGAACTTCTCCATCGTGCCCTTGATCATGTCCCAGTTGCCGCCCTCGAACTCGATCGGACCAGGGGAGACGACGTTGACGCGGATGCCGTTCTTGCCGTGCCACAGCGCCAGCTGCTTGCCCCAGGTGACGAGGCTGGCCTTCATCGCGTTGTAGGCCTGCGGACCGCCCATCGCCTCGCCCACCGAAGTCGAGCCGAGCAGGACGATTGCGCCGCGCTGCTGCTCGGTCATCTTTTCGATCACGCCCTCGACCGCGCGGACCACGCCCATCACGTCGGTCTCGAAGGCGTTGTACCAATACTTCTCGCTGCCCATGCCGCCGCCGGCCGAGGTGAACGGCACGAGGATATCGACGCCGTCGAGCGCTTCGATCGCCCAGTCGATCCAGGCCTTGTATTCCTCGGGCTGCTTGGCGTTGACGGCCTTGCCGACGACTTTGGTGCCGTACTTCGAGAGGTTGGCGACGGCGTCCTTGACGCTATCCTCGCTGCGCGCGGTGAGCGCGATGTCGCAGCCCTCGCGCGCCAGGACTTCGGCCACCGAGTAGCCGATGCCGCGCGCCGCGCCGACGAGGATCGCCTTCTTGCCCGCCAGTCCCAGATCCATTCGCTTCTTCCTTGTTCCGTATGGCCGCGGAGTCGGAGTGCGGCCTTGAAGTCTTGAGAGGACTGTAAGCCCCTCGCCCCGGACGATGCAATAAAAAAGACAATCACGACTGCCTTTTTTATTGCGATAGCTATGCCCCTCTCCCCAACGTCATTGCGAGGCGGCGAAGCCGACGAAGCAATCCAGGGCCGCGTAACCCGCCTTGGATTGCTTCGCTGCGCTCGCAATGACGAGCGGTGGGCTAACGCCCTTCGTCAAACCGCCTGCAACTCCGCGATCAGCCCTTCGCGCAGGCGGAACTTCTGGATCTTGGAGGTCGACATCGGCCACTCCGCGACGAAGCGCACATGACGCGGGATCTTGAAGCTGGCGATGCGGCCCTTGCAGTGGTCGATCAGTTGCTGCTCGCTGGCGCTCTCGCCCTCGGCGAGTTCGACGAAGGCGGCAGGGACTTCGGCGTAGCGGTCGTCCGGCAGGCTGACGACCTGCGCCAGCTTCACCGCCGGATGAGTCTGCAGCATGGCCTCGATCTCCGCCGCCGCGACGTTCTCGCCGCCGACTTTGAGCATGTCCTTGGTGCGGCCATGGAACATGACGTTGCCGTCCGCGTCGATCGAGCCGATGTCGCCGGAGAAGAACCAGCCGCCCCGGATGGCCTCGGCGGTCTTTTCGGGGGCGTTGTAGTAGCCCTTGAGGATGTTCGGGCCGCCCAGCACGATCTCGCCCTGCTCTCCCGGCCCGCAATCCTCGCCGGTTTCTGGATCGACGATGCGGACATTCCACTCGTCGAGCGGCACCCCGCAGCGGCCGGTGCGCACGTCATAGCTGTCGGAAAGACGGCTGGTGGAGACGGTGCCCGCGCCTTCCGTCAGCCCGTACGTGCCGACCTGGATGGTGTGCGGCATGGCCTCGGCGACCGCCAGTTTGATCCATTCGGGCTGGACCGCGAAGTTGGAGTTCATCACCCGCAGCTTCGACAGGTCGGTATCCTTGAAGGTCGGGTGGGTGATGAGGTCCTGCATGATCGTGACGAAGCTGGGATAGGCGATCGTCGCGCCCTCCTTGCCCAGCATCGCCAGCCCCACCCCGGCATCGAAGCGCGGGATCGTCATGTAGACGCCGCCAAGGTCGAGGATCATCGTCATCGGCAGGATGCCGGCGATGTGGAAGATCGGCAGCGGCGACCAGACCTTGTCCTCGCCGGTGCATTCGTAGCGCACACCGAGATTGCGGCTGTTCGCCACTTGCGCGCGGTGGCTGATCATCGCGCCCTTGGGATTGGCCGTGGTGCCCGAAGTATAGAGGATCATCGCCGTATCCTGCGGCGAGACGGCGTCGATCCGCGCATCCACTTCGGCCTCGGGCGTCTCCAGCCCCGCCCCCAGCGCCGCGCGGGCGGAAACAAGGTAAGGCGCGCACCGGTCGTCCAGGCACACGATGCTGCGCAGGCGGGGCGCCTCGGGCAAGGCAAGCGCCCAGGGATCCTCCGCCTGCGTCAGCGAGGGCAGCGCCGCTTCGAGACGCGCGCTGAAATCGAGACCGTCGGCGACTTTGCCGATGGTAATGATCGTCACGAGATCGGCGTCGGCGGCGACGAAGCCCAGTTCGCTCGCCTGATACCGCGCGTTGACCGGCACCGCGACGGCGCCCGTCATAGTGATGCCGTAGAACGCTGTGATGAAGTCCACGCAAGTCGGCAGCAGCAGACCGACGTTGTCGCCGGGCTTCACGCCCATCGCCACGAACGCCCGCGCCCAGTTGCGCGCCGCCTCGTTCAGTTCGGTATACGTCAGCCGCCGGTCCGGCAGTACGATCGCATCGCGGTCCCCGAACTTGCCTGCCGAGGATCGCACCATCTCGCCCATAGTCAGGATTGGCCTATCGCCCATTCCCGCTCTCCCATGTCCTGTGCTCTTATCAGATCGCGCGGCAAAGCGCCCGATCATGCGAACTGTGTTTGACGCCAGCTTATCAAGCGGCGGGAAAAATACAATCAGTCATGTCTGTTTTGTTTACAGGGGTGGCAAGGTGATGCCAGCGGGGCGATATCCGCAGGAATGGCCGCGATCCGGGGCCTTCGGGTGCTTGCCTAACGGGCGGTCCAGAGCGTAAGCGGATTGAATCCGCAATCACTGCCGACAGCATTTTCCAGGCGAATCACATGGCTCTTTCGCGCACGCGCACCACCCGCACTGCAAAGCCCGCCGCTCCCAAGGCGTCTCCCGCAAAGAATGGCGGCACGACCCTGCAGGCGACCAAGGCGGCACAGACGCGGGGGCGGCTGATCGAGGCGACGGTGCGCTGCCTCGTCAAGCACGGCTACGCCAACACCACGACGCCGCGCGTGGCCGAGGAGGCGGGCCTGTCTCGCGGAGCGATGATGCATCACTTCGAGAACGGCGCCGCGCTCATCAAGGCGACGATCATCGAACTGCACGAAAAGCGCCTGCGCGCTTTCCGCCGCGCCGCCGAGAAGCCGGAGGAGCACGACGTCGATACGCTGGTGGAAGTCTACTGGGCGCAGGTCCAGAAACCCGCGTTCATCGCCTTCCACGAACTTGCCGTGGCGGCGCGCACCGACAAGGACCTCGGCGCGATCCTCTTCCCGCTGCAGGAGGAATTCCGCGAACGCTTCAACGCGCAGGCTGATGCTCTTTTCCCCGAATGGCGCGATGCTCCGGCCCAGTTCGACATGGCCATGAACCTGTCCCAGACGATCCTCGAAGGCATGGCCATCGCGGTGCAAACCGGCGCGATGGACAAGGCCAAGGTCCCGGCCATGCTGACCCATCTTGAGAACCAGATCCGCGCGCTGATGCCGTGGCACAAGGGCGTCGCCGTCTCGTAAAAACAATCTTGTTTGTCTTTTTGATCGCCCGCCGCTACCGTGGTGGCGGGCAGAGGATCAACGCGGCGTAAGTCGGCCTCTGTCCCGATTCGTGAGGACAAGAGATTTGAACGCGCCCAGCAACTACACCGCGAAAGTGTTCCGCCCCGAAGACGATGGCCCGGACCGTCCGGCGCGCGGCCTTGACGAAGAGGCGCTGCGCCAGCAGTCCACGATCTACCGTGACGACATGCTCGCCGGGCAGACAGTGCTGATCACGGGCGCGGGCAGCGGCATGGGCAAGGCGGCGGCGTTCCTGGCGGCCAGGCTGGGCGCCAACGTCGCGATCTGCGGGCGCGACCTGGACAAGCTGCAGACCACCGTGGACCTCGTGCGCGAAGAGGTCGGCAACGAAGTCCTCGCCGTATCGACCAACATCCGCGATCCCGAAGGCGTCGAGGCGCTGATCGGCACGGTCCATGACCACTTCGGCGGGCTCGATACGCTGGTCAACAACGCGGGCGGGCAGTTCCCGCAGGACGCCATAGACTTCACCCGCAAGGGCTGGCTGGCGGTGATCGACACCAACCTCAACGGGACATGGTGGATGATGCAGGAAGCCGCCAAGCGCTGGCGCGAGGACGGCAAGCCGGGCAACATCGTCAACATCGTCGCCAACGTCGAGCGCGGCATGCCGCAGGCGGCGCACACCTGCGCGGCGCGCGCGGGGGTGATCTACCTGTCCAAGACGCTTGCCACCGAGTGGTCGCAGTGGAACATCCGCGTCAACTGCATCGGCCCCGGCGTGATCGAGACCGAGGGCTTCCGCATGTACCCGGAGGAAGCGCTCAAGCGCTTCCACAAGGCCAACCCGATGCGGATGCGCGGCAACGCCTGGGACGTGGCCGAGGCGATCGCCTACCTGGCCTCCCCGGCGGCGCGGTTCATCAATGGCGACCTCATCATCATGGACGGCGGGCAGGCCCAGTGGGGCGTTATCTGGCCCGCCGGAATGCCGGAATATTTCAGCGAGGACGGGGCGGCGTAGCCCTGCTCCCTCTTCCCGTCATCCCCGCGAAGGCGGGGACCCAACTGATGAGCGTGCAACAGGCACCGTCAGGAGATGGGTTCCCGCCTTCACGGGAATGACTGCTCTGTTTTTAGAAAACAACGGATGGAGAGAGACATGGGCCGGGTTGAAGGCAAAGTCGCGCTGGTCACCGGCGGCGGCTCGGGGCTGGGAGCGGCGGACTGCGAGGCGCTCGCCCGTGAAGGCGCCACCGTGGTCGTCACCGACGTGAAGCTGGAGACCGCGCTCGCCGTAGCCGACCGCATCGGTGGCGGCGCGCTGGCGATGGCGCTCGACGTGGCGGACGAAGGGCAGTGGATCGCCGTCATGCAGGAGATCGAGGCGCGCTTCGGCAGACTCGACGTGCTGGTGAACAACGCAGGCGTGGTGCTCAGCGCCGATGTCGAGGATACCACGCTCGAACAGTTCCGCTGGGTCAGCGCGATCATGACCGACGGCGTGTTCCTGGGCTGCAAGCATGCGATTCCGCTGATGAACAAGGGGAGCGGCGGCTCCATCGTCAACATGAGTTCGACCGGCGCCCTGCTCGGCTATCCGATCTTCTTCGCTTATTCCGCCGCCAAGGGCGCGGTGCGGGCGATGACCAAGTCGGTCGCGGTGATGTGCCAGGAAAAGGGCTACAAGATCCGCTGCAACTCGGTGCATCCCGGCGCGATCGAGACGCCGATGGTGCAGACCGCCGAAGGCCGCCTCGACAAGCCGAAGGAAATCCCGGACGGCGTCCTGCCTCCCGGCACGCCGGGCCATCCCAAGGACGTGGCGGCGCTGGTGCTGTTCCTCGCCTCGGACGAATCCCGCTTCATCACCGGCGCGGAGCTTGTCATCGACAACGGCGTGACGATCAGGCCGTTCTGACCGGTCAGAGCAGGAGCGGCTGCCCTTCCTCCATCGCCAGCAGCCAGGCTTTCGCCTCGATGCCGCCGGCGAAACCGGTGAGGTTGCCGCTCTTGCCGATTACCCGGTGGCACGGCGCGATGATCGAGATCGGATTGCGCCCGTTCGCCGCGCCGACCGCGCGGCTTGCACCCGGAGTGCCGAACCCGCGCGCGATCTCGCCATAGCTTCGCGTTTCGCCGAAGGGAATTTCCAGCAGCGCGGCCCAGACCTTGCGCTGGAACTCCGTGCCCCGGAAATCCAGCGGCAGGTCAAACACGCGTCGCCCGTCCGCGAAGTATTCGCGCAGCTGTGTCTGCGTGGCCGCTAGAACCGGATGTTCTTCGTCGATCAGCGGACCAAGGGGAACCCGGTCCGGCCGATCATTCTCCCACAACACCGCGACCAGCCCGGCGTCGCCGCCCACCAGCGTGAGTTCGCCCACCGGCGACGGCATCGTGCGGCGATAGAGAGGCTGTTCCATCCGCGCCTCCTTGCCGCCGCGGCGCCGGGTGTCAATCCGTCAGAGGATCATAACCGGAACATTTGTGCTATCTAACCTTTCAGCCAACGGTCCAGTTCGACGTGGAAATGCCTCAGCCGGGCTTCCTGCTCGCCCCAGAGCGGGCCACGGAATCCCCGCGAACGCGCGCCCGCCTGAACGATCGGCAGCAGGTCGGAGTCCTGATCCAGAACCTCGCCCATACCCGGCGGTTCGCCGAGCCCGGTATGGACCACCTCGGGCCGCGTCGCGCCCGTCACGTCGACCTCCGCGCCCAGCCCCATCCAGCCCGGCGCACCGTAGCCAGGGGCATCGACGTGGCGATAGAGGATGGTGGTTTCGTAGGTGAACTGCTCCGGATCGCCGGCGTGCGGCTTGAAGCGATGGAGGAACACCGCTTCGGGGTGGCAGCCGATCTGGGTATTGGGAAATATCCCGAAGATCGTCGCATCGGTCAGTTGCGCATCGGAGAAGTGCGAGTAGTCCAGCCCGATCCGCGCCGCCCTTTCGCGCTTGGCATGGGCCACCGCGGCGCGGCTTTCCATGGCGGTGCCGGTAAAGCTGCCGGGATCGACGCCCGCGTCGGCCAGCAGCATGGCGATGCCGGGATTGATCCTCTCCTGATCCGGGAAGTGCGAGTTGGGCTGGGCCATCGGCACGAACTGGCGAGAAAGGCCGTGCGGGAAGAGGTCGATGTGCGTACGGTCGTCAATCACCCCCATCGTTTGCGGATGGATCGCGTGGAGGTGATAGCTCTCGTAGAAAGCGTCGATCCCGCCCTTCCAGTTCGCCGCCCAGTCCGACCGGCGATGCTGGACGACGTGCATCCGGTCCATGCCGTAAGTCTCCAGCATCGGCAGGATCGGTGCGAGGAACTCGGCCAGCGGCCGCGCGCCCTCGTCCATGTTGATGAACACGAGGCCCGCCGCTTCCTCCGCGCGAACCGAGGTCAGGTCGGTGCCATGGCAGAGCACTTCGGGACGGAAGGTCTCGGCGTCGGTCACCTTCTGGTTGTGCCCGTCGATCCCATAACGCCACGAGTGAAACGGACAGGTGAAACTGTCCTGGCTGCCCATCTCTCCGGTGACGAGGCGGCTGCCCCGGTGCGGGCACACGTTGTAGTGCGCCGCGACCGAGCCGTCCGCCTGCCGCACGACGATGAAACTCTCTGGTCCGGTATCGAACTTCACCCAGTCGCCGGGCTCGGGAATATCGCTGGACGGCGCGGCGAGCAGCCAGGTGCGGGCGAAGACCTCATCCCATTCGCGGGCGAAGAATTCGGGCGAGGTGTAGCGCGCGGGATCAGGCCGCTCGGTGCCGTTGTCGATCGCCGGGGCGGGCTGGTCGAACGGATGATCGGAGCCCTTGTGGACGGTCCAGCTGCGCGGATCGTAGTTCATGCGCCTGCCTCCATCCGGCGGTCGAGTTCGGCGTGGAAGTGGCGCAGGCGGCCTTCCTGCTCGCTCCACAGCGGCCCCCGGAAACCACGCGAGCGGGCGCCCGCCTGCACGATGGGCAGGAGATCAGAGTCCTGGTCCAGCACTTCGCCAAGCCCCGGCGGCTCGCCGAGGCCCGTGTGGACGATCTCGGGCCGGGTGGCGCCGGAAAGGTCGGTGTCCTCGCCCAGCCCCATCCACGCCGGAGCGCTGTAACCGGGCGCGTCGACGTGGCGATAGAGGATACAGGTGTCGTACGTGAACTGGTTCGGATCGCTGGCATGCGGCAGGAAGCGATGGAGGAAGATCGCCTCCGGATGGCAGCCGATCTGGGCATTGGGGAACAGACCATAGACCACGGAATCGCTGAGCTGGCTGTCGCTGAACCGCTCATAGCCGAGCCCGAGGTCTGCCGAACGGCGGCGCTTGGCCTGCTGCACCGCGCGGCGGGTCTCGGCGGCGGTGCCGTCGTACGTCTCGGGATCGATCCCGGCGTCGCGCAGCATCGACTGGATGCCGGGGTTCACCGTCTCCTGATCCCCATAGCGCGCGGCGGGCTGCGCGAAGGGCACGAACTGGCGTGAGAGGCCGCCCGGCCAGAGGTCGATCTGGGTGCGGTCGTCCATCAGGCACTGCGTCTGCGGGTGGACGGCATGGAGGTGGTAGATCTCGGCGAAGGCATCCACCCCGCCCTTCCAGTTCGCGCCCCAGTCGGAGCGGCGGTGCTGCACCACGTACATCCGATCGATGTCGTAGAGTTCCAGATGCGGCAGGATCGGCGCCAGCCATTGCTTCAGCGGCTCGACCTGCGGGTCCATGCAGATGAACACCAGCCCCACCGCCACCTCGCAGCGTACCGAAGTGAGATTGCGGTCATGGCACAGGACTTCGGGCCGGAACGTCTCCGGATCGGTCACCGCGACGTTGCGGCCCTCGAGGTCGAACTTCCACGAATGGAACGGGCAGGTGAAGCGGTCGAGCGAGCCGAAGTCCGAGGTCACGAGGCGGCTGCCACGGTGAGGGCAGACGTTGTAGTGCGCATGGATCGCGCCGTCGTCGCCGCGCACGACGATAAAACTCTCGGGACCGACATCGAAAGTGAAGAAGTCCCCCGACTCCGGAATGTCGGATGCAGGCCCGGCCAGCAGCCAGCTCCTGGCGAAGACCTTCTCCCACTCCTCGCGCATGAAGGCGCGGTCGTGGTAGCGGCGCGGGTCGGGTCGCCCGGTGCCGTTGTCGATCGCGGGCGACACCCGCGCGTTGAACGGATGCGGCGTGCCGACATGGATGTTCCAGTCGTCGAAATCGAGCTTCATCATGGTCATCCCTCTCCTCTGGGATCCACCGGGCGGCCGTCTCTCATGTCCGACTCACCCTCGGGGTGGACATTCAGTAGAAAACAGTCATGAATGTTTTTCAAGAAGGATCGCGATCACCCGTGCCGACCGGACGCGGGAACGCGGCATAGCGGGAGAGTGACGGAGATGAGCCGCATCTATGGCAGGATTTTCCAGATCGCCTACGTCGTCCCCGACATCGACGAAGCGGTCGAGCACTGGACGAAATCGATGGGAGTCGGACCGTTCTACGACTTCCCGATCCCCCTTCCCTTCGAGGAACTTTCCGTCGCCGACAGCCCTGCATCGCTGGACGAACCGATCTTCGGCGGCGTCTCGATCAGCTACAGCGGCGACACGATGATCGAACTGATCCAGCCCGGCGCGGCGCCGTCCACCTACCGCGATTTCCTGGAAAGCGGCAAAAGCGGCGTGCATCACTACGGCACCTGGATCGATGACTACGAGGCCACGCTGGCACAGGCACGGGCGGACGGCGTGCCCGTGCTGCTGGAAGGCCGCCTGCCGCTGTCGCGCTTCGCCTATCTCGATACCGCGCGCAACGGCCTCAGCCCTCTGATCGAGGTAATCGCACCGCTGCCGCCGATGGTCGAGTTGTTTGCCATGATCAAGGACGCGGCGGCAGCCTGGGACGGCAGCGATCCGCGCCGCTCGATCTGAAAAGCCCTTGCGAAAATGGCCCAAGGCATATCCGTAACGGATATGGTCCGATTTGAAGTTTCCTCGAGAAACCCCATATCGGGCTCATGACGGAAGAATCCTCCCGATTGAGCAGGCGTATGCTCATGGCCGGAAGCGCGGCCGTTGGAATCGGCGCGCTGGCGCAGTCCACCTCGAGATCGCTCGGGCCGTTGGCGCCGCCAGCGCCCGTGCGTATTCCGGCACCGCCGAAGCTGGTCGAAGCGCGTCCCGCCGCTCCGCGTTCGGCATTCTCCACCGTCGATCCCAAACTGCTGCGCAAGGCGCTCGCCTCGCTCGATCGGCATTCGAAGCTGATCAAGGCCCACGACCGGATCGCCATCGTCGATTTTTCCGCGCCGTCCTCCGAGATGCGCCTGCATTTCCTCGACGTGATCGACGGCAAGGCGTCGAAGCTGCTGGTCGCCCACGGTTCGGGTTCGGACCCTCATCATACGGGCTTCCTCGAGCGGTTCTCCAATGCCTTCGGTTCCAATGCATCCAGCGAAGGCGCCTTCCTCACCGATGACTACTATGTCGGCAAGCATGGCCGGTCACAGCGCCTGATCGGGCTCGATGCGACCAACAACAATGCGCTGGACCGCGCGGTCGTGGTCCATAGCGCGTGGTATGCGAATGACGACATGATCCGCGCGCACGGCAAGCTCGGGCGCAGCCAGGGCTGTTTCGCGGTGGGTGAGAACAAGCTCGACGATGTCTTCCGGTTTCTCGGCAAGGGACGGATGATCTACGCCGGACGGGCTTGAGCCGGGCGGCTTGACTGGCCTATGGGCCAAGCCCCGTCCTCTCCTGCCGAGAATGCCATGCCTCCCGTGAAAGACCTCGCCCAACTTGGCCAGCGCGTCGCCGCCACCCATGGCTGGGCCACCGCCAAGGCATTCAAGGCTTACGCATGGACCGAGGCCGACCAGGCGCGCATCGCGGCAACGGCCGCCGACCTGCTCAAGGTCTTCCCGAGGCAAGCCGGTTCGGGAATGCTGCTGAGCACGGCACTTGCGGTGCAACTCGAACGCCGTCTTGACGCACCCGTCGTCCTGGTAGCCGGTACGCTGAGCATCGACGGCATGCCGGTTCAGGGCGACCGCCGGCCTTTTGATGGCCCGCAAATCTTCGGAGAAGTCGGGGGTGAGCCCGCATGGAACGGCCATTTGTGGATCATGGTCGGCGCCCATGTCGTGGACGTCGCCATCTTCGGGCTCGCGCGCTCCGCCGACTGCCGCCCCGAACTCGCCCGCCATGTCCATTCGGTGTTTGGGCCGGACAAGGGCCTCTACGCCGACGAGTGGCGCCGATCGCGGCGCGTCGGTCTCGAATACGAGCCGCAATATGTGCTGAGCCCGGAAGACGTCGATCGACTGATGACCGCCGCCTATCGCCTCATGTCCGGCGACTGACGCAGTGCCCGCTCCGATCCTCTACAGCTTCCGCCGCTGCCCTTATGCCATGCGGGCGAGGCTCGCGGTGATCGTGAGCGAGACGCGCTGCGAACTGCGGGAAGTCAAGCTCTCCGCCAAGCCAGAGGCGATGCTCGCCATATCGCCGAAAGGCACGGTTCCGGTGATGGTCGTGCCGGAGGGCGAAGTCATCGACCAGAGCATCGACATCATGCGCCGGGTGCTGGGCGCAAACGATCCCGAAGGCTGGCTTGAGCGCGACGATCCCGCGCTCATCGCCGTCAACGACGGACCGTTCAAGCACGACCTCGACCGCTACAAGTACCCCGAGCGTCACGGCGGAGACCCCTTGCGGCACCGCGCCGGGGGCCTCGATTTCCTGCGCGAACTGGATGTTCGGCTCGACCGTACCGCAAACCTCTCTGGCGCATCGCGCGGACTGGCCGACGCAGCGGTCATGCCTTTCGTCCGACAGTTCGCAGCGGTCGATGCGGACTGGTTCGCCGAAAATGCCCCGCTCAACGTGCGGGACTGGCTCGCTCGCCATCTCGCGTCCCCATTGTTCGAGGCTGCAATGGTTCGCGTACCGCCCTGGACGCCTGAAACCCCGCCGGTGATGTTCCCGGCCTGAGGCAACGTTTGCCGCGTTCGGACTTTGTCTCTCAAAAGGCAGGCGACGTCAGGAGACAGACCGAAGGCATGGATCAGGCCAGCGAAACCTCCGACAGCGCGCCCGGTCGCACGCGTCACAACCGGCTGCAGCTTCGCATCCTCGCAGGCTTCGTGCTCGGGCTCGGCTCGGGGCTGCTGACCTACACGCTTGCGCCCGATGCCGCTTGGATCGCACCCCTCGTCGAATATGTGACGATGCCGATCGGGCAGATTTTCCTGCGCCTGCTGTTCATGCTGGTGCTGCCGCTGCTGTTCTCGGCGCTGGTCATCGGCATTGCCGAGATGGGCGAGATCCGCGCGCTGCGAAAGGTCGGCGTGGCTACGCTGGTCTATACGCTGATCGTCTCGGGGATCGCGGTCGCCATCAGCCTCGCCCTCGTGAACATCCTCAGGCCAGGCGAGGGGGTGGACCGGCAGGCAGCGCAGGAACTGCTTGCCAGGGGCGCGGATTCGGCGGGGAGCATCCTGCAGACTTCCGCGAAATCGACCACCGGCGTCGATGCTGTGCTGGCGCTGGTGCCTTCCAACGTAATCACCGCGATGAGCGAGAACGACATCCTCGCCGTCATGTTCTTCGCGCTGTTCTTCGGCATCGGCCTCCTGCTGGTGCAGAGCCCGCGCACAGAGACGCTCAAGGATGCCATCGAAGGCGTCTTCGAGGTTGCGATGAAACTGATCGGCATCGTCATCCAGCTCGCGCCGATCGCGATCTTCTGCTTCATGTTCAATCTCTCGGCGCAGTTCGGATGGGACCTGCTGGGCAAGCTCGCGGCCTTCGCGGGGGTCGTGCTGCTGGCGCTGGGCCTGCAGATGTTTGGCGTCTACCCCCTGCTCCTCGCCTTCATTGCGCGCAGGAATCCGATCGCCTTCTTCCGCTCGACCCGCGAAGTCAGCCTGTTGGCGTTCTCGACCGCGAGTTCCAACGCCACTCTGCCCACCTCGCTGCGCGTCGCAGACGAGGAACTCCGCCTTCCCAACAAGGTGGCGCGCTTCGTGCTGACGATCGGGGCTACCGCCAACCAGAACGGCACCGCCATGTTCGAGGGCGTGACCGTGCTGTTCCTCGCACAGTTCTTTGGCGTGGACCTGAGCCTGGGGCAGCAGCTTTACGTGATGGTCATCTGCATCCTGGCCGGGATCGGAACTGCGGGCGTTCCTGCAGGATCGCTTCCCGTGGTCGCCCTGATCCTGGGCAGCGTCGGGGTGCCGCCCGAAGGCATCGGCCTCATCATCGGCGTCGATCGCTTCCTCGATATGTGCCGCACGACCCTCAACGTCATCGGTGACCTCGTATGCGCCACCGTGATTTCGGCCGTGAGCGCTCCCGACAGAGCGGCGCCTGTTCGAACGCGGACGACCTAGCTGGGGCCGCAAGTTAGGCTAGAAGGTTTCGCACCTATCTCGAGCCCAAGGCGGTGACGGCGTGCCTATCAGGCTGCGGCTCGCCCTTGCCGTGCCGCCGCTGCCCGCCAGCGCCGGTAGCCGAGCACGGCAAGAGCGACCATCGCGGCGTAGAGCCCCGCCGTCAGCCACAAGTCCTTGAACGCGAACATGCCGACGTAGAGCACGTCCACCGCGATCCACAGCAGCCAGCTGGCCGACTGCCGCCGCGCCGTCCAGTACTGGGCGACGAGGCTGAAGCTGCTCAGCCCCGCGTCCATCCACGGCAAGGCGGCGTCCGTGTAGCGACTGGCGAGCCAGCCTATGGCAGCGGCACCGACCGCCCCGGCGCCGAGACCCGCCGCAGCGCCCAAGGGTGACAGCGGCTTGACGACGATGTCTCCGCTATCCGCCTTGCCCCGTGTCCATGCGGCCCAGCCATAGAGGATAGCGGCGCCGAACAACGCTTGCAGCACCATGTCGGAATAGAGGCGCACGTCGAGGAAAACCTTGAAATACAAGGCGCAGGCCAGCAGGTTGACCGGCCAGCACAGCATCCAGCGGCGGGCGGTGAACCAGATGCCGAGGAAGCTGACGACGACGGCGACAATCTCCAGTATCGACATCAGGCTGCGTCCTCCAACCGGCTCAGGAAATCGCGTCCCGGGGGGGACAGGAACCACTCGGCGTGGCCGATGAGATAGTCCTGCCACGCAAGATCGGCCTGACCGCGATCGGCGAGGATTCCTGCGAAATAATCGACTTCCGACAGGGCGAATTCGACATGCACCAGCGGCAACAGGCGGGCGATCGTATGAACATCCGCACCGGTCAGCGGGAGGACCGTCCGGTAGCCCGCGATCAATGCCCGAGCCGCCTGCGGATCGCCCGCATTTCCGCCGATTTCCAGCCAGGGAATGGCCGTTCGCTCGATCGCCGTGGCGAGGTCGTGGATAGCGCAAGTACGGGTCGCCAGACCGAAATCTATAACGGCACTCACAGTGCCCCTAACGGACCATAAGAGGTTGGAAGGGTGCCAGTCGTTGTGCGTCCATAGGGTAGGCCGACCCTTGATCCGGTCCACAATTCCCTCGCCCAGCGCATCGAACAGTCGAGCCAGTTCACGGCGCCATGACTTGCCATCGAGGTAGGCGTCGAGAGCCGGCCGTGCTGCCAAATAAGCCTCGGCCGACGCGAGCGGGTCGGACGAAGGCACGATGGTGAAGCTGGCGACCAGCGGACGATCATCTCGCGCCTCGGCTGCGAAATCCCGCGAAGCCGCATGCAGCCGGGCCAGCGCGACGCCAGCCTCGAAAGCATGATCATGCGAGAGGAAGGGCGTCCACGACTGCCGCTCGCGGTAGAGATCGATGCCCGGCGCCCGGCGATGGAGTTCGTATGTCCATTCCCCCTGCGCCACCGCTCCGCCGCCGTCCGACGTCACCATGACATCGGGCACGCTCAGCCCTTTCGCCCGCAGATGTGCCATGAAGGCGTGCTCCTCGCCCAGCGCGGCGGGGGAGCGCACCGCGCGGTGGTGGCGCTTGAGGAACAGCGTTTCCCCGCCCGCTTCCACCAGCGTCGCGGCCGAGAACGGACGAGGGGAATGCCAGCGCAGCGCTTCCACTCGCCCGACTTGCGGGAAGTGTGCGAGAACGCCTTCCGCCTCGGCCTCCGTTATCGCGGGCCAGACGGGCGCCTCAAGCTCCGTGCCCATCCCGTGCACGAGATGGTTCGCCCGAGACACCGCGCCGCTCATGTCAGAACGCGCGCGACAGCGTCGCCACCACCGCCCGGCCGCCGCCGATGTAATAAGCGGGCGCAGAACCGGAGATCACCGTCCCGTTACGCCCAACGGTGTCCTGCGCGTTGCTGCTGACCGAGTACACGCCCGAAAGCACGCGCGGATTGGTCACGTTGATCGCGTTGACCCGCAAGTCCATGCGCTGCGCATCGATCAGCCCGGCCAGATGCACACCGATCGCCAGGTCGAGCGTCGCATAGCCCTTGATGCTCTCGTCGTTCATGAACGACGAATATTGCCGCCCGACGTACTTGAGCGCGGTGCTGCCGAACAGGCGCCCGTCGTCATAGGTGCTGCCCACGGCGAACTGGAATTCGGGGCTCGACACCGCGCGCTTGCCCTTCGTCGGCAGATAGTCGCCACCGATGGCCAGATCGTCGTCCTGCCGCGTGTGCAGATATTCGCCCGAGGCGTAGATGCTCACGCCCTTGGCCGGGCGATAGTCGATCTCGGCGTCGAGGCCGTAGCTGGTCTGACTGCCGCCATTGACCGTAGAATTGACCAGCGCCCCGCCGCTATTGATCACCGTCGCCACCTGCCGGTTGCGGAAGTGGTAATGGAACGCGGTCAGCGAAAATGACAGGCTCGGCCCGATATAGCGATAACCCAGTTCCTCGGAGACCGAGTACTCGTTCTTGAGGTTCGAAGTCCCCTGCTGCACCACCTCGCCGCCATAGTAGCTGTTGTAGAGCGCGAACTCGTTAGGCGTGCGGAAGTTCGTGGTCACGTTGGCGAACAGCTGCTGCCGCTCGTCCAGCTTGTAGTGCACCGACGCGCGCGGAAGCGCCGCGAAGCTGTCGGTATGCACCTTGTCCTGCGGCCCCGGCAGATGGTTGCGGCCATTGCGCAGCAAATCCACGCCCTTGAAGCCCACATCGACGGTCAGGCGCGGCGTGACGGTCACGCTGTCGGCGACGAAGAAGCCCTTGGTCACCGTGACCGTACGCGCGTTCTCGTAAGCGAGCAGGCGGCCGTCCGCAGTGCGGATCGCCTTGCTCGGATAGCCCCACTTGTCGAAGGGTTGCCCGTCCGCACCGATCGAGGTGTAGGTCTGCTGCACGCGGTCCGTGCCGTAGTCGAACCAGAGCCCCGCCGTGATCGTGTGCGCGCCGGCCTCCAGCGTCAGCTTGCTGACGTTGCCGGTCCGCATCTGCTTGCCGGTCCAGTTCCCCATCACCGTGGCGAGGCCGTCCACCGCCCCCGGCAGTTCCACCGGCTGCGTCAGTTCCTCGGTGCCGAGGTAATTGCCGGTCGTGGTCAACTGCGTCCCGTAAGGCGCATTGCCGTAGCCGAACTGGAGATACGTGGTGCTGTCGAGCGTCAGGCCGCTGCCGAAGTTCAGATGCACCGGCGCGGAGGTGTAGAGGTTACGGAACGGCGCGCGGTAGAGGCGCCAGTACCCGGTATCGCCCTCGGTATACTTCGCGCTGTAATTGAAACCGCGACCGTAAGCGCGCCAGTCGGCCAGCGACGGCGCCGGATAGCCCGAAGTCTCGGCCTCGTTGAACGACAGGGCCAGACTGGCCCGGTTGCCCTCGCCCCATTCAGCGAGCAACTTGGCGTCGATATGCTGGCGCTTGTCGAAGCCCGGCCCCCGCCAGTTGTCGGCGCGGTTGTTGGAGTACGACACGAAGGCCTTGAGCCCGGTATTGCCGATCTCGCCAGTATCGAAGCGCGCGAAAACGCGCCGTTCGTCGAACGAACCGACCGACAGGTTGACCAGTCCGCCCATCCGCTCCTTGGGATCGTCCAGCGTCAGCGACAGCAGACCTCCCGCCGCCGCGACGACCGGCGCGTCGATGTCCGCTCCGCCCTGCACGAGCCTGACCTGACGCACGTTCTCGGCATCGGCGAACTGCGAGGGATAGGCGTTGTAATAGCCGATGTCGTTCTGCGGCGCCCCTTCCATCAGCACGCCGATCTGGTCCTGCCCCAGCCCGCGCAGTGTCAGGCTGGAACTGGCCGAGAGCCCGTAAGGGTCGCTCATCGATACATTGGCGCCGGGCAGCAGGTTCACCAGCTGGAAGGCGTTGAACGTCGGTGCCTGCTTGACGATGAACTCGGACGAGATCGCGCTGACCGCCTTGGGTTCGGTCTGGTCGGGCAGCAGGCCCTCGGGGTCGGCATGACCGATGACCTGGATCGGCGAGGCATCGGCCTCGTCAGCCAGCGCCGGAGCCGCCGCGAACGCCGCCGTAAATAGGGCCGGGAATGCCAGCGCCGCGCCACAAAGATACGAAAAATTGCCCGTCATAGTCTCGCGTCCACTCCACTCGGAGGGATAACGGACCTGCCGCCAGCCCTCCCTACGCCGGTGTCAACCGGATCAGGTTCAGCGGGTCGTGGTCTGCTGACCACCTCTCAGCCGCGCATGAGCGGCCCCCCGGGGATGGAGCGCGCCTTAGGCGCTTCGATGCGAAGTGGGAAGCGATATTATTACAGGTTCGGGTCAGTAATCGCCCTGTTCGACGACGAGGTCATAAGCATCGCCCCGGTAGTAACAGTTGGTCGCCTCGACCAGACGGCCATCGGGCAGGAACGCGCGGCGCTCGATGGCAAGGCACGGATCGCCGGCCGAGATACCGAGCATTGCGGCATGTTCCGGGCTGAATCCCACCGAGCGCAGCCGCTGCAGCGCGCGCACCGGCCGGTGACCCTCCGCATCGAGGGCGGCATAGAGCGAATCCCCGACCACCTCGGGCGAGGGCAGCGCCCAGCCCGGGACGACGGCATGTTCGATCGCCATCGTCTCGCCGTCGGCGCAGCGGATGCGGTTGAAGCGCAGGATTCGCGAGCCCGGCGAGAGGCCGAGCAGCATCGCCTCGTCCGGCGTCACCACGCCTTCGGAGCGGTCGATCCACACGTTGGTCGGCTTGCGTCCGCGCGCGGCCATGTCCTCGGAGAAGGAGGTCATGATCGAGAAGCTCTTTTCCACGCGCTGGCCCTGATCGGATGCGCGCGGCGCGGCGACGAAGGTGCCCGCACCCTGCCGCCGCTCGAGCATGCCTTCGTCGACCAGGCCATCGACCGCCTTGCGGACGGTGACGCGCGAGACGCCGTATTCCTCCACCAGTTCGCGCTCGGTCGGCAGGGCCGCCCCCACCGCGATCCGGTGCTTTTCGATAGCGTCACGGATCAGCCGCTGGAGACGCATGTAGCGGGGGCCGGTCTCGCTGTCGCGAAGCGGGCCGATCTTGTCCACGGCTGCCATAGTTCTCCTCTATGTCCCGGCGATACGCCGGGAAAGGGATCGGGACAACACCAATATCATTAGTATCGCATTGGTATTGAAAATACTTGCCCTGCCGTCCTCGCCTCAGCTCGGCGAGCGCCAGCGCTCCACTGCGGCGGGCTCGAACAGGAGATGCCAGCGCGTGCCCACCAACGCGCCGCACCGCAGCCCATGGCCTGCCAGCGCTTCAAGGTCCGGTTTCGCGGAGGCATCTACGAGAAGACGCCCGTGCGTGGCCCATATCGCCGCGTCGGGGCCGATTGCCTTGCGCACATCCGCAGGCAGTCGGGCAGGATCGAACGCCTCGGTCCCATCCGCCTCGACTTTCGGCGAAGGCGCGGCGGCGGCAGGAGCCCTTGCCCCGCCGTGCGCCGCAGCGCGGATCTCGTCCGCCACCGCGTCCGCGATCGGGCCGAGCACAACCTGCAGGCCATGCGCCGAAGGCCGGATGATGCCCTTGGCGCCCAGCGCCCGCAGTTCCGCCTCATCGATCAAGCCCTGCTCCGCGACGACAAGGCGCAGGCGCGTGGTGCATGCGCCGATCTCGCGCAGGTTTTCCATGCCGCCAAGCGCGTCGAGGAAAGCCAGCCCCCGCTCCCCGGCGGGACGCTCGCGCCGCTCGGCCATGCCTGCGACTGCTTCTCGGCCCGGGGTCTTGAGGTCGAAACGCAGGATTACCCAGCGAAACACTCCGTAATAGACCGCGAAGTAAGCCAGGCCGACCGGCAACAGCAGCAGAGGCTTCTGCGCCTTGCCGAAGTTGAGCACGTAATCGAACAGCCCGGCGGAAAACCCGAAGCCGAGATGGACGTCCAGCGCCGACATCAACGCCATCGACACGCCCGTCAGCACCGCATGGACCACGAAGAGCACGGGCGCGAGGAACATGAAGCTGAACTCGATCGGCTCGGTCACCCCGGTCAGGAACGAGGTCGCAGCCAGGCTCAGCAGCATGCCTCCGGTCGCCTTGCGCCGCTCCGGCAGGGCCGAGCGGTACATCGCGAGGCAGGCCGCGGGCAGGCCGAACATCATGACCGGGAAGAAGCCCGTCATGAATGCGCCCGCGTCCGGGTCGCCCGCGAAGAAGCGCCGCAGGTCGCCGGTCGTGCCGTGATAATCGCCCAGCACGAACCACGCGACATTGTTGATGATGTGGTGCAGGCCCGTGACCAGCAGCAGGCGGTTGAGCAGGCCGTAAACGAAGAGGCCCCACTCGCCGCTGGCCAGCGCAAGACGGCTTATCCCGTCGATGCCGCTGTTCACGGTGGGGAACGCCGCGCCTACGATCCCGGCGATGACGACACCCACGGTCCCGCTGACGATCGGCACGAAGCGCCGCCCGCCGAAGAACGCCAGATATTCAGGCGCGCGGAAATTATGGAACCGGTTGTACGCGCTCCCCCCGACGATGCCCGAGACGATCCCGATCGGCACCGAGAGGCGCGCGATCTGCGACTGGCTCCAGGCCGCCGTGACGGCCGCCTGCAGGTTCGCAGCCACGCCGGCGGTAACCTCCGGCGGGATCGCCAGCAGCGCCCGCGCACCCTCGCTGGCGACAAGGAAGCACACGGCTCCCGCCAGCGGCGCGGCGCCATTGCCGTCCCGCGCGAAGCCGGTCGCGACGCCGATCGCGAACAGCAGGCCAAGGTTGGCGAACATGGCATTGCCCGCCGCGCTCACGAACTCCAGCCCCAGCAGGTCCGGCTGGCCCAGGCGCAGCAGCAGCGCCGCTACCGGCAGCACCGCGATCGGCAGCATCAGTGCGCGGCCGAGGCCCTGCAGCCTCTGGCCCAGCGATCTCGTCCAGCCCCTCACAGTCCCACCTCCCTGAGCATTTCAAGCGCCAGCGCGCGAACCTCGGCCGCGCTCGCCGCCTCCAGAGCCGCGCGTGCCAGCGCTGCGCATCCCGCATCCGTCACTGCAGCCAGCGTTGCCTTGATTTCGGCCACCTGCCCCGGCGCGGCGGACAGTTCCCCGACGCCGAGGCCGACCAGCAGCGGCACCGCCAGCGGGTCGGAGGCCAGGCCGCCGCACACCCCGACCCACTTGCCGACGCGGCTCCCGCCGGCGCAAGTCTGAGCGACAAGGCGCAGCACCGCCGGGTCCAGCCCGTCGAGCCCATCCGCAACCGCCGGGTTTCCGCGATCCATGGCTAGCGTATATTGCGTAAGGTCGTTCGTTCCGATCGACAGGAAATCACACTCCGCTGCGAGCAGATCGGCCATGACTGCGGCGGCGGGTGTCTCCACCATCACACCCAGTTGCGGGACAGCGACGCCGAGCCTCTCGGCCTCCGCGATCAGGACCTGGCGGACCGCGCGCAATTCCTCCACGCGGGCGATCATCGGCACCATGATGCGGATATCGCCCGATGAGGCCGCGCGCAGGATGGCCCGCAACTGCGTCGAAAGCACTTCCGGCCGCGCCAGCCCGATACGGATGCCGCGCAGCCCCAGCGCCGGATTTTCCTCCGCAGCGATGGGCAGGTACGGCGCAGGCTTGTCGCCGCCGATGTCGAGCAAGCGCACGATCAGCGGCCGCCCTTCCAGCGCCCTCGCGATCCCGCCGTAGCACGCCGCCTGCTCATCCTCGTCAGGCGCATCCGCGCGGTCGAGGAACAGGAACTCCGTCCTCAGCAGCCCGCAGCCCTCCGCCCCCTGCGCCAGCGCGGGCGCGACGTCGCCCAGGCTGCCAAGGTTCGCGAAGACCTCGATCCGGGTGCCGTCGGCCGTGGCGCCCTGACGCCCGGCCGCAGCCAATGCCGCGGCCCGGCGAGCCTCGCGCGAGGCCGCCGCCGCGCGGGCCTCGGTCACCCGCTCTGCGACAGGGTCGATCTCGAGCGTGCCGGCCTCCACATCGAGCACGACGGTGGTTCCGTCCGCAATGCCCAGCACCCCGCCGCCGAGCGCCACCAGTGCGGGCAGCCCCCGGCTCGCGGCGATGATCGCGACGTGCGAAGTCGGTCCCCCGCGCGCGGTCGCGAGCCCCACGACACCGCCGGGCTCAAGCGCCGCCACTTGCGAGGGCAACAGATCGTCCGCGACCAGAATGGCACCGGCAGGTGCCACCATCGCAGGAGGCTCGGTGCCCAGGAGTTGCCACTGCACCCGCAAGTCGAGGTCGATGAAATCCGCCGCGCGTTCGGCGAAACGGGTATCCCCGGTGGCGCGCAGTGCCCCCGCTTCGGCATGGAGCACGCGCCGCCAGGCCATGCCCGCGCTCACGCCGCCTGCGATCAACGCCTGTGCCGCTCCGGTCAGTTCCGGATCGTCGAGCAGCGCCAGATGGGCACCGAGTATCGCTTCTTCCTCGCCCTGCGCGGCGCCCGGCCTTCCAAGCGCGATCCGGACCGCGACAAGGGCATTGCGCAGCCGCGCGGTCTCCATTTCGGGACCGCCGCCGATTTCGTCGATCGCCGGCTCGGCCTGGACCGGCCGCCAGACCGGGCCGACCGCGATGCCCGGCGATGCCGCGACGCCGCGCAGGGCCGCTCCCGGCAAGGGCACAGGAATATCGGCGACGGAAACCGGCGCGACCGGTTCTCCGACGGATGCTTTGACCGGCCCTTCGACGGGAAACGGCGCGCCCTCGCCCATGCCGCTCTCGATCATCCGCGCAAGTTCGCCGAGCACAACCGCCGCATCCTCGCCGGTCGCCAGCAAGGTCACCGTGTCCCCATGGCGCACTGCCAGGCGCAGCATCGCCGTCGGGCTGGCGAGGGAGGCCTCGCGCCCTCCGGCAGCAACGCGAACCTCGGCGCCGTATCCGCGCACGACCTCTGCCAACCTCGCGCAAGGGCGCGCATGGAGGCCATGCGCGAGCGGCACCCGCACTTCGCGGCAAAGCTGTTCTTCCAGGGCCGCGGCGGGTCCGATGGACCGATCCGCGGTCACCGCCCCGTCACGAACGAGCAGGGCCATCGGATCGCCTGCCTCGACCGTACCGAACGGCGCAATCCACTCGATCACATACCCGGCCGGTTCGGTGACCAGCAGCGGGGTGACAAGACTGCGCGCCTTGCCGACGACCTCGTCGAGCGCCACGCGCAATAGCGGCTGTCCCTGGCCGACATGCTCGCCGATCCGGACCAGCGGCGTAAAACCGGCACCGCCGAGGCGCACGGTATCGAGCCCGAAATGCAGAAGCAGTTCCACGCCTTCGGGCAGGCGTAGCGTGACAGCGTGTCCCGCCTCATGGAAGCCGATCACTTCCCCGGCGGCCGGTGCGTGGAGCACTTCGCCCAGCGGGTCGATCGCCACGCCCTCTCCCAGCATGCCTCCTGCGAAGACCGGGTCGGGAACCTCTTCCAGCGGGCAGAGCCAACCGGAAAGCGGTGCACTGAGGGAAATGGACGGCATCTCGGTTCCCGGGAAATTAGACGATCGAAAAGGAAATCAGGCGAAGCGGCGGCCGCCGATCCAGGTCTGCGTCGGCCTGAGTGCACTGTCGAGCAGCGCGAAGTCGGCACGGTAGCCCGGCTCCAGCGAGCCGTAGTCACCGCCTAGCCCAAGAAATGCGGCAGGCGTGGCAGCAGCCATACGCGCCGCGACCGGCACGGCGATTCCGGTCATCGCGACGATGTTGCGGACGGCGCCCGCCATGTCGAGACCCGACCCGGCGAGCGTCCCGGCCGCATCGGTGCAGATGCCGTCGCGCACGAAAATCTCGTGCCCATCGAGGTGGAACGGCGCGCCTTCGTTGCCGACACCGGGCATGGCGTCGGTGACCAGCATGACGCGTTCCGGCGACTTCGCCTTGAGCGTGAGGCGCAGGACCGAAGGCAGGACATGCACGCCATCGGCGATCACCCCGCACCAGACCGCATCGTCATCGAACGCCGCGCCGATCAGGCCCGGCGCGCGGTGGTGCAGCGGCGCCATCGCGTTGAACAGGTGGGTGACGCCGGTGATACCGTGCGCGAAGCCGCTCGCGGCCTGTTCGGCGGTCGCGTCCGAATGCCCGGCGCTGAGGATAACCCCCGCCGCCGCCAGCTTCGCCAGATCGGTGGGATCGGCCAGTTCTGGCGCGAGCGTGACCATCACCCGGCCTTTGCGGGGGGCCGTGAGCAATGCCATCGTCTCCTCGCCCAGCGGGATCAGTCGCTCTTCGGCATGGATGCCCTTGCGGCGCGGATTGATGAACGGGCCTTCGACGTGAATGCCCACGACACCGGGGACGCCAGCCACGATCGCCTCGTCCACTGCGTCAAGGCCGCGCGCGATGACGGAGGGCTCCGCGCTGATCAGCGTGGGCAGGAAAGCGGTCGTGCCGTAGCGCACATGGGCCGCGCCGATCGCGGCGATGCCCTCGGGCGTAGGCGTGTCGTTGAAGAGTACCCCGCCGCCGCCGTTGACCTGGGCGTCGATGAAGCCGGGCAGCAGCCAGCCCTGTTCGAGATCGATGCTCTCGTCGGCCTGCCCCTGACCGAAGGCGTCGATCGCGACGATGCGATCGCCTTCGATAGTGATGCGCGCTTCGGAAAGTACCGCGTCGGGCACCGGAATGTGACCATTGAAGACATGGAGAATCATCATCGCGTGCGCGTCACCTTGGCGAGATAGGGCGGGCGGTCGGGATCGTTCCCGCGCGCGAGGGACAAGGCATTGGCCATGCGATAGAAAGACGCGATCGTCGCGAGCGGCGCAAGCTCCGCGCGTAGCGGCAGGGCCGGGAGGTGATGAACGCCTTCCTGCCCCTCATCCCGTTCGGAGGCCAGCCAGACGCGGGCACCGCGCGCCGCGAATTCACCGCAGAGCGTGCGAACGTCGTCTCCGGCGCTGTCGGGACCGGCGAAGGCGATCACCGGGAAACCCTCGCGCACAACCGCCATAGGCCCGTGCCGCACTTCGGCCGAGCTGAACGCCTCGGCGTGGAGGCCGGACGTTTCCTTGAACTTGAGCGCCGCCTCCTGCGCGACGGCAAGGCCATAGCCGCGCCCGATCACGAAGAGATTCGCGGCATCGCGCAGGCCTTCGCCCAAAGCGGACCAGTCCAGTGCGAAAGCGTCGTCCAGTGCGGCGGGAAGTGCGGCAAGATCCGCCTCGAATCCCGCGTCGCCGCTCCAGGCCGCCACGATCGCGGCGATACCCGCAAGGGAAGTGATGTAGGACTTGGTCGCCGCGACCGAACGCTCGGGTCCGGCGCAAAGCGGCAGGACGACGTCCGCCATCGCCGCCAGCGGCGACTCCTCGTCGTTGACCAGCGCCACCACGAGCGCGCCTGCCGCCTGCTGACGCTCGACGGTCGCCAGCATGTCGGGGCTGCGGCCCGACTGCGAGATCGCAAGGCAGAGCGCCCGCCCCGCCGAAGAGGCGACCTGCGCGTCGTAAAGCGATACCGTGGAAAACGCCGCAGATGTGGTGGGCACGCCGAGCAGCGTCTCCACAAGATACTTGGCGTAAGTCGCGGCATGGTCGGAGGAACCGCGTGCGCAGGTCACCAGCAGCGCGGGCGGATCGGCACGCAGCCTCTCGCCCAGCAGCGCGAGCGCCGCGCGATTGCGCGACAAAAAGCGCGATACCGCAGCCGCTGCCTCGGCAGCTTCGGCATGCATGAGCGTGACGCGGGGCTCGCCGCCCTGGCTTTCGGGCGATTCCATTTCGGAACCAGGGCTGGCGTATGCTGTCACGTTCGATGTTTCCTAGTTGGCGCGCGCCGATGCGAATCGGGAAATGTCGCGAACGAATGCCGCAACGACATTGGCATCATATGGCGCAAAATTCATAACACAATGGTATTTTAAAGGTATTTAAATACCAACGAATCGTATGACCTGCGATGGGCGACATCCAGGGCGGCGGGCGGCTTCATCCTGCCTCAAGCTTCATGAAAACAGCAGAATTTCCACCACTTCGGTGACTTGCAGAGACGGATTGCGAGAACATCGCCGAACTGAGCGATCGATTCCGAGGCTGCCAATGATTGCAAACGGAAGCAATACCAAAATATTCACTTTCGTCTTCAAATGGACTTGACTTGCTTCAACGTCTTTGTGACATCATTGGGTAACAAATCAAAAAATGTTCGCAGGAGGTGCGGAGGGTCCACCGGGCTTTTCCGTTCCCAGAAACACGTCTCAGGGGGTAGTCATGACAAGTTCAGAACGCGTTATCGATCCGATTGCACGGCGCCTCGCCAAGGCCGCCCTGCTCCTTTCCAGCTGCGCACCGGCACTGCTGGTGCCGACCGGCCCGGCCATGGCCCAGGAAGCCGCCGCGCCCGCAGAGGGCGATGCCGCCGACATCGTCGTCACCGGCTTCCGCAGCAGCCTTGCCAACGCCCTCGACGCCAAGCGCAACGATGTGCGCGTGACCGATGGCATCTCCGCCGAGGACATCGGCAAGTTCCCCGCCGAAAACATCACCGAGGCAATTCAGCGCATCTCCGGCGTCCAGATGTCCAACATCAACGGTCGCGGCGCGACGATCAGCATCCGCGGCCTTGGCCCGCAGTATGCGATGACCACGATCAACGGCCAGACCTTCAAGAGCGCCGACTTCACCGACGGTTTCCGCTACGATATCATCCAGACCGAACTCGCCAATGCGATCGAGGTCATCAAGTCGCCTACGGCGGCGATGGACACCGGTGGTCTTTCGGGCACGGTCAACATCTCCACGCCCAAGCCGCTGGACTACAAGGACCGCCAGATCATCCTGTCGGTGAAGGGCCAGAACTCCGAATATGCGGGCGGCAAGATCACGCCCAAGATCAGCGGCAGCTACGTCGACCAGTTCGCCGACGGCACCATCGGCGTCTACGCCAACCTGGGCTACCAGAAGCTGCGCGACCGCGCCGACTACATGTGGATGGACCGCTGGGCCACCACCACCGTCGATGGCGCGACCGTGCAGCTCCCGCGCCGTCCGCGCTACCGCCGCATCGACCGCGACACCGAGCGGCTGATGGCCAGCGGCGGCCTGCAGTGGAAGCCGTCCGACCGCTTCGAGATGAACGCGACGGCGATCTACGCGCGTGACAAGACCGACTACGACCTCAACCAGCAGGTCTTCCTGTTCGACACCTCGCGCATCACCGTGAACGAAGTGAACAACGGCGTCGCCACCAACGTGACCGCCACGAACTTCACCATGGAGAACAACCGCCAGCACGAGGACCGCGACCTCACCAGCCAGGGCTACACCCTTGGCGCCAAGTGGAACGACGGCACCGGCTGGGTCGCCAGCACCACGCTGAACTACACCAAGGGCACGACCTATCAGGACGAGCGCGCGGCGATCGTCGGCATCAACATCCCGAGCGCATCGATCGATTTCACCGATCCGAGCAACGTCAACTTCACCGTCGGCACGGACCTTACCGATCCGGGCCTGTACCAGCGCAGTTCGCTGCTGCGTAACGAGTACCCCAACGGTGCTACCCGCCGCATGAACTCGTCGGAGAAGTCGGCGCAGTTCGACCTCAGCCGCGAGGTCACCTTCGGGCCGATCTCGAAGCTGAGCGCGGGCGTGAAGTATCGCCACGAAACCTTCAGCCGCTACGTCTCGCGCCACGACATGGTGGCGCTCGCCAATGCGCCGAGCGCGACCAGCAGCGTCTTCCCGGACATGACGACGACCTACTACCCGGTCTCCGGCTTCCTCAACGGCGCCTCGGGCATTCCGACCTCGTGGATCGGCCCGGACCTCAACGCCTACGAAAAGGCGCTCGCCGCCGCCGGGATCGTCGTCCCCGACATCTTCGCGCCGGAAGCGAGCTACAACGTCGATCGCTACATGCCCTCGGTCTACGCGATGGCGGACATCGACACGACCATCGCGGGCATGCCGCTGCGCGGCAACGTCGGCCTGCGTTACGAGCACACCAAGCAGAAGGTGCTCGGCAACGTCACCGAGCCACGCACCGACGGCTACGAGGAAGTGCAGCAGAAGATCGGCGAGTACACGCTCACCCAGAAGTACGGCAACTTCCTGCCCAGCCTGAGCCTTGTGGCCGAGCCGGCCAACGACCTGCAGGTCCGCTTCGCCGCCGCCAAGGTCCTGGTGCGTCCGTTCATGGACTCGCGCACCTCGATGGCGCAGACGACCTCGACTTCGGCGAACACCGATCCGGTCGGCACCAATACGGTCACCGTCGATCTCGGCCAGGCCGGCCTCAAGCCGCTGACCGCCAAGCAGCTCGATCTGGGCGTCGAGTGGTACTACGACCACGGCAACGCGCTCTCGATCAACGGCTTCTACAAGTGGATCAAGAACGGTACGTATTCGTCGCTGGTCTGCCCGACCTCGTTCGACGGCACGGCGCTGTCGAGCAACGCGGGCGGTGAGTGCGTCGATACCTCGGGCAACATCTACGACATCACCCAGACGCTCAACGACCCCAGCACGATCCGCGTGAAGGGCTTCGAGGTCAGCTGGACGCAGTCGTTTGACCGGTTCCTGCCGGTGGACGGCTTCGGCATCATGGCGAACTTCACGCGCGTCTACCCGCAAAAGGTCGCGATCGGCACCGGCTACACCATCCGCAACCTGTCGAAGGTGACCTGGAACCTCGTGCCCTACTGGGAGAACGAGCACTTCAACATCCGCGCGGCGATCAACCACCGCAGCGGCTACGAGCAAAACAGCGCTGACAGCTTCTTCGCCTATGCCGGCCACGTCGTGAAGGCGCGCACGCAGGTCGACATCAGCGGCGGCTATTCGCCCAACGAATGGCTGAGCTTCTCGGCCGGTGTCATCAACCTCAACAACAGCCGCGAGGAAGCGTACTACACCGACTCCTCGATCTGGCAGGAGAGCAGCTTCTACGGCCGCAGCTTCTACCTTTCGGCGACGCTGAAACTCTGACATCGCCATGACGACAAGGTGCGTGCCCGGGTCTGTGCCGGGCACGCACCAACCTGTTCAAGACTGTTGCAAGGACTACCCCCGATGACCGCGATCCGCATCCCGCGTCCGTTCAAGAAGGGGAGCCTGCGATGGGCGGGCACCGCCCTGCTGCTGGCCACCGCCGCGCAGCCTTTCGCGGTCGCTGCGAAAGACAATGCTTTCACCGTTTCCCCGGCCCCCTCTCCTCCGGCCGGTGAACAGCCCGGCGTCGATTCCGCCGCCGCCGCGCTGGCCCGCTTCGGCATTCCGGCCGACAGGCTCTCCCTCAGTCTGAAGCCGGATGCCGGGGCGGCGCACTACCGCGTGCGCATCCGCGGCGGACATATCGAGGCCGAAGGCACCTCCCCCGTCGCGCTGGTGCGCGGTGTCGCCACCACGCTGGAAAAGCTGGGACGCTTGCACGTCAGCTGGGAAGGCCGCCGCCTGGGCGCGCTGGACGCCCTGCCGGACATGGACACCGGCGAAGTCGCCTCACCCTTCGCGCTGCGCGCCTACCTGAACACCTGCACGTACGGCTACACCACCCCCTGGTGGGGCTGGGATCGCTGGGAGCAGGAGATCGACTGGATGGCCGCGCACGGCGTCGATACGCCGCTGGCGATGGAAGGCCAGGAATACGTCTGGCGCGAACTCTGGCGCGAAAGCGGCCTGAGCGAGACCGCGATCGCCGAGGGCCTCTCCGCCGCGCCGTTCCTGCCGTGGCAGCGCATGGGCAACCTTGCAGGCTACCGCGCGCCGCTGTCGTCGGGCTGGATCGAGAAGAAGCACCAGCTCCAGCTGCGCATCCTCGCGCGCATGCGTGCGCTGGGCATGAAGCCGGTGCTGCCCGCTTTCGCCGGATACGTGCCCGAGGCATTCGCCAAGGCGCATCCCAAGGCCCGCATCTACAAGATGCGCGCGTGGGAGGGCTTCCCGCCGACCTATTGGCTCGACCCGTCGGACCCGCTGTTCACGCAGTTGGCCGCGCGGTTCGTGACGCTTTACAACCGCACGTATGGCGAGGGTGAATACTACCTTGCCGATGCCTTCAACGAGATGATCCCCCCGATCGCCGAGGACGGCAGCGACGCCGCTGCCGCCGAGTACGGGGACTCCATCGCCAACACCGCCGCCACCCGCGCGGCGGCATTGCCGCCCGCAGTGCGCGATGCGCGCCTTGCTGCGTATGGCGAGCGGCTTTACGGCTCGATCACCGCCGCCGCGCCCAAGGCCACATGGGTGATGCAGGGCTGGCTGTTCGGCGCCGACAAGGCGTTCTGGACGCCCGAGGCGATCGCCGCCTTCCTCAGCCGCGTACCCGACGACCGCATGCTGATCCTCGACATCGGCAACGACCGCTACCCCGGCATCTGGCAGAAGACCGACGCCTTCGACGGCAAGGCGTGGACTTATGGCTACGTCCACAATTACGGCGGCAGCAACCCCGTCTACGGCGACCTCGAGTTCTACCGCCGCGACATGGCCGCGCTTCACGCCGATCCGCGCAAGGGCCGCCTGACCGGCTTCGGCCTGTTCCCCGAAGGCCTGCACAGCAACTCGGTAGTCTACGACTACGCCTACGACCTCGCATGGGGCGAGCCCGACCGTCCGCTTGCCGACTGGCTGGGCGAGCACCTCAAGGCCCGCTATGGCGAAGCATCCCCGGCGCTGGTGAAGGCGTGGGAACAGGCGGCTGCGGGCGCCTATCGCACCCGGTACTGGGAGCCCCGCTGGTGGCAGCAGCACGCGGGCGCCTACCTGTTCTTCAAGCGCCCCATGGCGGAAGGCGCGGACTATCCCGAAGCGCCCGGCGACCCCGCCAAGCTGCGCGAGGGGATCACCGCACTGCTGGCCGCCGCGCCCGGCAAGCCGTCAAAGCTGCTCACATACGACATCGTCGATCTGACCCGGCATTACGCCAGCCGCGAACTCGACCATCTGCTCAAGGCGACGCTAGCGGCGTACCGGGACGGCAAGCTGGCCGAAGGCGACCGGACACGCGTCCGAATGGGCACGCTGGCACGGCGGATCGACCTCCTCGCGGGCAACCAGCAGGAAACGCTCGGCTCGTGGATCGCCGATGCACGCACTTATGGCGACACCCCCGCCGAGAAGGCCCGCTTCGAGGAGGAGGCCAAGGCCATCGTCACCGTCTGGGGCGGCGAAGGCCACTTGTCCGACTACGCCTCGCGTGCATGGCAGGGCCTCTATTCCGGCTACTACCTGCCGCGCTGGGAGAGCTTCCTCACCGCCCAGCGCGCTGCGGCCGCCGGCGGCAAACCACTCGACGAGCCCGCCACCCTCGGCGCGATTCGCGCATGGGAACAGCAGTGGATCGCAGACGGACGCCTGTGGAAGCGCAAAAGCCCGAAGGACCCGATCAGGCTTGTCCGTGACATCCTGAACGAGACCCAGCCGTGACCGCCGCCAAGCCGCAGCGCTTCGCCTCGCTCG
Organism: Novosphingobium resinovorum; assembly: GCF_001742225.1. NCBI lineage: Bacteria > Pseudomonadati > Pseudomonadota > Alphaproteobacteria > Sphingomonadales > Sphingomonadaceae > Novosphingobium > Novosphingobium resinovorum. Next base: position 1,642,703 of record NZ_CP017076.1, on the reverse strand, counting down.
ACGTATTCCGGGGCGTCACAATCTTCCTGATGATCCTCGTCAACACGGCGGGTCCGGGCGCCCCCGCGTTCACCCAGCTGGTCCACGCCAAGTGGATCGGCTTCACGCTAGCCGATCTCGTGTTCCCGAGTTTCCTCTTCGCGATGGGCAACGCGATGAGCTTCGCCATGCGCAAGCCGATCGCCACCGGACCGTACCTCGCGAACCTCGCAAGGCGCGGGATGATCATCTTTGCGCTCGGCTTCCTGATGTACTGGTATCCCTTCGTCCAGCATGACGCGGACGGCTGGAGCCTAGCGCCCTTCGCGCTTACCCGGGTCCCCGGCGTGCTGCAGCGTCTGGCTCTGTGCTACGTTCTCGCCGGACTTCTGGTCCGCTGGCTGGACTGGAAAAAGCTGGTGCTCGCCTGCGTCGCCCTGTTGCTGGGCTACTGGGCGATCCTGCTGGCATTCAGCCTGCCCGGCGAGGCCTATTCCAAGACCGGCAATGCCGGGACCCTGCTGGACCTGTACCTTCTGCCCAAGGAGCATCTCTACAAGAAGGATGGCGGCTTCGACCCGGAGGGCTTCCTGGGCACCCTGCCCGCGACCGTCAACGTGATCGCCGGTTACCTCGCCGGTCTCGCCATCCTGCGCGCCGGTTCGCTCGAAAGGACGTTGCGGGCACTCTCGGTAGCCGGACTGGCGCTCATCGTGGCTGCTCTCGCCTGGAGCCCGTGGTTCCCGATCGCGAAGAAGCTGTGGACCGGCCCGTTCGTGCTGCTGACCGTGGGGCTGGCGCTGATCCTGCTGGCGCTCGCAAGCTGGCTGTTCGAGGTCAGGGGCGTACAGCGCGGCAGGCGCTTCTTCACGATCCTCGGCCGCAATCCGCTGGCGATCTACCTGTTTTCCGAACTCTTCGTGATCACCCTGAACCTCGTGCGAATTCCCGGCTACGGCGGGCTCTACGACTGGATCGGCATTGCCCTCTTCCAGTCCATCGTCCCCGGAGCAATCGGTTCGCTGCTATGCGCTCTGGCCTACACCATGGTCTGCTGGGCCGTTGGCTGGGCGCTCGACCGCAAGGGGCTGATCCTCAGGGCCTGAGCGCCGCCAGATCGCGCGCTACCCGCCTGAGCGCGGGCAGGTAGCGGGAGTGCAGGTCCGCCATCGACACCCGGTCCGCCTGCGTGCCGATGTTGACGGCGGCGATCACGCGGCCGTCGACGATCACCGGCACCGCCACCGATCGCAGCCCGCGCTCCAGTTCCTGATCCATGATCGCGTAGCCCTCCTGCGCGACGTGATCGAGTATCTCCAGCAAGGCCGAGGGTTCCGTCACCGTCCGGTCGGTGCGCGCGGTCAAGTCCGTCCGCCGCAGGTATGCCTGCTGCGTGGGCCTATCGAGGCCTGCCAGCATCACCCGCCCCATCGAGGTGCAGTAAAGCGGCAGGCGGCTGCCCACCCGCAGCGCGATCGACATGATCCGCGACACTTCGGCGCGCGCTACATAGTAGACCTCGTCCTCCTCGATCACACCGAGCGAGCAGGATTCGTGCAGATCGTCGCGCAACTGGTCGAGCAGCGGCTGCGCCCGCATCGCCAGGCTGCTTGACGAAAGGTACGCGAAGCCCAGCGCCAGCACCTTGGGCCGCAGCGCGTAGAGCGTCCCGTCCTGCACCGCGTAGCCGAGCCTGACGAGCGTATGCAGGCAGCGCTTCACCGCCGGGCGACTCAGCCCCGTCAAGCGCGCCGCCTGTGCGATCGTCATCGGCCGTTCGCTGTCCGCAAAACACCGCAGCACCGCCAATCCCCGCGCCAGCGAGGTCATGAACTCGGGATCGCCTTTCGCGTCCAACTGCCCGAAATCCTGCATGTGTCCACCTGAATGACCGATTACCGGACAATATCACGTTTACCGGTTGACGCAATCCGCCCGCAGGCAGACACGCAGGATCAACGTTCAACATAAAGCCTTTGGAGAGTCGGATGATCGACAAGGCCATCGACGGCGCCGCTGCGGCCGTCGCGGATATTCATGACGGCGCATCGGTGATGATCGGCGGTTTCGGCACCGCCGGCATGCCCGACGAACTGATCGACGCGCTGATCGCGCGCGGGGTGGGCGACCTCACCATCATCAACAACAACGCGGGCAACGGCGAGCACGGCGTCGCCGCGCTGATCCGCGAAGGGCGGGTGCGCAAGATCGTCTGCTCGTTCCCGCGCCAGTCGGATTCGCACCATTTCGACGCCGCCTACCGCGCCGGAAAGATCGAACTGGAACTGGTTCCGCAAGGCAATCTGGCGGCGCGCATCCAGGCTGCGGGCTCCGGCCTCGGCGCGATCTTCACGCCGACCGGCTACGGCACGCTGCTGGCCGAAGGCAAGGAAGTGCGCGAGATCGACGGCAGGCACTACGTGCTCGAATACCCGATCCAGGCCGACTTCGCGCTGATCAAGGCGCACAAGGGCGACCGCTGGGGCAACCTCGTGTTCCGCAAGACCGCGCGCAATTTCGGGCCGATCATGGCGATGGCGGCGAAGACCACCATCGCGCAGGTTTCGCAGATCGTGCCGCTGGGTGACATCGACCCCGAAGTGGTGGTGACGCCGGGCATCTTCGTGCAGCGCGTCGTCGCCATCGCGCCCGCCGCAATCGCCGTAGCGGCTTGAAAGGAGAGGATAATATGAACCGCCTTAACCGCGACCAGATGGCCGCCCGCGTCGCCCGCGACATTCCCGAAGGTGCCTACGTCAACCTCGGCATCGGCCTGCCCACCAAGGTCGCCAACTACCTCCCTGCGGAGCGCGAAATCTTCCTGCAGAGCGAGAACGGCCTGCTCGGAATGGGGCCTGCGCCCGCTCCGGGAGAGGAAGACTGGGAGCTGATTAATGCCGGAAAACAGGCAGTTACTCTGCTTACCGGCGGCTGCTACTTCCACCATGCGGACAGCTTCGCGATGATGCGCGGCGGGCATCTGGACATCTGCGTGCTCGGCGCTTTCCAGGTTTCCGTGCACGGCGACCTCGCCAACTGGCACACCGGCGAGCCCGATGCGATCCCGGCGGTCGGCGGGGCGATGGACCTTGCCATCGGCGCCAAGCAAACCTTTGTGATGATGGAACTTCTGACCAAGCAGGGCGAGAGCAAGCTGGTCGAGAACTGCACCTACCCCCTGACCGGACTCGGCTGCGTGTCGCGGGTCTACACCGACCTTGCGGTGTTCGACCTCGGCCCTTCCGGCGCGAGCGTGGTGGAGATGGTCGAGGGCCTCGAAATCGAGGAACTGCGCCGGATCACCGGCCTCGATCTGGCCTTCGCCAAAGATGCCGAGCCCGTCTGAGCAGGCGGCACCCAACGATACCATAACGGCACCTAACATACCCCCAAGGGGGGCAAAGGACTATCCCGACATGACCGAAGCCTTCATCTGCGACGCCGTACGCACGCCCATCGGTCGCTACGGCGGCGGCCTCTCGAAAGTGCGCGCCGACGACCTCGGCGCCGTGCCGATGCGCGCGCTGATCGCGCGCAATCCCTCGCTCGACCCGGCCGCGATCGAAGAGGTCTTCTACGGCTGCGCCAACCAGTCGGGCGAAGACAACCGCAACGTCGCGCGCATGAGCCTGCTGCTGGCGGGCCTGCCGCACACCGTCCCCGGCGTCACCCTCAACCGCCTGTGCGCTTCGGGCCTCGAAGCGGTCGGCACTGCGGCGCGGGCGATCCGTAACGACGAGATGGCGCTCGCCATCGCGGGCGGCGTCGAGAACATGACGCGCGCGCCCTTCGTCATGGGCAAGTCCGACGGTGCCTTCGGCCGCGCGCAGAAGCTGGAAGACACGACGATGGGCTGGCGCTTCGTCAACCCGGCGCTCGATGCGCTCTACGGCACCGAGACGATGCCGCGCACCGGCGAAAACGTTGCCGAGGACTTCGGCATCAGCCGCGCCGACCAGGACGCCTTCGCCCTGCGCAGCCAGCAGCGCGCCGCCGCGGCGCAGGCGAGCGGCTTCTTCGCGGAGGAAATCGTCCCCGTCACCGTGCCGGGGAAGAAGCGCGGCGAGACGCTGGAGGTGTCGATCGACGAACATCCCCGCGCCGACACCACGATCGAGACGCTGGCCAAGCTGAAGCCCTTGTTTGGTCCCGAAGGCACCGTCACGGCAGGCAATGCGTCCGGCATCAACGACGGCGCGGCGGCGATGTTCGTCGCCAGCGAGGCGGCGGCCAGGGCACATGGGCTGACGCCGCGCGCGCGTATCCTCGGCATGGCGTCCGTCGGCGTCGAGCCGCGCGTCATGGGGATCGGCCCCCTGCCCGCGACGCTTAAGCTGATGGAGCGGCTTGGCCTGACCATCGGCGACTTCGACGCGATCGAGTTGAACGAGGCCTTCGCCAGCCAGGGCCTTGCAGTCATGCGCGGGCTTGGCCTGCCCGACGATGCGCCGCACGTGAACCCCAACGGCGGCGCCATCGCACTGGGTCATCCGCTGGGCATGTCGGGCGCGCGCATCGCCATGAGCCTCGTGCACCAGCTGGAGAAGACCGGCGGCAGGCGCGGCCTCGCAACGCTGTGCATCGGTGTCGGCATGGGACTGGCGCTGGCGGTCGAGAGGGTCTGACGCCGCTCGGCCGGCCCGCCCGCGTATCCTCGATGATCGCCCGGGCGGCCTGCCTGTCCCTTGACCGATGTGGACAGGCGATGCAGCCATAGCCGCAGAGGCGGATCGCTTACGCCGGACGCCTCCGATCACCGCACGCTGCCGGCGGTGCGAAGGACCTGCCGATGCCGCTGATCGCCGATGCCGAGTTTTCGAAGCTCAACATTCCGCTGCTGCGCCATTTCCCGGAACTGGTGCAATCCCTCGGCGGCGATGTCGGCGAACTGCTGCCACTGGTCGGAATGGCAGCAAAGGACTTTCGCGACGACGCTGCGGAGCTGACTTATCCGCAGGCGATCCGGTTACTGGCGCTTGCCGCAGATCGCCTGAACTGTCCCGATTTCGGAATGCGGCTGGCGTTGCGGCAACGCGGCGGCGCGATTTTCGGGCCGCTGGGCAATACCATGCGCAATTCGAAGACATTCGGAGACGCCCTGCGCTTCGCCAGTGCCCATACGAACGCTCACAGCCGCGCCGCGCGTGTGTGGCTGCGACCCGAGCCTGAAGAGGGCACCATCTTTGCCGGGCACGAACTGCTTCTCGAAACCAGCCGCGACCGTATTCAGGCCATCGAACAGATTCTGCTGGTCGGCCATCTCGAGGCGATGGAGATGACCGGCGACTATGCCCGCGCGCGCAGTATCCATTTTCGGCATGAACCCGTGTCGCGACCGGCCGAATATCGCCGCTACTTCGGCTGCGACGTGCACTTCGGCGAGCCCGCAGACGGGATCACGTTCTCCGACCGGGACCTTGCCACCCCGGTGCTCACCCAGAACGCGCAGGTCCGCAGCGATCTGGTCGCCTACATCGAGAGGACTTTCCCGAAGCAGCGTCCACCCGTGGACGCCGAAGTGCGCGGGCTGATCCTGCGCAAGCTGACCCGGGACGACTGCGGCAGTGCCGAAATCGCCCGCACCCTCGCCATTCATCACCGGACCCTGCGTCGGCGACTGAAGCAGGAGGGCACCAGCTTCCAGGCGGTCAAGGACGATGTCCGCCGCGATCTGGCGCTGTACTACCTGCAGCAGACCGGTATCGATTTCCGCGGCATTTCCGAGAAGCTGGGGTTCGCGGAACAGGCAGTATTCTCCCGCAGCTGCAGGCGCTGGTTCGGCCAGTCGCCCACGCAGTTGCGCAGCCTACGCGCATCCGTCTCCAACATATCACCGTCATTACCGTGAAGTGGGAACCCATCTCCTGACGGCGCCTGTTGCACGATCGTCAGATGGGTCCCCGCCTTCGCGGGGATGACGAAGCAGGGTCAGGTGACGATGCCTTCACCCGTATCGATCACGCCCGCACCGCGATCTCGTACTGCTCGATATAGTCGCGAAAGTGCTCGCGGACGCCTTCGCGGCTGAGGCCGAATTCGGCCAGGTCATATTCGTGCTTGCCGTGCTTGCCCTTGGGGTTTGCAGCCAGGTAGGCTTCCATGGCTGCGCGGGCTTGCGGCGTGAAAGGCTCGTCGAACCTTTCGTAGATGCCCTGCGCCGTGGCGAGCGGGTCGCGCACCAGATCGCGATACTGCACGTCGAAGATCGCATCGTGCCCGTGCTTCGCACGAAAGGCGTTCGACCGCGCGATCATCAGGTCGAACGTCTCCAACAGATTCTCTCCGATGGCCCGAAGATCGACCTGATCGCTGTACATCCGCCGCACTTCCTTGACGAGGCTGCAGGCCGAGCCCAGCACTTCGACCGGATCGCGGTGCGTCATGACCAGTTGCGCGTCAGGAAACTCGGCCGTCAGGGCATCGAGGAACAACGGGTGCCAGGGGTTCTTGAGCGTCCAGCGCCCCGGGGCATTGGCCTGAAGCAGCTGCAGCAGCCGCTTTTCGTAGCGGAAGGCGGGCGCGTAGTCGGCCTCGTCCAGGAACCAGCGGTGGTAGCCCGGAATGTCCGCCTGGGAATCGTAGAGCTGCGCGCAGAACGACGGCGCCATGGCGAACTGGCACTCGGTCGGGCTGTCGGCCTCCTCGTAATGGATCGCGGCGATCTGCGGCGCGTACTTCAGCCCCTGCAGCGTTCGCGTCTGGCAGGCATCGTGACGGGGACCGGCGTGAAGTTCCTGCACCAGCGGCGGCGGCACCGAATCGAACGCTTCCCAGCGCAGGAACGCGCGGCGCGCCGGGTCGGCTTCCAGCAGGTTGATCGCCAGCGTGGTGCCGGTACGCGGAAGGCCGAAGACAAACAGCGGCTTCTCGACCGGGCGCTCCAGAAGTTCGGGGTGGCGCGCCAGCCAGTCCTCCACGCGCATCCGGTTCGCCATCGCGGCCACCAGTGCATCGACCGATCGCGCCATGCCCGCTTCGGTGAATCTGGCTTCGTCCTCGTAGGACTTCAGCAACACGCCAAGCCCTTCGAGGATCGCGGGATCGCCGAAGTCGCTCAATCCGGTCCGTTCGCTTGCCGCTGCGACGATGTCCTGCGCCTGCATGTCTTCTCCCTCATCCCGTGCCGCGTCATCGCGCGGCGTTCGGAGGGGATCATGAAGACATGGGGCACACTTTAGAAGCTACCCGCCGATCACCTTGGCGATATCGGGCGATCAGACCGAAAGGATCAGGGAATCGTCGCTGCGCGGGGGCGTACCGTCGTAGGAGGGCAGAGGCTCGAAGTGCTCGTTCAGCAGTTCCATCGACGAGAGGCCCGCCAGCTTGAACTGGCCGAGACCCGGCTCCTCGTCGCTGCGGCGTGCCTTCGCGGGGTTCATGGCACTGACGACAAGATCGCCGTGCCTTTCGAACAGCATGTGCGGGGCAAGCGTGATCGTGTTGCCGTTGTAACGCGCCGTCACGAACTTTCGCGTGGCTATGGCTTCCATCAGGGTGAGTCGTGGATCAGTCATCGGCACCGCAAATTGCACGGGTTGCCCAAAATGAAAAGCAAGGTTGCAACCGAAAACTCGCAGGACGGGCTTTCGGAAGGCCCCACGCGAACGGCTTGCAAATCGTGCGCGCAGCGAATAATCCCCCGCCCGTCCCTCCGAAAAGGGGGACACGATCGCGTTGGTGCCTTCCGAAAGGGGCTTAAAAGGGAACGCGGTGAGAGGGGCTACCCCTCGAAGCCGAGGCTGTCCCTGCAACTGTAAGCGGTGAGCGCGATGCATATCGCGGCAGGCCAATGTGCCCTGCCGCAGCCACTGGGCCGGACGCTAACTCCTGCGAGGCCTGGGAAGGCCGTGCATCGCGTGACGACCCGTAAGCCAGGAGACCTGCCAGCGTCCGGTCGCTCTTGCCTTGGTCCAGGGGATGGCCGCGGCACGGTGTACTCCGTCTGAGCGACGAACTTGCGGCCAGGCCGCAACGGTGGGTTTCGCCGGTCGCTCGTTCGCGCCCGGATTCCGCCGCTGCACCCGTGCGGGGGGACACCCCTCTCGCGGGAACCTGTCCGTTCGACTGGGAAACGCAACGGGGGTTACAACATGAATACGAGATCGCTTCTTTCCGGCCTGATCGCTTCGGGCGCGTCATTCTGCATGCTTGGCATGTCCGCGACTTCGGCGCAGGCGCAGGAAGCCGCCGAGACGGCGCCGGAGAATGCCAATAACACGGATGCGGGCAATATCGTCGTCACCGCGCGCAAGGCGGGTGTCCTGCAACTCGGCCAGCAGGCCGACGCCTCCAGCCGCCTCGGCCTCACGCCGATGCAGACGCCGGCCAGCGTCGACGTCATCACCAGGGAGATGATCCGCAGCCTGGGCGACCGCACCGTGGTTGCCGCAGCCGCGCGCGCGCCGGGGCTCATCAACAACAGCTCGGCCTTCGGTTACTCGCTGAGTTCGCGCGGGTTCACCGGCTACACCTCGGTGATGCAGCTCTACGACGGGATGCGCGTCTACACGACGACCACGCAGACCTTCCCCGCCGACCCGTGGATGGCCGAGCGGATCGAGGTCCTGCGCGGTGCGGCCTCGGTCCTCTATGGAGAGGGCGGCATCGGCGGCGCGATCAACGTCGTGCGCAAGAAGCCCAATACCGAGCAGTTCGAAGGCGAGGTCCGTCTCAGCGGCGGTTCATTCGATACTTATGCGGCGGCGGGCGGGATCGGCGGGCCGATCGGAGACAGGCTCTCGTACCGCGTCGATCTCAGCTACAACCGTTCGGACGGGTGGATGGAGCGCGGGCAATCGCGCAGTCTTGCGCTTTCGGCGGCGCTGCGCTGGCAGGCGCGCGACGACCTCGTGCTGACGCTGACGCACGACCGCGCCGACCTCGACCCGACGATCTGGTACGGCACTCCGCTGCGAGACGGCAAACTGGTGCGCGAAATCCGCAAGAAGAACTACAACATCGCCGACCGCTCGCTGCGTTTCGACGATGCCTGGACCCAGGCCAAGGCCGAATGGACACCGGCCGAGGGGGTGACGATCACCAACGTCGCCTACTACCTCACCGGCTTCAAGCACTGGCGCAATGCCGAGGGCTATGCCTGGTCCGGCGACCAGATCCGCCGCTCGAGCTATCTGGAGATTGTCTACAAGACGAAACAGTGGGGCGACCGCTTCAACGCGGTGTTCGATCATACGCTGCTTGGCATGGACCACCGCCTGAGCCTGGGCGGCGAGTACAACACCGGCTCGCTGCTGCGCACCGACAGTTCGCCCAACAGCCGCTTCGACCTCGTCGATCCTTACGACTATACGCCGGGCACGTTCCTCGACGGCACATTCGGCACCCGCTACAAGTACAAGACCGATGTGCAGCAATGGGCGCTGTTCGGCGAAAGCCGGCTCTCGCTGTCCGACCGGCTCTCGCTGGTGACGGGGCTGCGCTACGATCGCCCGAAGACCGAGCGGCACGATGCCCTCGATCCGGCGGCGGACTACACCGCCCGCTATCCGAGCACCAGCTGGCGCACGGGGCTGGTCTACAACCCCAGCGACACGATCTCGCTCTATGCGCAGTATTCGGCGGCGGCGGACCCGGTGACGGCGTTCCTCACGGCGACGCTGGCGCAGACCACCTTCGACGTTTCCACCGGGCGCCAGTGGGAGGCCGGGGTCAAGGCGACCTTCCTGGACGGACGCGGCGAGTTCACGCTGTCAGGCTATCGCATCGTCAAGAAGAAGATCCTGACCCGATCCGCCAACGATCCCACCGTGTCGGTGCAGGTCGGACAGCAATCTTCCTACGGCGTCGAGGCCTCGTTCGGACTGGCGGTGACGAAGGACTTCAGCGTGCTCGCCAACGGCACGATCCTGAACGCGCGGTACGACGACTTCGACGAACTGGTCGGCACCGCGCTGGTCAGCCGGGACGGCAACATGCCCATCGGCGTCGCGGAAAAGGCGGCCAACCTGTGGCTGTCATGGCGGCCGGTGCAGCCGCTGCATCTGGACGCGGGCCTGCGGTATGTCGGCAAGCGATACTCCGACGCCGCCAATACCCGGCGCATCCCGGCCTATACGCTGGTCGATGCTTCGGCCCGCTACGACCTTGCCGAGAAGACGAGCGTGACGCTCAACTTGCGCAACGTCTTCGACAGGATCTACGTCCAGAACAGCTACTCCACCTCGCAGTGGGTCCTGGGTGAGCCGCGCAGCGTCGCGGTCACCTTCGAGCAGCGGTTCTGACCGTGGCGGGGAGGCCGAAACCAGGGCGAGAGCCGAACTGGCGCGCCATCGCCGCGCGCGTGTTGGCGGCCACCGTCGGCGCCTACGCGCTGTGCTACGCGTGGATCGGCGCAGCCGTACGCGTGCTGCCGATGGACGGCGTTGACGCCAACATCCTCGCCACCTGCCTTGCCTTCATGGTGTTCGTCGCGGTGATCCTGCGGGCCTTCGCGGTCCGCAGCGTCACGCGCATCTGGTGCGAACTGCTCCTGGGCACGGCGCTGCCCATGGGCCTGCTGCTGGGGCTGGGGCGGTGAAGGACACCCTGCGCCAGTCGATGGGCTGGCTTCATACCTGGTGCGGGCTGCTGCTGGGCTGGGTGCTGTTCGGCGTCCTGCTGACGGGATCGCTGGCGGTGTTCTACACCGAGATCAATCTCTGGACGACGCCCGAACTGCGCTCTCCCGTCACCATCGACCGCACCCATGCGGTGCGAATGGGCCGCGCGTACCTCACCCGCGTCGCGCCCGATGCACGGCAGTGGCGCATCGTCATCCCCACCCCGCGCGAGCCGGTGCTCCGCCTCGTCTGGACCGACCGCGCGGGCAAGGCCACCACGCACCGGCTCGACCCGCAGACCGGCGCCCGCATCCCGCGCGACATGGACGCGGGGTTCTTCTTCATGCGCTATCACTACACGCTGGGGATCGATCGCAAGTCCAGCCAGCTGGGCTTCCTGATCGTCGGTGCGGCGGGCCTCGCCATGCTCGCCGCCTCGATCAGCGGCGTGATCATCCACAAGCGGATATTCCGGGATTTCTTTACCTTCCGCGCCGGGGCCTCGCGCCAGCGGGCGTGGATGGACGCGCACAACGTGCTCTCCGTGCTGCCGCTGCCGTTCCACGTCATGATGGCCTATACCGGCCTCGTCCTGATCTATTACGCCTACATTCCCGCCGGGGTCGCCATGCTGAACGGCGGCGATGTGAAAGCCTACCAGACCGCCGCCGCGCAATCGCTCTACATCGACCGCGGCATCGACGGCGACCGGCCGCCGGGCGCGCCCCGCCGCACCGTCGATCTGGCCGCGCTGTTGCCCCGCGCCGAACGGGCATGGGGCGGCGGACCTGCCGTGAACATCTATGTCAGCCAGCCCGACCGCGCCGATGCCGTGGTCGAGATCTGGCGCCAGCGCGACGACCGCATCGCCAACTTCCCCGACCGCGTGGACTTCGCAGGCTCCGACGGCAAGCTGCTGCGCGTGCTGGTGAAGCGCTCACCCGCAAGGGAGACGCAGGCGTTCCTTGCCGGGCTGCACTTCATCGAGTGGGGCGGCGCGGCCGCGCGGTGGCTCTATTTCCTCACCGGCCTTGCCAGCGCCGCGATGGTCGCGGCAGGACTGATCCTGTTCACCGAAAAGCGCGCCCGCAAGACGATGTCGCCGTTTCAGGCCATGGCGAGCCGGATCACCGTCGCCGCCGTAGCCGGTAACGTGATCGCCTGCGCGGCCTATCTCCACGGCGAACGGCTGCTGGCCCCGGGCATGGATGACAGGCGCGCCATGGCGGCCTCGGTCTACTTCCTGGCCTGGCTGGCATCCCTGATCCATGCCGGTCTACGCCCCTGGGGCCGGGCATGGGGCGAACAACTGCAGCTCGCCGCCCTGCTGTGCCTGTCGCTCCCGGTAACGAGCGCGCTGGCGAACCTCCCGCTCACGACGACGCTGCCGAGGGGCGACTGGATACGGGCCGGAGCGGACCTCACCGCTACCGCAATCGGCATCGTCCTGTGGATCGCGGCCGCGAGGGTGACGCGCCGTATGAACGCGCAGGTGAACCCATGATCGCGGCAACGTTCCTTTCGCTGCTGCTGGTTGCGGCGGGATTTCACGCGATCCGGCGGGCGAAGTCGCAGGACCGCGCCCACGCATGGCGGACAGGCGGCGCCATATTGCTCGCGCTGGCTTGCGCCGCATCGATGGCGGGCGCCGAGACCGCCCTCATCGGCGCGATGCTATGGCTGTTCTGCGTGCTGCCGCTGGCCGCGCTGCCCGAGATATTCGGCAGGCGAAACGGCAGGTAGCGCTCGCCGGATCCCCCCTGCTCAAACAACTTGCACGTGCAACCATATTAGTTTAGGCATGAAGCAATTCAGGAGAGACATCCATGCGTATTGCGTGCCTCGGCGGCGGACCTGCCGGTATCTACTTCGCGATCTCGATGAAGCTGCGCGACCCTGCGCATGAGGTCCACGTCTTCGAACGCAACCGCGAGGGCGACACCTTCGGCTGGGGCGTGGTGTTCTCCGACCAGACATTGGTGAACCTGCAGGCGAACGACCCGGTCAGCGCCGCCACCATCGTCGACAGCTTCGCGCACTGGGACGACGTGGACGTCACCGTGGGCGAGAACACCGTCAGTTCCTCCGGCCACGGCTTCATCGGCATCGGCCGCAAGCACCTGCTGCAGATACTGCAGGCCCGCGCGGGCGAGCTGGGCGTCGTGATGCACTTCGAGACGCAGTTCGACGCGGACCTGTCGCAGTTCGCGGACTTCGACCTGATCGTGGCGGCGGACGGCATCAATTCGATGGTGCGCACCGCCAACGAAGAGAAGTTCGGCGTCGATATCCAGACAAAGACCAACAAGTTCTCCTGGCTGGGCACCACCAAGCTGTTCGATGCCTTCGCCTTCATCTTCGAGAAGACTCACGCAGGCTGGATCTGGGCGCACGCCTACCGCTTCGACGAGACGCATTCGACCTTCATCGTCGAATGCTCGCCCGAAACGTGGACCGGCCTTGGCCTCGACGCCATGGAGCAGGCCGATTCGATCGCGCTCTGCGAGACAATCTTCGCGCGCCATCTGGACGGCCACCCGCTGATCTCCAACGCCACGCACTTGCGCGGTTCGGCAGCATGGATCAACTTCCGCCGCGTGATCTGCAAGCAGTGGTCGTTCGACAACGTCGTGCTGCTTGGGGATGCCGCGCACACCGCGCACTTCTCGATCGGTTCGGGCACCAAGCTGGCGCTGGAAGACGCGATCAAGTTGGCGCAAGTGCTGGACCGCCCCGGCATCACGGGGCGCGAGGAACTGGCCGCCGCACTCGCCGAATATCAGGAGGAGCGCCATGTCGAGGTGCTCAAGATCCAGAACTCGGCGCGCAATTCGACCGAGTGGTTCGAGACGCTGGACCGCTACCTCGGCTTCGACCTGCCGCAGTTCGCCTATTCGCTGATGACCCGCTCGCAGCGCGTCAGCCACGAGAACCTGCGCCTGCGCGACGCCGCCTGGCTCGAAGGGCTGGAACGCTGGTTCTGGGCGGGCAACGAAGGGCGCAACGTGCCGGTGCAGCCGATGTTCACGCCTTATACCCTGCGCGGGATGACGGTGCCCAACCGGGTGGTGATCCCGGCGATGTTGACTTATTCCGCCGATGCGGACGGCTACGCCAACGACTTCCACTCGGTCCACTACGGTTCGCGCGCGCTGGGCGGTGCCGGTCTGGTGGTCACGGAAATGCTGGCCGTGGCGCCCGAGGGCCGCACCACCCCCGCCTGCCCCGGCCTGTGGCATGACGGTCAGGCCGAGCGCTGGACCGCCTTCAACCAGTTCGCGCACCAGCACTCGGCGGCGAAGACCTGCGCGCAGATCGGCCATGCCGGTGCCCGAGCCGCGTGTCAGGTGCCCGGTGAAGGTGTGGGCTACGACGTGCCGATGGACGCGCCGTGGCCGATCGTCTCCGCCAGCGCGCAGGCGTGGCGCAAGGGCGGCACGGTCCCGCAGGCATTGGACGCGAAGGGCATGGACCGGATCGTCCAGCAATTCGTCGCGACCGCCATGCTGGCCGACAAGGCCGGCTTCGACATGCTCGAAGTGCAGGCGGGCCACGGCAACCTGCTCTCGGCCTTCATCACCCCGGTAATGAACGCACGTGACGACGTCTTCGGCGGCTCCCTTGAAAACCGCATGCGTTTCCCGCTGCGCGTGATCGAGGCCGTGCGCGCCGCATGGCCGCAGGACAAGCCGCTGGCGGTACGCATCTCGGCCAACGACTGGGTCGGCGAAGCGGGCGTGACCCCTGCCGAGGCGGTCGAGATCGCGAAGCTGCTGCGCGCGGCGGGCGTGGACATCGTCGACGTTTCCGCCGGTGAGACCGCGCCCGAAGGCCGCCCGGTCTATGGCCGCATGTTCCAGACCCCGTTCGCCGATCAGATCCGCAACGAGGCAGGTGTGCCGACGATCGCGGTGGGCAACATCGCCGATGCCGATCAGGTCAACTCGATCCTGACGGCGGGCCGCGCCGATCTCGTCGCGCTGGGCCGCACGCACCTGTTCGACCCGGTGTGGACGCTGCGCGCGGCGGCCTCGGCCGGGTATGAGGAACAGCCGATCCCCGCGCCCTACAAACTGGGCCAGCAGATGGCGATGCGCGCCGCGAAACAGGCGGAGGGCGCACGAGCCTGACCCTCGCGCCCCGCGGCCGGGGCTTCGACAAGCTCAGCCTGAGCGGAATTGGGAGGTTCATTCCAACCCCGCTCACCCTGAGCCTGTCGAAGGGTCTGCTTCAACGCAGGGTTGCTTGCCCGAAAGAAACTTTATGCCTGCAGGAATCGACATAATCGCATCCCCCGCTATGGAACCTCCTGGAGAACGAGGAGCCTTGGCGACGATGGAAAAGACGATTCCCGGCAGCATCGCGCCGTCCGGCACGCTCGACTTGCGCGTCTGGGTGCGCCTGCTCGACTGCGCGAAGATCATCGAGAAGCGCCTGCGCCGCAATTTCGAGGACCAGTTCTCCACCACCCTGCCCCGTTTCGACATCCTCGCGACGCTCGACCGCGCGCCGGACGGCCTGCGCATGGGCGAACTGTCGCGCGCGCTGCTGGTGTCGAACGGCAACGTCACCGCGATCGTGCGCCAGTTACAGGAACAGGGCCTCGTCTCTTCGTACACCGACCCGGAAGACGCCCGCTCCGCCATCGTCTCGCTCACGCCGAACGGCCGCGTCCAGTTCGCCGTACTGGCAGAGGCCCACCACGGCTGGGTGCGCGAAGCCCTCGCCGACTTTCCCGAGGACAGCCAGCGCCAGCTTCTGACCCTGCTGACCCAGCTCAAGACTTCCATTCTCTAGGACCTCTCGCCGATGCCTTTCACCACCTCCACGCAAGTGCGCTTCGCGCATGTCGACCCAGCGGGGATCGTCTTCTACCCCCGCTACTTCGAGATGCTGAACGGCGCGGTGGAAGACTGGTTCGCGCAGGACCTCGGCATGGACTTCGCATCCATGCATCTGGAACACCACATCGGCGTGCCGACGGTGAAGCTGGACGTCGAATTCGTCTCGCCCAGCCGCCTCGGCGACCGGCTGGACATGACCATCACCGCCAAGCGGCTTGGTCGTACCAGCTGCGGGATCGAAGTCGTGTTCGCCGGTGAAGGCCGCGACCGCCTGCGCGCGCAAGTGGTGCTGGTATGCATGGACCTGAACGACCACCGCCCGGTCGAATGGCCCGCCCACGTGCGCGAAAGGATCGAGGCGGGGCTGGTTCCGGCCTGACCCACGCACAATTCCACTGGTTCATGGAGGCTTAAGCGGCGATAGGCTTCTCGTTCGCACTTATCGCCCAGGATCCACGACCAATGCAATCGACGCCGCCCCAGTGGGCCACGACCGTTCCCACTGGCACCGCGACGCCTGTTGCCGCGATCACTCCGGCGCTCGTGGAACTGCGCCGCTCCGGCCCGGCGATCCGGCCGCAGGTCTGGGGCGCGATGCTGCTGAGCCTTGCCGTCCTGACCGTGCTGATGCACCGGGCGCAACTCGTCATCGATCCGTGGCAGGCGGGCAATCGGCCATTCTACGCCGCCGGGCTGCTCGCCCTGCTCGCGCGCTTCGTCCTGCCCCGAACCAGTTGGCGCCATGCGCTGCCGCTCGCGCATTTCAGCGAGTACGCCGCGATCTTCACGATGATCTCGCTGATGGGCGCGACCGCCAGCTACCCGGTGGCGGCCCTGACCAGCGGCTATGCCGACTCGCGGTTGCAGGCGATCGACGTGGCCATGGGGTTCGACTGGGTGAGCCTCTACCGCCTCGTCGCCGCGCATCCGGTGCTGCAGGCGGTGGGCACGGTGGTCTATCGCAGCATTTACGTCACCCCCGTAGTGCTGCTGTGGTGCGCGGCGCGGGGCGAGCGGCATGACGAGGCCTATCGCTTCATCGCCGGGTTCTGGCTGGCCACCATCATCACCCTGCTGCTGTTCAGCCTGATGCCCGCCATCGGCCCGTTTTCCTACCTGTGGCATGCTGCGATCCCCTACATGCCCGAAAGCGAGCAGTGGCAGGAGGGCCTGATCCCGGCGCTGCGGGCCTATCAGGTCCATATTGTCGACCTTGGCCATTTGCGCGGCATCGTCTCGGCGCCGAGCTTCCACACGGCGGCGGCGGTGCTCTACATCGCGGCGGGCTGGCGCATTCCAGCGCTGCGCTGGTGGATCGTCGGGCTCAACGCCGGGATGCTGCTGTCCACGCCGGTCGAGGGTACGCATTACCTTGTGGACATGGTGTTCGGCGCGGGTGTTGCAGGGATCGCCCTGTCGCTGATGGCCTGCCACCCGCGGCTGACAGCCTAGGCTGCGTGGACAAATTCGGACAGTGAGCAAGCGCCCCTTGTAGGTCACTCAGTATCAGATGAGTCCGCTCCGAAAGCAGTCGTGGCGGCGGCTTCGCGCCTTGGTTTGCGCCGAATGCGGCCGAGTTCATCCAATACTCTCACCCTCTTCAAGGGGAGCCCCATATAGTCGGTGGTGGAACGATGGCCGTTCTGGTCTGAGACAGTGAGGAATACCCGAGGTTCAAGAGCATTTGCATCAAACACCGCTGACAGGCTTTCAAAGTCTGCGACTTGCGCCCCATTCTGCTGGCAGAATTTTGGCAACACTTCCGCAAATCGAGCAGCCGCCGCTTTCAGATTGTCCGAAGCCTCGCCTCGGACGATACAGCCGCGAAGGAAATCCACCTCGATCACGCCGTTGGATGACGATGCGGCTTCACTGAAAACGTCCATCGGGTGATAGCCGATCACCAAGCCTAAGCCACTGGCCATTGAATCAGCGAGGTTATGCCCAATTGCACAGAGGCGATCATGTTTCATGCCAAGATAGTGTCAGGTTTACTGTCCGCTTACCACATGGTTGCGTATCAAAGCGGACCGACAAGAAACCACCCTTTTTCGCCATTCCGGGCGGCGAGCGCTGCGCTCTATAGCCGTCCGTCCGGTGCTCGCCGCTCGGGAAGAAATGCAGCCTGACCGGACACGCCCCATTGCAGCCTTTCAACTTCTACAGCAGCATGCCGATCAGCAGACGATATGGAACGATGATATGTGGTGGAAACTCGGCATCCTTGTAGTGTTGACCGCAGGGCTGATCTTCTCTGTGATTCCCGTTCGCACTCACGCGGTTTTGTACGATCCTGCTGATCCTCAACCGGCGCCGACATTGTGGACCATGGTGTCGAATATGTATCTCACAGCCCGAACGGTGGCTGTAATTGTCGGCATCCTTACGGCAGCGGTGGCGGTCGGTTTTTGGATTATGCGTTCCGCTTAAGGCTTGCCTTTGATTGTGAGCAGACAGACAGCTTACCACCCTTAGCGGCTATCCCCCCGGTTCGTCATTGCGAGCGCAGCGAAGCAATCCAGGGCAGTCTTGAGCCGCCCTGGATTGCTTCGCTGCGCTCGCAATGACGAATTTGGTGAATTGCGGTAGATGGCCGCAACCCACCCTTATCGTCATTCCCGCGAAGGCGGGAACCCATCTCCTGACGGTTCCTGTTGCACCGACATCAGCTGGGTCCCCGCTTTCGCGGGGATGACGAGGATATAGCTAAGGGCGCTTATGCTCCGGATCACCGCTCGCAACGGCGACCGACCATGAAAAAACGGGGGCCTTCGAAAAGGCCCCCGCTTGAAAGTCAGGGAGGATGTTCTCCCCTTTCGGGAAGTTCTTGAAATCAGGCCTTGATGACCGAGTGGGTCAGCGAGCCGATCTTCTCGACGGTCGCTGTGATCACGTCGCCCGGCCAGACCCACTCCTGCGGGTCCATGCCCGCGCCGACGCCCGCCGGGGTGCCGGTGGCGATGATGTCGCCCGGCTCAAGGGTGATGCCCTTCGAGATGTCGGCGACCAGTTCGTCGACCTTGAACAGCATGAAGGCGGTGTTGCTCGACTGCTTGGTCACGCCGTTGACGGTGAGCGAGAGGTCGAGGGTCTGCGGATCGCCCAGCTCGTCGGCGGTGACCACGACCGGGCCCATCGGTGCGAAAGTGTCTTGGCCCTTGGAGTAGATCCACTGGCCGGCACGGCGGCAGTCGCGCGCGCTCATGTCGATGCAGACGGTATAGCCGAACACGTAGTTCAGCGCGTCCTCACGGGCGACGCCCTTGGCGCGGGTGCCGATGATGGCGGCGAGTTCGACTTCCCAGTCGAGCTGCTGGGTGATCTCGCCGTTGTGGCGGATCGGCTCGCCCGGAGCGATCACCGAGGTCGGCGGCTTGGAGAAGATCACCGGCTGGCGCGGCAGTTCGGGCGAGGTGTCGAGCGACTTGGCGCTCTCGGAGACGTGCTCGGTGTAGTTGAGGCCGATACCGAAGATGTTCTTGCGCGGACGCGGGATCGGCGCGAGCAGGATGACGTTGGCGAAGGGTATCGCGGTGCCGAGCGGGAACAGGCCCTCGGCCTGCTCGATCAGCTTGGAGGCGATCGCCACGGCCTGCGGGCCGAGGTCGATGAACTCCAGCATCGTCGCGGGGAAGGGAACGCCCATTTCCTCGCCGAACAGTTCGAGGTCGAGCACGAGATCGCCGCCGAAGCCGGAGACGAGAGCGCCGAGCCGGGCTTCGGCTTCGACATTGGCACGGTAAGTAACGAGACGCATTGGGCTATTCCCCCGAAGGTTATCGTGTTGAGTTGAAAATCAGGTCAGGATCGGCTGGTGGCCGCCGTTTTCCGCCAGCGCTTCCTCACGGTAGAGGCCAAGCGCGCGCATCACGGGCAGGTCGTTGAAGGTGAACAGGCACGCATCCTCGCTGTCCGAGGCGTTCGCGTGCTCGTGGTACATCCAGGCGGGAACCACGAAGATGTCGCGTTCCTGCCAGTCGAAGCGCTGGCCGTTGATAATCGACCAGCCCTTCCCCTTGGCGCACTGGTAGACGAAGCTGCCGGTCTGGCGGTGGGCTTTCGTCCGCTCGCCGGGGCGCAGCAGCTGCATGGAGGCGCCGATCGTCTGCATCACCGGACCGCCGGTATGCGGATTGACGTATTCCATCATCACACCGTCGAAGGGCGACCCGTCGGTGACTCGTGCGTATTTCGTCAGCGCCTCGTAGGTGGGCGCCCATTCGTATTTGAACAGCGGCGAATAGGGCTTGGACCAGGCCATGCCTGCCGGGCGCAGGCCGGTGCCCGCCCAGGTCGCGGTGGAATCGTCGACCGGGTAGGAGACCGCCTGCTGCAGATCGGGGTGAACCTCGTAGAAGTTGGCTTCCAGCGCGTTCATCAGCGGAATGTCGAGACCGTCCTGCCAGATACAGGGGGTGCCGCCCTCGGCGACGCCATGTTCGTGCCAGGTGCCGTTGGGGGTGAGCACGAAGTCGTTCGCGCCCAGCGTCATCTTGTGCCCGTCGACATTGGTGAAGGCCCCTTCGCCCTCCATGATGAAGCGCAGCGCGGAGGCGGAATGGCGGTGGCTGGAGGCGAGTTCGCCCGGCCCCATCACCTGCAGGCCCGAGTAGAGCCAGCCCACGGCGGCGACCACGTCGGCGCGGCCCGGGTTCTCCAGATAGACGACGCGGCGCCCCGCCTGCTCCGGTGTGACGAGGTCGAGCGCCTTCATCACGTCGTCGCGCAGGTCCTTGTAGCGCCACAGATACGGCACCGAGGTGGAGATCGGTTCCCACGGTTCGATCTTGTTCGCCACGGTCCACAGCGCGCCGGTGCCCAGCTGCTTCAGGCGCTCATAATAGGCCACCAGTTCGGGGGTATCCGCCACGTTCGCGCGGCCGATCATTTCCTCACGGTACTGGTCGTAGCTCTGATCGGCCATGGGTGCCTCCATCTGCGAGATATTACAGACCTAAAATAATTTGAATAAAGTGTCAAATGCAACTATTGTCGCTTATGTGAACCGCAGATTCCCTGTGCTTTTCCAAAGGAGCGCCGCATGTCCGCATCGTTTAAGGCAGCCCCCTTCAAGGCCGCCGTCATCCAGGCCGCATCGATCCCGACCGATTCTCTCGCCGCCGCCGAAAAGGCCGCTGGTCTGATCCGCAAGGCAGCCGCAGGCGGCGCGGCCTTGATGGTGTTTCCCGAGGCGTTCCTCGGCGGCTATCCCAAGGGCGCCTCGTTCGGCACGCCGGTCGGCATGCGCAAGCCCCAGGGGCGCGAGGACTTCCGCGCCTATCACGAAGCCGCGATCGACCTGGACGGCCCTGAAGTGGACCTGCTCGCCGAAGCCACCGCCGAGACCGGCGCCTTCGTCGTCATCGGCGTGATCGAGCGCGACGGCGGCACCGTCTACTGCACCGCGCTGTTCTTCGACGGCGACAAGGGCCTCGTCGGCAAGCACCGCAAGCTGATGCCGACCGGTGCGGAACGCCTGATCTGGGGCTTCGGCGACGGCTCAACGCTGCCGGTCTTCGACACGCCCTTCGGCAAGGTCGGCGCGGTGATCTGCTGGGAAAACTACATGCCGATGATGCGCATGGCGATGTACGACCAGGGCATCTCCATCTACTGCGCCCCCACCGCCGACGACCGCGATGCCTGGCCCTCGACCATGCAGCACATCGCACTGGAGGGCCGCTGCTTCGTGCTTTCCGCCTGCCAGCATGTGACGCGCGGCGCCTATCCGGCCGATTACGACTGCGCGCTGGGCGACGATCCCGAGACGGTGCTGCTGCGCGGCGGCTCGATGATCGTGGATCCGCTGGGCACGGTGCTTGCGGGACCGGACTATTCGGCCGAAACGATCCTCTATGCCGATATCGAACCGGCGCAGGTGGTGCGCGGCAAGTACGACTTCGACGTCGTCGGCCACTACGCCCGCCCGGACGTGTTCGAACTGAAGGTCAACGTCGCACCGCGCCGCGCGGTCACCCGTTCGGGGGAATAAGCCAAGTGGAATTCGATTTCTCCAAAGTGTCCGGCCCCGATCGCTACAAGCTGATGGGCTCCAGCATCACCCCGCGCCCGATCGCGTGGGTGACGACGGTGTCGGGCGCGGGGCTGCGTAATGCCGCGCCCTACAGCTTCTTCAACATGATGAGCGCCGAGCCGCCGCTGATCGTGCTGGGCATGATGCGCCGCCCCGACGGCACGCACAAGGACAGCGCCGCCAACATCCTCGAAACCGGGGAGTTCGTGGTGAACCTCGTCTCCGAGGCCGACAGTGCGGCGATGAACTTCACTTGCATCGATGGCCCGCCCGAATTCGACGAACTGGCGGCAGCGGGTATCCCGACCCTGCCCTCCAGCGTGATCGGCGCCCCGCGCATCGCGACCGCGCCGGTGGCGATGGAGTGCCGTCTCTACGAGGCCGTCGAAACGGAGAAGACCACCATCGCGCTGGGCGAAGTGCTGCGCTTCCACATCGACGACGCCTTCATCGATGCCGAGAAGCTGCATGTCGATACGCTGGCGATGAACCTCGTCGCGCGCGTTCACGGCGCGGGCTGGTATGCGCGCACCACGGACCTGTTCCAGATGACCCGCCCCACCTTCGCGCAGTGGAACGCGGAGAAGGCCGAGTCCTGACGGTACGGGGATGGCCTGCCGCCTTCGCGGCAGGCCACTCGCATCAGGCGGCGGGCACGTCGACCCAGGCATTGGTGTCCGCCGACCGGATCACTGCGTCGATGATGCGGGCCGAGCGCAGACCGTCGGCGAACGTCGGCAGGCCGGCAGGTGCCTCCCCGCGCACGGCAGCGTACGTGTCCGCAACGAAGTTCTCGAAGCACTGAGCATAACCCTGCGCATGGCCCGGCGGCAGGCTGGAAAGACGGCGCGCGTCGGCCGCGCCCGCGCCCGGACTACGGAACAGTGTTTCGGCTGAATCCTCGGTACCGAGCCAGACCGTCTCGGGGTTCTCCTGATCGAAGACGGCGGACTTGTGCGCGCCGTCGAACTCGAACCACAGGCGGTTCTTGCGCCCCGCCGAGACCTGCGAGATCACGGCGCTGCCCAGCACGCCGGACGCCGTGCGGAACAGGATGGTCGCGGCGTCCTCGGTATCGACCTTCACCAGCGGCCCGGTGGCCGCCCCGCCCGAGAAACTGGCCTGCGACACTGCGGGACGCTCCGGCACGGTGATCGTCATCGCCGCCATGACCGAGGCGATGCGCTCGCCGGTCACGAATTCCATGAGGTCGCACCAGTGCGAGCCGATGTCGGCGAAGGCCCGGCTGCGCCCGCCCTTCGATGCATCGACACGCCAGCTGGTCGCGTTCGGCGAGAGCAGCCAGTCCTGCAGATAGCTGCCGTGCAGCAATTGCCACGCGCCGAACTCGCCCGCCTCGCGCCGCGCGCGAATTTCGCGCACCAGCGGATGGAAACGGTAGACGAAGGGCACGGTGGCGATCCTGCCCGCTTCGGCCGCGAGGGTGTGGAGATGCAGCGCCTCTTCGGTGTCGACGGCGAGCGGCTTCTCGCAGATCACGTGGGCACCGGCCGCCAGCGCCGCCTCGACATGCGTGGCGTGCAGGCTGTTGGGGCTGCAGACGTGGACGATATCGAGGCCGAGCCCCGCCAGTTCCTCCAGCGAGCCGATGGCCAGCGTGCCCCACTGCGCCGCCGCTTCCGCGGACCGTGCGCGAGAGGACGCCATGACGCCGACCAGTTCGACACCAGCCAGCAGCGCCGCGCGGCGGTGAATCTCGCCGATCATTCCGGCACCCAGGATCGCGACACGCAAGGGCTTGCGGACGGAAACGTTCAACGGACTCTCCTGTTCTCGGTCGTGCACCCACCGGATGCGGGGCCGCACCTCTAGCCTTGTCAGCGCTGTCGGGAAACCGGTTTGCAGCCTTGCCCGCAAGATAGATTCGGCACGCAACAGTTCGGGCCGGGACCCGACTCCCCCGGAACCATCGAGGCTGCGCCTGCAGCCCGCACCGGCGGATTTCCGGGCCTGAAGGCAACCTGAACAATGTCGCTTTTAGCTATTGCAATGAATTCGCAGTAGCAATATGTGCGGTGCACAATCGAGATCACCCTCGGGGAGCACCATACCAATGTACCTTCATCCCTCTTGCCTGCGGGCAGGAACGAGCACGCTTGCCCTTGTTCTGACAACCATCGCCGCGCCCGCTTTCGCCGACGAGGCCGCCGACGGTGCGCCGCAGGACGTCAGTTCCTCGGAAATCACCGTGCTCGGCGCGCGCAGCAAGGATTACAAGGTCGACCAGTTGACCACCGCCACGCGCACCGGCACCAGCATCATGGACGTGCCGCAGTCGATCCAGTTCGTGCCGCGCGACGTCATCGACGATCAGCAGATCCTCGACCTCACCAGCGCGCTGCGCAACGTCAGCGGCATCCAGGCGGGCACCGACGCGGGCAACCGGTCGGAGAGCTTCACCATCCGCGGCTTCCGCTCTTCGTACTACGCCATCGATTCGATCATGCTCAGCCCGGCGATCGAGACCAACGATAGCTACCGCGACCTTGCCAACGTGGAGCGCATCGAAGTGCTCAAGGGTCCGGCCTCTGTGCTCTACGGGCGCGGCGATCCGGGCGGCCTGATCAACATCGTCACCAAGCAGCCGCGCTTCGAGCGGGGGATGAACTTCTCCGTGCAGGGCGGCAGCAACGACTTCATGCGCGGGCAGGTGGACGTGACCGGTCCGGTTGATGCCGCCAAGACGCTGGCCGTGCGCTTCATCGCCGCCGCGCAGACCGGCGACACCTTCCGCGACGTGTTCCAGCCCTATCGCCGCCAGTTCCTGTCCGGCTCGGTGCTGTGGCAGCCGACCGACCGCACCCGCGTCATCGCCAGCCTGACGTATGCGCACCAGAAGAACCAGACCGATCGCGGCATCGTCGCCACCACCGACGCCGACGGCGATCTCGTCGTCAACCTCCCGCGCGAGCGGTTCCTGGGCGAAGCCTGGGCGACCACCGAATCCAGCCGCTACGAGTTCAACTACCGCATCGAGCATGAACTGGCCGACTGGCTGACGGTCCGCCAGATCGGCCACTACGACGAGGGCAAGCTCGACCTGTTCGGCATCAATTACGGCACGTCCGTCGCCGTCAATGCCATCACCGGCGCGCGCACCGTCACCCGCACCGCCGTCGAGCAGCACGAGAACAATCACAACTACGATGCGCAGGCCGACATGGTCGCGCGCTTCTCCACCGGAGGGATCGGGCACACGGTCGTGTTCGGCGGCGAGTATGTGAAGTCCTACCGCTTCCGTACCTTCGCGCGGGCCACGCTGGCCCGCATCGACATCGACAACCCCGAATACGGCGCGCAGCCGGGCACGTTCGTCCTTGCCGCCGACCGCGAGGTGAAGTCCAAGTCGCTGTCCGGCTACCTGCAGGACCAGATCGACATCGGCGAGCATGTCAACCTGCTTGCCGGCGTGCGCTACGACCATGCCCAGCAGTCGGACCACGGCTCCACCCAGTATGCCTCGGACGACAAGGCATGGTCGCCGCGCGTGGGCGTGGTGTTCAAGCCGGTGCCGAACGTCTCGCTGTTCGCCGACTTCACCCGCTCGTTCCAGTCCAAGCCCGAACCGACCATCGACGGCAAGCCGATCGATCCGGAAAAGGGCAAGCAGTACGAGGCCGGCATCAAGGCCGAACTGTTCGGCGGCCGCCTTGCCTCCACGCTGTCGGTCTACCAGCTGACGCGTGAGAACGTGACGCAGCAGGACCCCAACAACGTCGGCTACAACATCAACGCGGGCGTCCAGCGTTCGCAGGGTGTCGAGTTCGACATGTCCGGCGCGATCACGCCGAGCGTCAAGGTCATCGCCAACGGCGCCTATACCGACGCCACCGTGCGCTCCTCCACCGACTACGCCAAGGGCAACAAGCTGATCGGCGTGCCCAAGTGGAGCGGCAGCCTGTGGGTGACGCTGGAGCCGGTGGACGGCCCGCTGAGCCGCTTCGGCCTCGGCGGCGGCGTGGTTGCGGCGAGCAACCGCATGGGCAATCTGGAGAACACCTTCTCGGTCGGCGGCTACACCCGCTTCGACAGCAGCCTGTGGTACAAGCTGGCCGACAAGGTGCGCCTGACGGTGAACGTCAAGAACATCACCAATCAGTATTATATCGCCAGCACCGTCTCCCGCGCGCAGATCACGCCGGGCGAGGGCCGCAGCTTCCTCGTCGGCCTGAGCGGAGGGTTCTGACGATGACCAAGGCATTCGCCGCCGCGCTGCTGGCGCTGGCCATCGGCACGGCTCCCGCCCCGGCGTTGGCGGCGGATGCCGGCAAGGTGCTGTTCCTGATGCGCGCCGATCCCCCCGGCGGTTCGGCCGACCCGGCGGTCAAGGCGCGGCTGGAGGCGATGGGCTACGCCGTCACCACCAGCGAAGGGCTGGACGGCGCGCCGGACCCTTGCGGGTTCGACCTTGTCGTCATGTCCTCGACGGTGCGCTCCAACCAGTTCACCGCCAACCGCCCCATGATCGCGCGCTGGCGCGACATGGGCGTGCCGCTGGTGACCTGGGAGAACGACCTTCTCGACGACTTGTGGATGACCGGGCTGCGCCGCGACACCGACTTCGGCGAACTGGAGACCGGCCACTACTTCTGGCTGGTGCGCGCGCCGCATCCGATGGCGGCGGGCATTCCGGCGGGCCTTGGCGCCTGGACCGAGGCGCGCACGCCCGCAGGCTGGGGCAAGCCCGGGCTCGGCGCCGACGTCATCATGACCTGGCCGGGCGAACCGGACAAGGCGACACTGTTCGGCTACGAGGCGGGCGCGACGATGGACCACGACCACCTCGCGCCCGCGCGCCGGGTGTTCATCGGCATGGAGAACAACAGCTTCACCCGCATGACCGATACCGGCCGCAAGCTGTTCGACGCCGCGATCATATGGGCGCGCGCGGGCGCGAAAGTGTGCAAGGTGAAGAAGTGAGGCGCGCGCTTGGCTTCGCGCTGGCAGCCGCCCTGCTCGCGGGCTCCGCATCGGCGCAGGACAGCGGGCCGATCCCCGAGGCGCAGCCGCTGCTGGCGCGCTACGTGCTGGCGGACGGTGGCCTTGCCATTGGCGGTGGCCCGGAAACGGATGCCGTCGCAGCGGCAGCCAGCGGCCTGTCCCCCCGCATCGTCGGCCCTGCCGGAGCGATGCCGCTGCTGACGCAAGGCACCATCGCGCTCGCCGTGATCCCGCGCGAGATGACCGTGATCGAGCGCGCCGCCGTGCGCCGCTTTTCCGGCGGCCTGCCGCTGGCGGTGCCAGTGATGCAGGGGCTCTACCTTTACGCGCGCTGCGACAAGGACGGCGCCATCGATGAGCGGGTGAAGCCGGTGCTGCAGGCGCTGTTCTCGGACCACGGACAGACGCGGCTGAAGGCGGTACTGGCGATGTACAAGCCGCTCGATGCCGCCGCGCTGACCGATGCGCGGGAACGGATCGCAAGGCTGCACGGGATCACGATCCCGCGGCGTGAGGCGGGCTACGTCGCCCCGGACGGCAGCCTGTCGATCATCGGCAGCGATACGCTGACGACGATCATGCCCGACATGCTCGCCGCCTATGCGCGTCACGCGCCCAAGGTGCGCTTCACCGCCGACTTGCGCGGCTCCTCCACCGCGATGCCTGCGCTGACGGCCGGAACCACGATCTTCGCGCCGATGGGCCGTGAGCTGTGGGAGAACGACCTCGACGGCTTCCGGCAGGTGAAGGGCTACGATCCGGTGCGCATCCGCATCGCCTATGCCGGCCACGGTCCCCGCGCGAACGGCAAGACGCCGCCGGCGATCTACGTCAACGCGCGCAACCCGCTTGCCGGACTATCGATGGCGCAAGTGAAGCGCGTCTTCGCGGCCGGAGCACCGGGCGGCGACATTGCCGACTGGTCGAATCTGGGCGCCGCGGCAGGCGCGATCCACGTCTACGGTGCGCGCGACGATGGCGGGTTCGGCTCGGCCATGCGCGCCTCGAAGCTGGACGGACTTCCCTTCAGCGCCCGCTACCAAGCGATGCCGAGCGGCAAGGCGATCCTCGCCGCCGTCGCGGCGGACCCTCGCGGCATCGGCTATGCGACATGGATCGACGCGGGCGAAGCACCGGAAGGCGTGCGCGTCCTGCCGCTGTCCGCACGCGACGGCGGCCCTTACGTCCTGCCTCAAGCGGGCAAGGACCGGGGCGCATGGCCGATCTCGTACTTCCTCAACATCTATGTCGACAAGGCGCCGGGCAGGCAGATCGACCCGGCGGCCAAGGGCCTGCTGCGCTTCCTGCTCTCGAACGAGGGGCAGGCGATCATCGCCCGCCACGGCGAAGAGGACGACGGCTACGTCCC
Organism: Novosphingobium resinovorum; assembly: GCF_001742225.1. Lineage (NCBI taxonomy): Bacteria > Pseudomonadati > Pseudomonadota > Alphaproteobacteria > Sphingomonadales > Sphingomonadaceae > Novosphingobium > Novosphingobium resinovorum. Next base: position 1,614,956 of record NZ_CP017076.1, on the reverse strand, counting down.
CCTGAACGGCGCCGACCTGAAAGCCATGCGCGATCTCGTCGAGACTTTCTGACCGAGACGAAGCCACCACCCCCCTCGTGGTGGCTTCGTCATCGGGCTCCATAACCGCCGGAAAGGTTACAGAGCGTAGTTCAGGCCCACCACCACGCTATGCGTGCGGAATGCGCCTTCGATGGCATTGGCGGTGGTCGTCTGCAGGAACGCGTCGGACACATTGAGATAGCGATAGCGCAGTGTCGCATCGAGCCGGTCCGACAAGGCATAGCGCACGCCGGCCACGGCCTGCCAGGCGAAGCGCACCTTGTTCTCGTAGGCGAAGGTGCTGCTCTCGTCCGCCTCCAGCTTCCAGCGGTACTGGTTGATCCGCGCCACGCCAATGCCGCCGCCCGCCTCCAGCGACCAGCGCGAGCCGGTGGCGATATCGGCCAGACCGTTGAGCAGGATCGACTGGATGCGGGTGGTGCCGGAAGGATCGTCGTAGATCCCGGCGGAGCGGGCCACCGGATCGACCGCGATGCGCGTCGAATTCAGCGCAACCCGGTCGAGATCGAACTGCTGGCGCGCCAGTTCGAGTTCGGTGCGCAGGAAGCCGAAGTCATAGCCCAGCCTCCCGGCGAGTTCCCATCCGGTCTTGTACGAGGTCTTCAGGCCACTACGATCCACACCCAGCGCGGGGTTCACGCGGGCGCGGATATCGAAGCTGCCGTCGTTGATCTTCGTGCCGCCCGCCGCCGCGCCGATGTAGAAGCCGCCGGTTCCGGAGCCTTCGCTCCACTCGGAATCGCGCCGCTCGATCGGCCCGGTGGAGGCCGTCAGGTTCAGGCTGAACGTGCGTGGCGCACCCGCCGACAAGGAGACGCCGCCCGAGCCCGGCACCCAGTACTGCTCATTGGTGATGTTCTGGACATTGCCCGAAACCGTGACCGAGCGCCCCTCGATCGGCAGTTCATAGGAGATGCCCGCATCGCCGACGGTCACCGGCTTGTAGATGAAGGTATTCGTCACCTGCCCGTAAGCCTTGCCCGAATAGCGCACGCCGCCGAACGCCGAGAAGCCGGGCAGGAACGCGGGCGAATATTCGACGAAGCCCGAGGTCTGGAACGCGGTAGCGCCCGGCACCTTCTTGCCGACCAGCGCCGCGCTCGATGCCTTGGTCTGCACCGCGTCGAGATAGGCGGCGCCGAACTTCAGCAGCACTTCGGGCGTCGCCTGCCAGTGCGCGTCGAACTCGATACCCTGGAACCGCCGCTCGCCGTCGCGCACCCAGTAGCTTGTCGTGTCGAGGAACTCGGACGGCACCTTGGTGCGGAACGCCGCGAGCGTCGCGCCCCAGGTGCCGCGATCGACCTTGATGCCCGCCTCGTACTGCGTGCTCTTGATCGGGCCGAAGCTCTCGCCATAGTTCAGCGCATTGGCGGGGGCCTGCGTGCCGCGCTGCAGGGCCTGCACGTAGGAAACATAAGCTCGGACGCCATGTGCTACGTCGTAGCTGAGCGCGGCGACGGGAGTGAAGCTGTTCTCGCGGTAGTTCGTATCCGCCAGCACCGGCTCGTAATTGCGCTCGGTATAGAAGGTGTAGCGGCCGCCCAGCATCAGTTCGGCATTACCCAGCTTCAGCGTATCGCTGAGGAACAGGCCGCGCTGGCGGATTTCCTGATAGCGGAACCAGTCGGGCGGGCGCTGGAACTGGCGGCCCGTCACCACCTGCCCGTCGGCGCGGGTGTAGGAAGCGAAAGCCCAGTCGGGCACGTTGTTCGCGTAGATGTTGCCGGTCAGGTTGAAGTCGTACGACACCGTTGGCACCCGCGTGGCCGTGTACGGATTGTAGTCGTAGTCGTAATCGACGTCCAAGTAATCAAACCCGGCGACCACGGCATGCTCGATCGCGCCGGTATGGAAAGTGCCGTCGATCGACAACTGCCCGACATGATACGTGAACTTGCGGTTCATCCCCAGCACGCCGACGCGATAATCGCCCGCATTGTTGGTGATCTGCGCGGTATTGCCGGTGAACCGCTCGTCCAGCGCCGAATAGCGCAGCGCGGCGGAAATCTTCCAGTCAGGCGCGATCTGGTAGTTCAGGCGGCCGGTCACCTGATTGATGTCGTTGAACTTGTGCGTGGATTTCGAGGCGAGGTTGAAATCCGCCCCGCTCATCGTCGCCAGCGACGTGACCCCGGTGGTGAAGCTGACGGTGTTCGATTGCCCCGCCTGCCATGTGCGCTGGTAATAGCCGTCGACGCTCCACGTCAGGTCGGGCGTGATCTCGCCCTGCAGCCACAACTGCGCGAAAGTATTCTTGTTGTAGGCGCCGTTGTAGAGCGTGCCCTGTTCTTCCACCGCGTTGAGGCGGAATGCGGTGGAACCCGTCTCGGTCAGCGGCCCGCCGATATCGACGTGCGCGCGCCAGATGCTGGAACTGCGCAAGGAGAACCCGGCGGTGGCGACCAGTTGGTCGGTCGGCTTCTTCGAGATGAAGTTCACCACGCCCGAAGGCGAGGCATAGCCGTAGACGAAGCCGCCCGCGCCTTTCAGCACCTGGATCTGCTCGACCGCCTCGATCGGGTGGTCCTGAAACCAGTAGGGGAAGGCCAGCCCGTCATACTTGTAGCCGTTGGTGAGGTCCACCGCCTGCCCGCGAATGCTGAAGGTATTGCCCGATGCCAGCCCCGAATTGTTGGAGCGTACGGATGGATCGTAATTGAACGCGGCGTCGATCGTCGTCGCGGCGATGCGGTTGATCTGGTCGGTATCGGCGGCGGAAACCGAGAACGGCGTCTCCAGAATGGTGCGCGTGCCGAGCGGCCCGGCCTCTACCACCGAGCCGCGCGAGCGCGTCCCTTCGACGAGGATTTCCGCCGCCGCATCGCTGCTGTCCGCGCCTTCCGCTTCGTCTGCCGCGAAGGCGGGCGTCGCCGTCCCCCCTACCGCCAGTGCGAGCATGCAGCCCAGAGCCTGCCTGCTGCTGCCCGATCCCAAGGCATGGCCCTTATGGCGTGCCGATTTGCGCATTGTTCACCCCTGTATATGCGTCGGGCGCACCGCTCCGGCCCCCGGAACGGAAGCTGCGGGAGCGGCGAAATCCGGCCCGACCTGTCGTTTTTCGAAAAAGGATATCCCCGAGGTCAGGGTGCATCCGGCGCGCACGCTGTCGCAGCGTGCAGGGCCTTTTCAGCATGTCTCACCAGCATGGCATTCATATCGGCGTTTTGATGTCAAATAGCCGCCGAGGCCTGACCTGGTAAGCGATGGGTATGGGCGGCCTGTCGATCAGACAAATTGGAAGTCGCAGCCCTCGCTTGAGAATTGGTCATACTGATCGCGTCCGTTTAGCGCCGCGAATATCGCTATGGGAAACCCTCGTTATTCGCGGGTGTCCACGTCGATTACGCTCGGCCCATCATCATCGACGAACGGGTACAATCTCATGAGCGAACGGCAGCTTCATCTTGGCGCGATACTTACCGGCGTAGGCAACGATCAGTACAACTGGCGCCATCCCGACGTGCCGGGCGATGCCAGCGTCGACATCGACTGGTACATCACCAACGCGAAACTCGCCGAGGACGCCAAGTTCGACCTGGTGTTCATCGTCGATTCCCCGTTCATCACGCCTGACACCTCGCCGCACTTCCTCAACCGGCTGGAGCCGCTGACGCTGCTTTCCGCCGTCGCCGGGCACACCTCGCGCATCGGCCTCGTCGGCACGCTGACGACGAGCTACTGGGAGCCCTATAACGTGGCGCGCCAGTTCGGTTCGCTCGACCACATCAGCCGGGGCCGCGCGGGCTGGAACGTGGTGACCACCGGACTCGAAGGCGCCGCACGCAACTATGGCCGGGAGGAGCACTTCGACCACGCCGTGCGCTACGAACGCGCGCAGGAATTCGTCGAGGTCGTGCAGGGCCTATGGGACAGCTACGAAGATGACGCCTTCCCGCGCGACAAGCAATCGGGCCTGTTCCTGCACAAGGACAAGCAGCACCGCCTCGACCACAAGGGCCGCCATTTCGCGGTGGCCGGGCCGCTGGCCCTCACCCGCTCACGGCAGGGCCAGCCGGTGATCTTCCAGGCGGGCGACAGCGACGAAGGCCGCAACCTGGGCGCGCACATCGCCGAAGCCACGTTCGCCGCCTCCCCTGATTTCGCGTCGGGCCAGCAGTACTACGCCGACCTCAAGGCGCGCGCCGCCGCGCTCGGCCGCGATGCGGACGCGATCAAGGTGCTCCCCGGCCTGTTCCCGCTGATCGCCGAGACGGATGAGGAAGCCCACCGCATCGAGCGCGAGCGCGCGGAGAACCTCGATATCGACAAGCTGCTCGTCCAGCTCGGCCGCGCGTTCAACTACCACGACTTCAGCCAGTACGATCTGGACGCACCGTTCCCCGATCTCACCGGCGTCACGCTCAACAGCTACAAGGGCGCGGCCGAGCGGATCATCCGCACCGCGCGCGAGGAGAAGCTGACCTTGCGGCAGGCGGCCCAGCGCGGCCAGAACCCAGGCGGCAAGGGCTTTGTCGGTTCGCCCGAGACGATCGCGAACGAAATCGAGCGCTGGTTCACCGGCCGCGCGGCGGACGGCTTCAACATCGTCGTCGGTGCACCGGACGAGTTCGCGCTTTTCCGCGAACGGGTCGTGCCGATCCTGCAGAGCCGCGGCCTGTTCCGCACCGAATACGCGCACGGCACCCTACGCGGCCACCTCGGCCTGCCGGTCCCGGAGCACCGCCACGCCGCCGCCTCGCTCGCAGTCGCCGCAGAGTGACCCCGCGCGCCTGACGAAAGCGCACGGAAAGTGACGGGGCCTTATCCCCTGAACGCCTTGCGCGCCTTCGAGGCGGTGGCGCGCAACCGCAGCTTCGCGCTCGCCGCGCGGGAACTGCAGGTGACACCCTCCGCCGTCGGCCAGCTGGTCGCGCGGCTGGAGAGGGATTTGGGGACAGAGCTGTTCGCCCGGCCCCGACGCGGGCCGGGCGACCTGTCGCTCACCCCGCGCGCGGCGCGGGCGCTGCCGGATCTGCAGGAGGGGTTCGCCAGCCTGTCGAGGGCGGTGACGTATCTGGAAAGGGGTGGTTGAGGACCGCCTTCAACCCGCTCCCCACCTCGTCATTGCGAGCGCAGCGAAGCAATCCAGGGCGGTGTAACTCTGCCCTGGATTGCTTCGCTGCGCTCGCAATGACGAATTTCATGAGAGGCAGGATACGCCCCAAAGCTGACGTAGCGCTTTGCCCACCCCTGCCCCCTCCCGCAAGCGGGAGGGCCGGGAGGCTTGAGAGCGAAGCGAACTAGCCGGACGGGGTGGGCCAGCGCAACGTCCGCTCCCCACCCGTCCAAGCCATTTGGCGACGGCAAGCCGCTGCTCGGAAGCAGAATGACCGCCTTACAAAGATTTAGCTCGGAAAGCGGTCCAGCGGCAGACGCCCCTTCCCGGTCGTTCAGCAGCCAATTTTACGCTCGCAAGTGCAGACCGGCAGGTTCCCGTTCTGAATGCCATGGACTGGCCGATTCCGAAATGACGGCTTCGTGGAAAGCGATTCGGGCAAGTTGCCAAAGCGCCGGGCGCGAGGATATCCGGAGGTCAGTGTAAGTGCAGTGCCTGAAACGCTACCTGCGCCCTTCCAGCATCACCATGACCCCGATGATAAGGGCGCGCATCCCCAGCTCGAAGTCGATTTCCAGCGCGCTGGGTTCACTTTGATCCGGCACGCCGCCTTCCTCTCGCACAATGGCAAAAACGGTATCTGCAAGCGCGATGCAATGCAGCGCGATCGTAGATAGCAGCCAACGGGCATTATCGAGAGAAATCTCGTATTTCGAGGAAACTGCTTCGTGGTGAGCGTATATTTTCGCCATCATCGCAGGGGTAGTTGCCTTTTGCCGGACCAGAAACCAGGCAAGACCGGGATGCGACCTCACCAGATCCCGCAGCGACTGGCTGAATCGCAGCAGATATGCCTCAAGCGTTTCCTCGTCGGCCGGAGGCAGCGACCAGCTCCCGAACATCTCCTCGGCCACCAGCACCCTGAGCGCCTCGATGCTGGGGACATGCTTGTATAGGGCCTTGTGGCTTATCCCCAGGCGCGACGCGACGCCGACGAATGTCAGGTCAGACAGTCCCATCTCGATCCCGATGGCCGCGATACGCTCGCGCGTGATGCTCGGCGGGCGTCCGCGCCGTGGACGCAAGGGTTCAGGCGTCATTGCGGACATATTGCGACCGACTCGCAAAAGATTGCTGGACTATCTGGCGCATTTAATTAGGTAATACCCATGGTACTAATTATTCGGATACCGGAGTTTGCATGATGCGCCCAGGAGTTCAAGCTGGAGCAGAGACGGAGAATGCCGACCGTAAACTGCGGGAAGCAGAGCATGATCGCGGCTTGCAACAGGTGTCGGCAACCGTGGTGTCGGCGGTTCGGCCGAGCCTAAGCCTGTTGCGGATCAAAGCCCGGTTGGAAACTGATGAACTGGCGGCGGAATGGTCCCTGCCTAATGTCGCGTTTCGCATCCTGCTCGGTTCTGATCAGGCATCGCGCATATATACCGTCCGCCGATACGATCCCGAGACTGCCCTGTTCGATTTCGATATCGTTCAGCATCCGCATGACAGCCCCATGATGGAATGGGGAGCGAGCCTGAAAATCGGCGACAGTTTTACGATCGTCGGTCCGCGCCAGCATCTGATTATTCCTCAGGCGAATGGGCGACGCGTGGCGCTGTTTTTGGATGCTTCGGGAATACCGGCATTGTTTGCGCTGATGCAACAATGGCCGGAAGGTCTGGCGGGCGAAGGATGGATTTTGACCGACGATTCTGCCGCATTCGCCGAACTGCCGGCCATTCCCGGCCTGGTTCTGCACAGGATTGGCAACCGCGCCGGACGCTCTGGCACAGCCTTGCTTGAGAGGGCCGAAGCGCTTCACGACCCCGCTGCGCACATTCTATGGGGCGCCGGCGAGCGCAGTGAGATGCGGGCCATCCGGCAGTATTTCCTGTCCGCCGGGTTGGAAAAGCGGGATGTCGCCGTCTCTGGCTATTGGAAGCGCGGAGTCAGCAACAGCGAAATCGATCTGCGGCGACGCGAAAGCTATGAAAGACTGATCGCGCAAGGCGGTACACTGGCCGATTTCGATGATCTCGCCGTCGAGATCTGAGCCCCGGCCGCGATCAGAATTTACGCCCTCCAATCATGGCGCGCCCTCGCCAACAAGGCGTGACCCGAGCTTCCGGCCTTGAAACCAACCCACTCTCCCTTTGCCTTGTATGAAGAACATCTCGGTAAGCTGGTCTTGTACGCCCGGCAGGTGTCGGGCGAAGTTCGAGGCGCGGAGGATATCGTTCACGATGCCTGGCTGCTGATGGAGCGCAAGGCCGAGAACGCCATTATTCATGAACCTGTGGGATATGTCAGGCGCGTCATCCGCAACCTGATTTTCGAACGGAACCGGCGTCGCCGCGAAACATCGTTAGCTCCTGAAGACATGCCCGATATCGTCGACGAGCGCCCCTCCGTCGAAGCCCAGATCATGGGCCGGGAAGCAATGCAGCTTGTGCTCGATGCGATCGAGGCCATGCCGGATCGCCAGAAGATAGCGATCCGCCTCTATCATTTTGAAGGCCTCAGGCTCAAGGATGTCGCGGCACAGCTTGGCCTCTCTCTGTCCTATACCCAAAATCTGATCGCGCAGGGCATGGAAATCTGCGACCGGCAAAGGCGTTTAGGGCTCTAACATCGAGCGCGTTCAATAAAGTTCAGGAAAAATCGTGCTCACAATCATCTATTCATCATGGACACCGCTTCATGGCCATCATCGGCCGGCCAGCACCTGATGGAGAGCGACAAGACGCCTGAGCGACAGGCGGCAGACTGGTTCATCGCGCTGCGTGAAGAACCTGATGACGTATCGTTGGCCACGCGTTTCGAGCATTGGCTTATGGCCAGTTCGGCACATGCTGCTGCGTGGAAGGAAATGGGCGAAACAGCCCGACTGCTTGGCGCGGTGTCGCAGCATGCAGCCACCCTGCCCCTTCCTACGCTCAAAGGCGGCAGACGGCGGGCGGCGGCACACTTCGTTGGCAGGCATTACGGGAAGGCTGCCATGGCCATGGCAGCCTCTGTTGCCGGCCTTATCCTTGCCGGCCCCGCCATGGTCACCCGGATGGAAGCCGATCATGTCACCGGTTCGGGTGAGGTGAAATCCGTGCAACTGTCTGACGGCTCTAACATTGAACTGGGGCCTGATAGCGCGGTTGCCATCGATTATCGTGCGGGCCAGCGCACTGTCAGGCTGCTGGCCGGACGAGCGATGTTTGAGGTTCGTCACGATCCACACAGAGTGTTTCGCGTGGCAGCGGGAGACGTATCAACCCGCGTCCTCGGCACAGGATTTGAAGTGCGCAAAATTAAGCGTGGGGCAACGGTGGCCGTGCTGCATGGCCGCGTGGCCGTAGATAGCCAGACCGGCAATGCCTTATTGCAGGCAGGTGATTGGGTCAGTGTCGATGGCACGGAGGGCATCACCCATGGGCATCAGATACCCCAGTTGACGGGTTCCTGGAGCCGACGATCCATCATTCTTCAGAATCGTACGATTGAAGACGCCATTGATGAACTGCGTCCCTGGTTCAACGGACGGATCATTTTAGCGGATCGCGATCTGCGTCAGCGAACTGTAACTGGCGTCTACGATGCCCGTCGCCCCGCTCGCAGCCTCAGCCTCATGGTTTCCCCTTATGGCGGGGCGGTGCAGCAAATTACGCCCTGGCTGCTCATCGTGACCAGACAATGGTGAAAATAAATCATTATTTGTCAATACAATAAGGAATTTTCTGAATTATTTTGTTTGGCACACAGGAAAATCGCCTTCCTGAGTCATCCTCCTTCTGAACACGCAATTGCGTCGCAATTGCATGTCAACTCAGGTGGAGATTTCATATGATCGGCGGAAATTGGACCGGGCAACGCCCGGCGTTTTTCAGCGCGTTGCTCTTGAGCACCTCGGCGATTGCCGGAATGATGATGTCGGCCCCGGCAATGGCCCAATCCAGTGCGCAGCGAGCATTCGATGTTCCGTCAATGCCTCTGGGCGAGGCGCTGGCGATCTTCAGTCAGCAATCCGGGCTTCAGGTAACCGGACAGGGGCCGTTGATCGAAGGTCGAAACAGTTCTGCACTGTCCGGCTCCTACAGTCCGGCAGAAGCGCTCAGCCGCCTGCTCACCGGATCTGGCTTGACCTTCCGCTTCGAAGGCAGCGACGCAGTCCGCCTGGAAGGGGCGCCCGTTGCAGCGGACGGAGCGGTCCAGCTCGGCCCGGTCAGGGTCGAGGGTAATGGTGCAGGCACCCCAGGCAGCACTTCCGAGCCCTACGCGGGCGGGCAGGTAGCGACCGGTGGGCGTGCAGGGTTTCTGGGCAACCGGGATTTCATGGAAACACCGTTCAGCGTCGCGGCTTATACCGAGAAATATATCAGCGACCGGCAAGCGCAGGATATCACCGCAGTCATTGCCGCGACTGATCCGGCCGTGTTCAGCAACGGCATCACGGGAACCTATAGCGAAAACTATTCAATTCGCGGTTTCAGCACCAGCAGCGGCGACATGACTTTTGGCGGTCTGTTCGGAATGGCGCCCTATTACCGTACCACGCCGGAAATGTTCGAGCGGATCGAGGTGCTGAAGGGGCCGTCGGCGCTGTTGAACGGTATGCCGCCGGGCGGCTCCGTCGGCGGAACGGTGAATCTGGTGCCCAAACGCGCGACTGATGACCCGCTGAACCGGGTGACCACCACCTACATGTCGGATTCTCAGTTCGGCGGGCATATCGATTTTGGGCGCCGCTTTGGCAAGGACAAGCAATTCGGAATTCGCTTCAACGGCGTGTACCGGAATGGCAACGGTGCCGTAAAAGATCAGGACAAGAGAAGCGAGCTGGCCTCGCTGGCGCTGGACTATCGCGGCGATCGCGTCCGTCTTTCGGCAGACCTTTACATCAGTGACGACCGGGTGGATGGCGTGACGCGAGGCATCGGCCTTGCGACCGGCGTGGCAGTACCAGCGCCGCCCAGTCCCAAGACGCTGCTGAACCCCGACTGGTCTTTTGTCCACAACAAGGACAAGGGCGCGGTCGTCCGCGGCGAAGTTGACGTCACCGATCGGGTCACGGCGTATGCGGCATTCGGCAAGAGCGAAACCGACTACATGTATAGCGGCGCCATGAGTGCACAGGTGCTAAACGCGGCAGGCGACTTCGAGACGATCATGGGCCAGCTGCGGTTCAACATCAAGAAAACATCCGGTGAGGCGGGCGTAAAGGGCGACTTCAGAACCGGCGGCATCGGCCACAAGCTAGTGGTAAATGCTACGCTTTATTCGGATGAAGAGCTGGATCATGGCCGGAGGTCGGTGCCCGGTGCAAACTGGACAACCAATATCTACAACCCCGCCTGGGGATCGGCCGTTCCACTGGTTTGGCCTGCGACCCTTCATACAGAAACGCGGCTGTTGACCTTTGGTGTTGCCGACACGCTGAGCATGATCGATGATAGGGTCCAGCTGACGCTGGGCCTGCGCCGTCAGGAAGTGCGCACCGATAATTTCAGCCTCACCACTGGCCTGCCGACCCGCTATGATGCAGGCGCAACGTCGCCCGCCGTAGCGCTGCTGGTCAGGGCCACCGGTAACCTGTCCTTTTACGGCAACTACATTCAGGGCCTGAGCAAAGGACAGACCGCGCCGACAACAGCCGCGAATGCCGGCGAACTGTTCCCGCCCTACAAGACGAAACAGAAGGAGATCGGCGCGAAGCTAGACCTTGGCGGCTTTGCCAATACGCTCAGCCTGTATGAGATCGAGCGGCCGAACAGCTATACTGATCTCGTCACCAACATCTTCTCCTTTGGCGGCGAACAGCGCAACCGCGGCGTGGAATGGAGCTTCTTTGGCGCGCCCATGCGGAGCCTTCGCCTGATGGGCGGCGTCACCTATGTCGAGGCGAAGGTGACAAAGGCCACGACCAACCAGGGCAAACAGCCGACAGGTGTACCGGCGTGGCGCGGCAAGATCGGCGTGGAATGGGACCTGCCCGCATTGGAGGCGTTGACACTGACCGCCAATGCCAATTCCGTATCAAAGCAATATATCAACGCGGCCAACAGCCTGAAAATCGACGGCTATACGATATTCGACCTCGGTGCCCGTTTTGCGACGAAGGTTGCAAGCCAGCCGGTAACCGTTCGCGGCACCGTCACCAATGTCACGAACAAGGCCTATTGGGGCATGCCGCTTCTCTCGACCTTGGGGCTGGGTGCCCCGCGCACCTTCCTGCTCTCCATCTCGACTGACTTCTGACGCGACGGTGAAGGCGGGCTGCGACATCTGCCTGCCTGCGCCCGCCTCACGAAACTTACATGAGCACCATCGACATGACAGATGCGCCCGGCTCGACAAGAGCCGTCGCCAGAATACTGCGCCCGATCCGCTGGCGCCTCCTGTTCGCCGCCATATTGGCCGCTGCCGGGGGCGCACTCGTCCTGGTGCCATTAGCGGGTATCGCCGAGATCGGCAGGCTGGTGCTGGGGGAGCAAGGCGCCGCAGCGGCGGCTCAAGCTCGACTGTGGCACATCGTCGCCGTCAGCCTGGCATCGCTGTTCATGGGGCTGATGCTGGTGCTGGCGGCGGAATTCGCCGCGCATCTGGCGGACAACCGTCTGACACACGGGCTGCGAATGGCGGCGGCGCAACGTCTGTCGCAGGTTCCGCTCGGTTGGTTCACCGCGCGGGCATCGGGCGATGTGAAGCAGGCGATGCAGGACGATATCGGCACGCTGCATGAACTGACCGCGCATTTCTTTACCACGGCGGGTCGGACCATAGGAGCGATGATCGCGGCGGCGGCATACCTGTTCGCGACTGACTGGCGCATGGCGATCATCGCCCTGCTGCCGTTTCCCGCCTTTCATATGGTCTTCGGTGCGGCCAAGAAGGCGATCGGAACTGAAAATATGAACCGCTTCGTCGCTGGACAGGCGCGGATCGAAAATGCGGTGGTGGAATTCGTCAACGGCATTCCGGTGGTCAAGGCCTTTGGCACGACCGGCAAGGCCCATCAGGGCTATCGTTCGGCGGTCGACGCCTTTCTGTCAGTCTTTCTCGACTTCACCCGTCCATTGGTGGCGCCGCTGGCCAACGCCAATGCGCTTATCGCGCCGGTCGCGGTGCTGGGGGTGATCCTGTGCTTTGGCACGGCGTTCACCGCGCTGGGTTGGATAAGGCCGATCGACATACTGCCCTTTGCCCTGGTCGCGCCGGGCATCTCCGCGCCGATGATGCTGCTGGGCTTCATCATGCACGCCGTCGCCAATGCCACCGGCGCGGCGCAGCGCGTGCAGGCGCTGCTCGACACGCCCGTCCTGCCGCAACCAGTGGGTAAAAGTGCGTGCCCCGATGGGATTGAAATCCGGCTGCATGATGTCAGCTACAGTTATGACGGCGTGACACCGGTCCTGTCCGGCATCGACCTGACGCTGCGCCCCGGCACGGTGACCGCCATCGTTGGCGCTTCGGGGTCGGGCAAATCGACGCTGGCGCGCCTGCTGCTGCGCTTCTTCGATCCGACACAGGGCCATATCACGCTGGGCGGCGTCGATCTTCGCGCCGTGCAGAGCCAGACGCTTTACCGGCATGTCGGCTTCGTCCTCCAGGACGTTCGGCTGATCCATGCCAGCATCACAGCCAATATCGCGCTGGGCCGCCCGTCAGCCACCGCCGAAGAGGTGGCAGCAGCCGCCCGTATCGCCAATATTCACGATCGCATAATGGCGTTGCCCCGTGGCTACCAATCCGTTGTCGGAGAGGATGCGCGCCTGTCGGGCGGAGAGCAGCAGCGCATCAGCATTGCCCGGGCCATGCTGATCGATCCACCAGTGCTGGTCCTCGACGAAGCTACGGCCGCCGCCGACGCCCGCAACGAAGCGGACATTCAGGAGGCGCTGGCCCGCGCCGCCGAGGGGCGGACCCTGCTTGTGATCGCGCACAGGCTCGACACGATCCGGGAGGCCGATGCCATCGTCGTGCTGGACCGTGGGCGCATTGCCGAACGGGGAACCCATGCCGCGCTCCTGCGGCAAGACGGCCTCTATGTTCGGCTATGGGCGATGGCAGGCAGCGATGGCGCCAGAGGCGCTACCGATCTGGACACCAAAACATGCTGAAACCCTTTCTCCACCTGATCAGCCCGGACCGGACAGCCTTCTGGCGATACGCGGCAATGGCTGCGGGATATGGCTTGCTCAGCGGCGTCGTCATCGTCGCGCAGGTGCCGATCTTCATCTGGCTGTTCCTGGGCGACATGCAGCGCGCTGCGCTATGGCTGCTCGCGATGATCGCGGGATGCATCGCCTGCTGGGCCTGTCGGCGCGCGGTGGACAAGGCGGGCGTCGGCGTGGGCCTTGCTGTGCTGGGCGAGGCGCGGCAACGGATCGGCGACCATGTCGCCCGCCTGCCGATCGGCTGGTTCACGCCCGAGAACACCGCACGGCTGTCCCATGTCATCACCCATGGCATGACGGAGGTGGCGCAGCTTCCCGCTCACGTCTTCACCCCCGTGCTCAGCGGAGCGGTAACGCCGGTCGTGGTCGTCGGGGCGCTCACCGCGCTCGACTGGCGGATGGGACTGATCGCATTGGTCGCGCTCCCTTTGGCGACCGTCATGTTTCTGCTTGCCGGGTGCCTTGGGCGCGATGCCGATCGGGCGTTCCACGCGCGGGCGTCCGAGACCGGACAACGCGCCGTCGAGTTCGCGCAGGCGCAGTCGGTTCTGCGCGCCTTCAACGGCAACGGCGATGCCACCCGCTTTCTGGAACAGGCGATCGACCGGCAGGCACGGAGCGCCTACCGGCTCATCCTGCGCTCCGTCGCGTCGGTCGTGCTGAACAGCTGGATGGTGCAGGCGGTCTTCGCTGCCTTGCTCGTCGCGGCGGCGTTCTGGCTGCATGACGACCTGATGGCCGGGGTTGATGCCCGATCGACCGTAGCGGTGATCCTGTCACTGCTGATGGCGGCACGCTTCATCGAGCCGCTGCTGGACGTCGCCGGTTATGGCGAGGCGCTGCGTGCCGCGCGCGGCCATCTCGAAGCGGTCGAGGCAATCCTTGCGGTCACGCCATTGCCGGAACCTGTAAGCCCTGAACTGCCTGTCGATGCCTCGGTCGAGTTGTGCGACGTGGCCTTCCGCTACGCACCGGACCAGCCGGCCGTGATCGACGGTGTCAGCCTGCGGATCGAGCCCGGGCAGATGGTGGCGCTGGTCGGTGCATCCGGTTCGGGCAAGACCACGATCATGAAGCTGGTATCCCGCTTCTTCGATGTCGAGCACGGTTCCGTGCGGATCGGCGGTGTCGATGTCCGAAACATGAGCAGCGAGGCGCTGGCGGGGCAGATCAGCCAGATCTTCCAGGACAGCTACCTGTTTCGCGGCAGCATCGCGGACAATATCCGCATCGGCTGCCCGAAGGCACAGGACGATGCGGTGCGGGATTTCGCCGGCAAAGCGGGCATAGCCGAGATGATCGCCCGCCTTCCCGACGGGCTCGATACGCCGGTGGGCGAAGGCGGGGTACGCCTGTCCGGCGGGGAGCGTCAGCGCATTGCCATCGCCCGCGCCCTTATCAAGGACGCACCGATCCTGTTGATCGACGAGGCGACCGCCGCGCTGGATGCGGAGAATCAGGCCGCCATCGCGTCCACGCTCACTCGGCTGCGCGGACGGCGAACGCTGATCGTGATTGCGCACCAACTCTCCACCATCGCGCAGGCCGATCGCATCGTCGTGCTCGACGAGGGCCGGATCGCACAGCACGGGACACATGCCGAACTGGTGAACGAGCCCGGCCTCTATGCCGATTTCCTCGCCCGGCGAAAAGCCGCAAAGGGGTGGACATTCCATGCCCGGCACAGTGGCTGATCGCCTGCTCCTTACACGCGGCAGCGCCATGGCCCTGTTCGCCGGGCTGTGCTGCGCGTCGATTCTGACCGGGACGGCATCGCCCGACTGGCTGACATTCATCGCCAGCCGTCTGCCCCGCCTGATCTCGGTGGCGCTGACCGGCATCGGCCTGTCGGTATGCGGGGTGATCCTGCAACAGATCGTGCGTAACCGCTTCGTTGAACCGGCTACCTCCGGCGGAATGGATGCCGCAAAGCTGGGGCTGCTGATCGCGCTGACCATGGCGCCGGCGGCACCCCCGCTGGGCCGGATGGGCTTTGCCTTCGCCTTCAGCCTTGTCGCCAATCTGGGCTTCGTCGCGATTGTGCGACGCATGCCCCGGCACGGCGCCGTGCTGGTGCCGGTCATCGGCCTGATCTATGGCGCGGTACTGAGCGCGGTGGCCGAATTCTACGCCTATCGGCACAATATGCTGCAAAGCATGGCGGGATGGCTGCTGGGAGATTTCTCCCGCATCGTACAGGGCCGGTACGAGATCGTCTATCTCATCCTGCCGATCGTCGCGCTCGCCTATTTCTATGCGCATCGTTTCACGATGCTGGGCCTGGGCGAGCACATGGCGACCAGCCTTGGCCTCAACCATCGCGCCACGGCGGCGATTGGCCTGCTGCTGGTGGCGGTGACGATTTCCGCGACGATCGTTACCGTGGGCGCCATTCCTTTTGTCGGGCTGGTCGTGCCCAATCTGGTGGCGTTGCGCCATGGCGAAAATCTGGCGCGCACGCTTCCCATCGTAGCCCTTTCAGGCGCGTCGATGCTGCTGGCATGCGACATTGTCGGGCGGCTGATCCTGTTTCCGTATGAAGTGCCGATTGGCCTGACGGCCGGGGCCGTGGGCGGCGTGCTGTTCCTGCTGCTGATCCTGCGGTGGCGGCGATGAACCGCCTTTTGCGCTATCATCTGGCATGGATCGCCCTGGCCGGGCTGGCGGGGTTCTTCCTGTTGTTCCGGTCCGGCCTCGACCTCGACTATATCATTCCGGGCCGCCTGACCCGGCTTGCCGCCATCGCGATCGGGGGTAGCGCGATCGCCTGTTCCGCGATCCTGTTCCAGACCATCGTCGGCAACCGTATCCTGACGCCCGCCGTCATGGGCTATGAGGCAGTGTACCTGCTGTTCCAGTCTTTGCTGGTGCTGGTCGCTGGCACGCAGGGCCTGGCCGTGCTGGGCGCGACCGGCAATTTCATCCTCTCCATACTGCTGATGCTCGCCTACTCCTGGATGCTGCATCGCCGCCTGCTGGGCGCGATGCGCGGAGATGTGCATTTCCTTCTGCTTCTGGGGCTGGTGCTGGGCATCGTCATCGGCACGTTCACCCAGTTCCTGCAATATGCCGCCAGCCCCGGCGAGTTCTCCATGCTTCAGGGGCTTAGCTACACCAGCTTCAACCGCGCAGGGCCTGACCGGATCGCGCTGGCCGCCATGGCCGTAGTCCCGGCCGGCCTGTTGCTGCTGAAACTGTCGCCCATTCTCGATGTCATCGCGTTGGGGCGCGATCAGGCCATCGCGCTCGGCGTGGACTATCGCCGCCATCTGCGGCTGCACCTGGGACTGGTGGCACTGCTGGTCGCCGTCTCCACCAGCCTGATCGGACCATCGGCCTTCACGGGAATCTTCATCGCCAACATGAGCTACACGATCGCCCGAAGCGCGCGGCATCGCGTCACCCTGCCGCTGGGCTGCGCCATCGCCATCAGCCTGTTCCTGATGGCCCAGATGGCGGTCGAACATCTGTTCAACTACCGCACCACGGTCGGCATTCTCGCCAACCTCCTGTGCGGTGGCTGTTTTCTGGCCCTGGTCGCGCACCGCCGGAGGCTCGCATGATCCGGGTCGAGAATGTCCGCAAGGACTATGGCGACAAGCCTGCTGCGCGACATAGACATTGCGATCCCCACCGGAAAACTGACGGCGCTGATCGGGCCTAATGGCGCGGGCAAGACCAGCCTGCTGATGCTGATCGCACGCCTGCTGGACCCAACGCAGGGACGCATCCTGATCGACGGCCGGCCGATCGCAGGCATTCCCGTGCGCGACTATGCCCGGCGCGTTGCTACACTACGCCAGTCGCCAGATTTCAATCTGCGCCTGACGGTCGAGGAACTGGTCGGTTTTGGACGTTTCCCCCACAGCCGTGGCGCCATGACGGCTACCGACCAAGCGGCGGTAAGCGACGCCCTGGCTTTCCTTTCGATTGAGCACCTCCGTGGGTCCCATGTTGACGAACTGAGCGGCGGCCAGCGCCAGATGGCCTTTCTGGCGATGACGATCGCGCAGCAGACCGAATGCCTGCTGCTCGACGAACCGCTCAACAATCTCGACATGAAACATAGCGTAGCGATCATGCGCGCCCTGCGTCGGCTCTGCGACGAACAGGGCCGCACCATCGTGCTGGTGATTCACGACATCAACTTCGCCGCCGCCCATGCCGATCACATGATCGCGATCAGGAACGGACACCTGCATTCCTCCGGCGCCGTCGCGGACATGGTGACGCCAGCCAATCTACGCAGTCTCTACGACTTGGATTTCGAGGTCGTGCACACACTTCGCGGTATTTTCTGCAACTATTTCAACCCCTCGGGAGACACGGCATGATCCGCATTCACCGCCACGCCATGGTCGCGGCCATGGCGCTGCTTATCCAGTCATGCAACGGTACGGCAGCCAGCAAAGGACAGGACGCAGCGGCGACCGACGCCGGTCCGATTTCCGTAAAGCACGGCCTTGGAACAACCATTATCCCGCATCGTCCGACTCGGGTCGCCGCGCTGGACATGAACGAGATCGACATGCTCGACCAGTTGGGCATCCCGGTAAGCGGCATGCCCAAGGATTTCGTGCCGCCCTTTCTGGCCGGTCATGCCGATGATGCAAAGGTCGAAGATCTCGGCAGCATCGTGCAGCCCAATCTGGAACGGGTCCATGCCATGCGCCCCGACCTGATCCTCATCACCCCGCTGCAAGCCAACCATTATCCGGAGCTTTCCCAGATCGCGCCGACTGTGCAGTTCGATGTCAATTTCAAGCATAGCGGGGCCGACCATATTCGTGTCGTGCAGGATCATCTCGCCACGCTGGGCCGCATCTTCGGCAAGGAGGATCTCGCCCGGCAGAAGTCCGCCGAACTTGGTGCAGCCGCCGCGAAACTACGCGCGATCACGGAAAAGCGTCCGGAGCGTGCCCTGATCCTGATGCATAATCAGGGCGCCTTCGCATCCCTGGGCGTCAATTCCCGCTATGGTTTCATATTCCAGGCGCTGGGTGTGAAATCCGCGAGCCCGGCGGTCGAGGCGGGACTGCACGGTCAGCCGGTTTCGAGCGAGTTCATCCGCGCCGCCGACCCTGATATTCTTTATATCATCGACAGGACGGCGGTGATGGAACATCGCTCCGCAATCAATGCCGACAGTGTCGACAATCCCTTGCTGCGGCAGACAAAGGCCTGGAAAAATGGTCATGTCGTCTTCGTCGATCCGCAGGCTTGGTATGTCATGGCAGCCAGCCCGACTTCGCTCAAAACGATGATGGCGGATGTCCTGCGCGGCTACGGCAAGCCATGAGCAGGACCGCCGGCGTCGTCTGGATGGCACGCGAACGCCCCATGGAAGGCGGGATGCCGATAGGGAGTGAGGCTCCGATCACGGTGCCCTCCAGTTCGCGCTATTCCGATCAGCCAATGTCGCTAGGCACTAGGCTTTTCGGCGTGGGCGGGGTGGCTCTGGTCGCTATGGCAATCGCAGGTGGCGCGCTATTCACATGGACGGTGTTCCATGTGTCGAAAGAGCCGACCCATCTTACCGTGTTCGACGTGGCAGCGCCCGCAACACCGCCCGAACCTGTGAACGAGAAGTCGCCCGAACCGGAAAAAGTACAAAAGGATCGAGCCGAGCCGGTCCCCGACCGGCCCATCATCCCGCCGCCGCAAATCCAGATTCCCAATTCCAGCCCGCTGCCGGTTCTGCTCATGAAGCCTGTCATTGATCCTGCCCCACCTGTGAAAGAGACGAGCGCACCGGAAACCAAGCCTGAACCGCCTGCTTCACAACCCAGCAGTACCAAACCCACCTGGGAAGGGCTGGTCCTCGGCGCGCTCAACAAGGCAAAGCGTTACCCGCGCGAAGCTTCGCTGCGGCGGCAGCAGGGTGTACCCTATATCCGCTTCGTCATGGACCGTGAGGGCAAGGTGCTGTCCTCCCGGATAGAGCGCTCGTCGGGCTTCCGTCCGCTTGATGACGAGGCCGTCTCGCTGCCCGGGCGGGCACAGCCACTGCCCAAGCCGCCTGCGGAGGTGAAAGGCGAAAGCATCGAACTGGTCGTCCCTGTCGAGTTCTTCATCAAGTGACGGGAGCCAGGCCATGATTGTTTCGACCCTGCCCGTCCGGCGCAGAACCCGAGCCGAACGTACTGTGCTCACCTATCTGCGCGGCCATGCTCACACGCGTCTGACCCGAGACCTTGACATACACTTCCGTCGACTTCGTCAGATCGCGGCACGTGTCGGCTTCGACATCATGCCGGCTGGCAGTTCTTATGTCACTCAGAGTGAACTGACGCTACTATGCTGGATAGCAGCCGCTACTGCCCGAACCGATCCATGACGGCATGATCTGCGGGGCTCCCCGCAGTTGCAGCGTGACGCTGCGTCCCGACGCGGCTGCGCTGATCCTCACGAAGGATCGCGCCAACTCAGGCGATAGGTCACCAGAAAGCCGTCGTGGTCCGACAACACCGGGCCGTTGGGGCCACCGTCGAACAGGGCCTCGACCCGGATCGGGGTGATGCCCACGCCCTGCCCGCTCTCGAAGAACTGCAGGTCCTGCGTGTCCACCCACGGCTCGTCGCCATCCCAGGACATGCGCACGTCGCAGCCCGAGTTCGGCTCCATGCAGGCCCGGTGCACCAGTTCCATCGGCTGGTAGCGGGTGAAGTTCTCCCACCGCCCCTGCGAATGGCGCATGTTGAAATCGCCGCCGAAGACGATCGGGAAGCGATCGTCGTGGTTCTGCTCGATGAAGTGCGACGCCTCGTTCGCCTGCCGGGCGTGCGCCTCCAGATTGCGGAACAGCGGCGCGCGCGAGGCTCCGCGCGAATTCATGTGGGTATCGAACAGGTCCACCGGCACCGGCACGCCGGGCACCGCGATGCGCGCCTGCATCACGCCCTTGTTGGCAAGACAGTCGATCCCTGCGCAGGACCGCCGCCCATAGGCCTGGTGCCGCGTGAGCAGCACCGGATAGGACGATGCCACCACCAGTCCGCTCCCCGTCATCCGCATGCCGATCTCCCCGCGCCGCCAGTCCGCGCGGCCCGGCAGCTTGTCGCGGAACATCGTGGCATGCGGGGCGAGGCGCGTGGGTCCGTGGACGATGGCGGGATAGCCGGTCGCGAGGATCGCCTTCTTGGCGGCGCCGCTGAACACCTCCTGGAACATCACCACGTCCGGCGCCTTCCCCGCCGCGCGCAAGGCGGCAAGGTGCTCGCCAATGCGCCGCAGGTCGCCCTCACGCCCCGAACGCGCGGGCCAGCCCAGCCCCTCGACATTGTAGGTCAGCACCGAGAGCGTGGTGGTACGGGTCACCCCGTCGGCCGCCAGCTCCACGCGCGGGGCGGGGGCCTGCGCGGCTGTCATGTGGCGCAGCGGCGGCGCCGTGCCGCAACCGCTGAAGAGAATGAGGCAGAGCGCCGCCAGCACATGCCTTGTGGTCATCGTCAATGAGGCTCCGGTGAGCGTGAGGAAAAGTCAGCCTTGGGTGGATGGCAGGGTCAGCACCACCAGCAGGCCCGGCCCGTCCGGGCGGTCCTCCAGCCGGATCGTGCCGCCGAGCAGCGTCATCGCCTTGCTCGCGATCGAAAGGCCGAGGCCGCTGCCCGAACTTGCCGAACCGCCGTGCTCGAAACGCAGCAGCAGCCGCTCACGCTCGGCGGCGGGCACGCCCGGACCGCGATCCCCAATGGTGACGATGAGCCGGTCTCCGCCGCGCACGATGGCGATGTCGAGATGGCCCCCGCCGCGCGCGTGCCGCAGCGCATTGCCGATCACCGCCGACAACGCGATCTGCAGCAGCGAAGCATCGCAGCGCCAGCGCACGATATGGTCGGGGATCACGCTCGCCTCGATCGCGTCGGCAGGCAGTTCGATCAGCGCATCGGCGACGACTTCGGCCACCAGCGCATGAACGTCCACCGATCGCGCCGCCACCGAGGTGGCATTGAGCCGCGCCAGCGTCAGCATCCCGTCGACCAGGTGGTTGGTGCGATCGACCATCGCCAGCAGACGCACCACGTCCTCGCCCAGCGCGGCGGGCGCAAGGCGGCGCAGGACTTGCGCCTGTGCACGGATCGCGGCCAGCGGCGTGCGCAGTTCGTGCGCCACGTCGTCGGTGAAGGCCTGCTCCAGTTCATAGGCGTTCTCCAGCCGGGCGAACAGCTTGTTGAGCGCCTCGATCAGCGGCTCCACATCGCGCGGCCATTCCTCGGGCTCCAGCGGCTGCAGGTCCGACAGCGAGCGTGCGCCCAGCGTCGAGGCCAGCCGCTCGACCTGCGACAGACTCTTGCGCAGCGTCCACCACAGCACCAGCATCGCCGCCAGCAGCAGCCCCAGCATCGGCAGCGCCAGTTCGCCGCTCAGCCGCGCGATCGAGAATTCGCGCATCGCCCCGCGCTCGGCTACGACGATCAGCAGGCGCGGATCGCGGCCGCGCATGCCGTAGCTGCGCCAGGCACCGCCCAGCGCCTGGAAATCGTGCAGGCCGGGCCGACGCGGCACCGCCGAGACCGGCGCTCCCCAACCCGACTGCGCGACCGGCCGGCCTTCCCAGAAGACGGTGAACATGCACGAATCGTAGGATGCCTGGAACGCCTGCGTCTCCTGCGTGGAGAGCAGCGGATCGCCGTCGACGCCAACCAGCCGGTCGTGCCGCACCAGAACGCCCGCAGCCAGATCGTCCTGCATCATCATGTAGAGCAGGCGCGAGGCGTTCACCAGCTGGGCGTCCGAAGCCCGCTCCACTTCGCGCAGGGCGACCGAGTAGAGCACCCCGCCGATCGCCAGCCCGGTCAGCGCCAGCAGCAGCAGCACCCGCCGGTACAGCTTCATCGAGAGCGAGGAGCGCCGCCTCTTCATGCGTCCTGCCCGCCCACCATGTAGCCGAGGCCGCGCGCGGTGCGGATGAAGTCCTTCCCGAACTTGCGGCGCAGGGCGGAAACCGCGACTTCGACGGTGTTCGATTCGGCCCAGTTGTCCTGATCGTACAACTCGGCCTCGAGATCGGCCTTCGACACGAAGCGGCGGCTGCGGCGCATCAGCAGCGCGAGCACGCGGAACTCCTTGGCGGTCAGCGGCACGTCCTGTCCGTCCAGCGCGGCGACATGGCCAGTGAAGTCCAGCGTAACACGGCCGACCTCGATGCTGTCGTTCTGCCGCCCGTCGCGGCGGCGCAGCTGCGAGCGGATCCGCGCGGCCAGTTCCTCAAGGTCCACCGGCTTGACCACGTAGTCATCCGCGCCCGCGTCCAGCCCGGCGACGCGCTGCTGGGTGCGGTCGAACGCGGTGACGATGATCACCGGCGTCGCGTCGTGCGCGTCGCGCAGATCGCGCAGCACCTCCAGCCCCGAGCCGTGCGGCAGGCCGATGTCGAGCAGGATCACGTCGTAATCGTTGCTGCGCGCGGCAGCGAACACATCATCCCCGCGCGTGAAGAGATCGACCACGTAGCCTTCCAGCTCCAGCGCCCGCCGGATTGCCGGGCCAAGGTCGGCATCATCTTCCGCAAGCAGCAGGCGGGGCAACGCGAAAGCTCCGGCAGGGAGGAGGGAAAGGCGTAGAAACCGCCCGAATTCGGTTCCGGACTACGCCGGGAATCGGGGCTCGTCAAATCGCACGCAAGCCGAATTACAACGCGCCGCGCGCATCAGCTTCGCATCAGGTTGGGAGACTAGAGGCCCGATCCCGGGCCGCGTTGCAGGCACCGGACCACGAGGGTGCCCCAGACTTAGCGCAACATGGCTACAGAACTATGACGATCCATACCTCACCTGACCGAATTACCATTTTCTCTCCTTTCGATGCGACGCTCGGGCGGGGCGCGGCGCAGCGACGGGGCGCGCTGGCGCCGTGCGTGGCGCTGATCGGATGCGACGGGTCGGGCAAGTCCACCCTCGCCCGCGACCTGACCGCGCTGCTCGGCCGCGAAGGGCCGACGCGCTCGATGTACCTCGGGCTCGGCACCGGCGACCTCGGCCGCCGGATCGGGCGCATCCCGCTCGTCGGCGCACTGGCCGAGAGGTTCCTGACCGGCAAGGCCGACAAGGCCCACGCCGCGCCGGACAAGCGCCTGCCGGGACTGGCGACGGCGCTGGCGATGTTCGGTTTCTCGCTGGCGCGCAGGCGGCGGTTCGAAAGAGTGCTCGCCTTCCGGCGGCGCGGCATCCGGGTGGTGACCGACCGCTATCCGCAGGCCGAACTGGCGGGCGGGTTCGACGGTCCGGGCCTGGCGTGGACGCGCCGGGGATCGGCTTTGGTCGAGCGCCTCGCCGCACGCGAACGGCAGCTCTACGAGGACATGGCGGCCTATCGCCCGACGCTGGTGATCCGCCTCAACATCGATGTCGAGACGGCGCTGGGCCGCAAGTCGGACCACACCCGCGCGCCGCTGGAACGAAAACTGGCGGTGATGCCGACGCTCAAGTTCGGCGGCGCGCATATCGTCGACGTGGACGCGACGCGGCCTTATCCCGAAGTGCTCGCCACCGTGCTCGCGCTGATCCAGGTCGAGGCACCGGCGGCATGACCCGGGTTCCTCCGCTGATCGCCGTGATCGGCTGCGACGGCTCGGGCAAGTCCACGCTGACGCAGGAACTGCAGGCATGGCTGGGGCAGCGACAACCCACCGTGACTTGCCACCTAGGCAAGCAGTCCGGCAACATCGGCCGCGTGATCGCGCGGCTACCGCTGCTGGGCGGCAGGCTCGACAAGTCGATCCACGCGAAGGCGCGCAAGGCGCAGGGCGAAAAAGGCCCGGGGCTTGGCGCGGCACTGGTGATCTACGCCTTCTCGCTGCGCCGCCTGCTCCGCTTCCACCGGATGATGCGGCTGCGCGGCGAAGGCCGCACGATCATCGCCGACCGCTTTCCGCAGCTGGAGATCCCCGGCCCAATGGACGGCCCCGGCCTTGCCGCAGCGCGCCCCGGCGGCCTCGTCGGCATGCTGGCGGCATCGGAGCGGCGCATGTTCGAGACGATGACGCAGCAATCGCCCGACCTCGTGCTCCGGCTCAACGTCTCGCTCGACGTCGCCGCCACGCGCAAGCCGGACCACCGCTTCACCTCGCTGGCGCGCAAGATCGCCGACGTGCCGCGCCTGCGCTTCGGCACCGCGCCGGTCGTCGAACTGGACGCCGAAGCGCCGCTGGAACAGGTGATCTCCCGCGCCAAGGTGGCGGTGAACGCGCTGCTGATCGCACACGAAGGCGGCCTCCCTTTCGTCGGAGCCGCAGCATAGAACAATGGCAAGCCTACCCATGAAACGCTGGTTCTCGGACGGGGTGTTCCGCACCATCGTTCGCAATGCGTCCTACCTCGCTTCGGGCAAGATCGGCGGCGCGCTGCTCGGCCTGATCGCGCTCGCCTGCGCAGGGCGCGGCATGACGCCCGCGCTGTTCGGCACGCTCGTGCTCATCCACTCCTACGCCAATGGCGTGGGCGCGGTGGTCAAGTTCCAGACCTGGCAGTTCATCGTGCGCTATGGTGCGCCCGCGCTCGAGCGCGGCGATACCGCAACCTTGCGCGACGTCACCGGATTTGCGGTCGGCCTCGATCTCGCCAGCGGACTGATCGGCCTTGCGGGGGGCCTGTTGCTGCTGCCCCATGCCGCCGGATGGTTCGGCATCGGCGCCGAGAACCTGAACATGGCGATGCTCTACTGCACGCTGATCCCGACGATGACGGCGGCGACCCCCACCGGCATTCTCAGGGTGTTCGACAGGTTCGACCAGATCGCGCTGCAACAGTTGGTGACCCCGCTTGTGCGCGCGTTCGGTGCCGCTTTGTCCTACCTGTGCGGCTTCGGCTTCACCGGTTTCGTGCTGACCTGGTACATCGCCGACTTGTCCGGCGACTTGTGCCTGTGGGCACTCTCCATCCGCGAACTGCGCCGTCGCCGGATGACCGACGCACTGCGGCCCGGCCTGTTCGGCCCGGCACGGCGCCTGTCCGGCGCCTGGGGCTTCGTGTGGACCACCAATGTCGCGCACTCGATCTGGGCGGCATGGGGGCCGGTCAGCAACCTCGTCGTCGGCGCCCTGCTCACCCCCGCCGCCGCAGGCCTGTTCAAGATCGCCGCGACGTTCTTCGATTCCGCCAGCAAGCCCGCCGAACTCCTCTCGCGCAGCTTCTATCCCGAGATCATGCGGCTTGACCCCAGTAGCCGCCACCCGTGGCAGCTGGCCGTGCGCAGCGCGCTGATTTCCGGCGCGATCGCCGTGGTGGTCCTGCTGATCGTGTCGATCGGCGGCGAACCGGTGATCGACCTCGTGTTCGGCAAGCGCTATGTCGAGGCTTACGACCTGCTCCAGCTCATGACCGCGTCGCTGGTCGTGGCGATGGCGGCTTTCCCACTGGAATCGCTGCTTTACATGGCCGGGCGCGAACGCTCCGCGTTGGTGGCGGAAGGTACGGCGGCGTTGGGCTATGCGGTGCTGCTGGTCGTGCTGATCCACCTGTTCGGACTGTGGGGCGCGGGTCTGGCCTACGTTGCCGGGGTGTGCCTCAAGACCGCGTTCATGCTGGTGCCGACGCTGTCGGCCTATCGCGGCCGTCACGCTCTGCCGCACGGCGGGCAAGCGGAGGCGGCGGCATGAGCACCCTTGCCCCGTACCCCCCCGAAATTCTCGACGCCCTGTTCGAGGCCGTAGAGATGGACGACGTCGTCGACCCCGTGGTCAGCCTGCCCGACCCGATCCCCGTCGCTTGCGGAGAGGCTGACATGCGCCGCTGCCTGGACTTGTGCGTACAATTCTGGCGCGAAGGCGCGAACCGGGCGGACTTGCGCGCGCTGACCGCCACGCTGCTGCTGACCGGCGATCTGCCGTCCGACGCGCGGCGGCGCTACAAGCTGATCCGCGCACGCTACAAGCACTTGCGCTTCGCCCTCGTCCTCTACGGCAGGAACCACCGCGCCCCGCTGCTGTTCCGCGCGACGGTGGCGGTGATGGGACACCTGCAAGACTCCTACCGCAACGGGCGCCGAACGGCGGTGCTGGGCTATGCGCTGCTGCTGCGGATGCTGCTGATGCGCTCCGTGTGGATCGCCGTACAGCGCGAAGTCGCGGGTGTGCGGCTGGACGGCGCCGACGGGTTCCTGCGCTTCCGCCGCGCCGAAGTCGGCCGCCTCAGGCTATGGCTGGGCGAGGGGCTGGGCGAGGGGCTGGGCGAGGCCAAGCTGACCGCGCACCGCTTCCACGCCATGCGCAAGATCATCAGCCGTCAGGTCTCGTTCTACGACACCATGCGCACGCTGGAACCCGACGAGAGAATATTCCGCATGTCTCGCTTCCTCAGCGCGATCAATGGGCTGATGGGCAGCCTTCACGACGATCTGGTCGAGGAATCGGTCGCCGGGCGCAATGACTACCACCGCGACGAATTCCGCGTGCCCCAAGACATCCGCGACCGCCTGAGCAGCCTGACTCGGGCCTACCCAAACTGATCCTGCCCCGGGCAACACCACCGGTGGGGCCGAGAGGAATCTCGCAAAATCGAAGCTAGGGGAAGCTGGAGATTTTGCATGAAGAAGTCGAAGTTCATGCGGAAGTCGATCGTATTCGCGCTGCGGCAGGCTCAAATCCTTGACGGATGTGCTAATCCGGGCAGGCATGGCGGCCCTTGTTCAATGGCTTGTCCTCGCGGTCACCAGACGGCGCGGCCAAGGCAGCGGTTAACGTTACACCACATGTCCTTTCGGTCTCCGACCGAAAATCATGCTGACAATCTCGATGTCCCCGATTGCCGCGAGGCCCCGCGCTGGTCTATGCGCGGGGTCATGCACTTTCACCGAAAATCGGGCTGAGGCGGCATGCCGCGCGTAGTCGACCATGACGAGCGCCGACTGCAGATCGCCCAGGTCGTGGACCAGTTGGTCTACGAACAGGGGGTGCAGGCCGTCACGATCCGCGAAGTCGCCTCCCGCGTTGGATACAGCACAACGGTCGTTTCGCACTATTTCAGCAGCAAGCTGGAAATGCTGGTCTTCACCCATCAGGTCGCGCGCCGGATGGCCGAGGGGCTGATCGACGAGGCTGTCCGCACCAACCGCCCCCTGCTTGAGACGCTGGAAGAGCTGCTGCCGACCACCGAGGAGCGCTGGCGCAACTGGCACACCTGGTTCGCCTTCTGGGGCATGGCACCGGCCGAACCCGATGTGACACGCGAATGGCGCGAAGGCACCAGCAACGCGCACCATTTGTTCCTGCGCCTTATCAAGAGCGCCCAGGACGCGGGGCAATTTCCCGAGGCCGTCGACTGCGTTCTGGCCGCGACCCGCATCCAGATTCTCGTCAACGGGATAGCTTCGCTCGTGTCGCAGGATCGGGCCGGTTGGCCGCCCGAGCGCCAGAAGCAGACCCTGCGCGACCTGCTCCAGAGCGTTTTCCCTCTCCACTGAGGGCGCTTCACCACTCTCCCGTCTGAGCGCCGCTGCGGCGTCCTTACCGGCGTGCGCCGCCTCGCCAAAGTGCGAGGTGCGGCCGCCGATTCTTTATGCAAATTCGTTGTACAACAAAACGACATAAAGATGTCTGCCGGGTATCGGCAGGCAAACGTGGAGAATTGAGGCGCGGCAAAATCACCCGAAAATCGGGAGCGCGCTTTGGGAGAGGGGAGAAAATGGTCAGTTTCTTGTATACCCGCACGGCCGCGTGCGCGATTGCCGCCTGCCTGGTCACCACCGGTCTGCTCACCGCTGCGCCGGTTCGCGCACAGGATAGTTCCGCCGACACCACGCCCCATGAAGGGCTTCAGGAAATCGTCGTGACCGCGCAGAAGCGGTCCGAGAATATCCAGTCGGTCCCGATTGCGGTCACCGCCGTCACCGGCGAGGCGATCGAGAACCTCAAGGCGGTCGATCTAAAGGGCCTGCAGGGGACCATCCCCAACCTCCAGATCAACAACTTCACCAACACGCCCAACAGCGCGGTCTTCACCATCCGCGGCATCGGTGTCGTCGAGCCCGATCCGTTCGCCGGCAACACCGTATCGATCGTACAGGACGGCGTTCCGCAATACTTCTCGATGGGCGCGCTGCTCGATCTGTTCGACGTTGATCGGATCGAAGTGCTGCGCGGCCCGCAGGGCACTCTGTTCGGGGCCAATACCACGGGCGGCGTCGTCAACGTGATGACGCGCCAGCCCACCGGCGAATTCGGCGTTCGCGGCGAGGTCACCTACGGCAACTGGAACCGCATGGACATCAAGGCCGCCGTGGATGCGCCAATCATCGACGGCATTCTCGCGGGCAAGATTTCCGCGATGCACACGCAGCGCGACGGTTTCTATACCAACATCGTAGACGGCTCCGACATGGGTCACCGCAACGTCACCGTGCTGCGCGCCTATTTGCGCTACACGCCCACCGACGACGTCGACGTGACGCTGAGCGGCGAATATGGCCGCGCGCGCAACGGATCGCCGGTTATCGTCAACGGCTCGACCGGGCCGGACTACGCGATTTTCGTCCCCGCCGGGACGATGACGACCAACCAAGTCCTGCCGATGTACGCATCGCCCTGCGCTTCCGATGCGACACCTTGCCGTGCGCCGAGCAAATACTACAGCGCGCGGGACTTCGGCCCCGACCTCAGCAACATGGACAATTACCGCGCCACGCTGACCGCCAACATCAGCAACACGCCCCTGGGCGATATCACCGCGATCACCGGCTACAAGAGCTTCCATCTGGAGGAGTTTACCGACAACGACGCCGTCGTCGGCCTGGGCATCGACACCTTCCGCGGCACCCGGGGCTGGCAGTTCAGCCAGGAGCTGCGCACCGCCGCCGATCTCACGGACGCGATCAAGCTGCAGGCGGGCGGCTTCTACATGAAGACGCACTACGACCACTTCAACAGTGTCCGGCTCGAAGCCTTCGCGCCGGGGCTGCGCCAGAACCTGCCGCAGGATCAGGACAACTGGTCGGGCTCGCTGTTCGCGCAGACTTACGTGGACCTGACCGACCAGCTGCGCGTGCAGGCCGGCATCCGCTACACCCACGAGACCACCGAGATGGTTGCCGGGACGGACAACTACTACAACCCCGACGGCATCGGCCTTTACTGCACGCACGAAGGCAGCTGCGGTGACGTCCTGCTCGGCGGCTTCCGCGCCCGCGGCAAACAGTCTTGGGACAATATCGGCTGGAAGCTGGGCATCGACTACAAGGTCACGCCCGACACGCTGGTTTACGCCTCGTGGGCGCGCGGGTTCAAGTCGGGCGGTTTCGTCGGCCGTCTGGGCCAGGCGTCGGACATCGGCCCGTTCAACCCGGAAAAGGTCGATACCTTCGAGGCGGGCGTGAAGACCGACCTGTTCGACCGCCGCCTGCGCCTCAATCTCGCGGGCTTCTACACCAACTACCGCGACATGCAGGTGGCGCAGAACTACATCCTGCCCGACGGCACGACGATCGGCACCTCGATTTTCAACGCGGCCAAGGCCGAGATCAAGGGCTTTGAACTTGAAGCGACCGCCCTGCCCTTCGATGGACTGACTCTCACCGGTTCGCTCGCCTACCTCGATGCCAAGTACAAGACGTTCGATTTCCTCGACCCGGGCGGCGCGATCGTCGATCTCAGCGGGCGGCCGCTGCAGAACTCGCCCAAGTGGTCGGCATCTGCGGGGGCGACATATGAAACCGCCGTCGGTAGCGGCAAGGCGCGGGCCAACGTTCTTTATACGTACACCGACACCAAGCTGCTGCAGGGGCTGCAAGGGCAACCACTCGTCCACATCCAGCCCACGCATTTCGTCAATGCGACCATCGGCTGGTCGCCCGATGACGGCCGGTGGACGCTGGAAGCCTGGGTGCGCAACCTTGCCAACAATCACTACGTCGAAGCGGTCACGAACAACCCCGGCCTGTTCAACCAGGTCTCCTACACCTCGCCGCGCGAGTACGGCGTGACCTTCAAGTTCGACCTGTGAAGCGTCTCGCGGAGCAGGGGTGCGCGACATGACCGTGTGCGCGCAATGGGACTATGTCATCATCGGTGCCGGGTCGGCAGGTTCGGTGCTGTCCGAGCGCTTGTCCCGCAATCCCGCGCACCGCGTGCTTCTGGTGGAGGCCGGCGGCGAGAACGCCTCGCTGCTGGTCGACATGCCCAAGGGGATCGCCAAGCTGGTCAACAGCCCTGAACATATCTGGGCTTACCAGATGGCCGATCGGCGCTACCCGGAAAGCCAGGTGCCCGAAGTGTGGATCCGGGGACGCGGCCTTGGCGGGTCGTCGGCGATCAACGGCATGATCTGGAGCCGGGGCGAAGCGCACGACTACGACGACTGGGCCGCCATGGGCTGCACAGGCTGGAACGCTGCCACCATGACCGAAGCGTATCGGGCGCTGGAGGACCACGCACTCGGCGGCAGTGATCTGCGGGGTGCAGGCGGTCCGGTGCGGATTACGCCGGGCGACATCCGCTATCCCCTGACCGACGCGATCATCGCCGCCGGCAAGGCGATGGGGCTCACCGAAACCGAAGACCTCAACGCGACGCCCGGCGACCGGATCGGCTACTACAGCCACAACATCCGCAGGGGCCGGCGCGAAAGCGGCGGGAGGGTGTTCGTGTCGCAGGCGCGCAAGCGCAAGAACTTCGAGCACAGGCTGCACACGCTGGCCCGGCGGGTGATCATCGAGAACGGCCGCGTGACCGGCGTGGAACTCCAGCGGGACGGCCGACCACCCTGGGTCGAGCAGGTCCGTGGCGAAGTCATCGTATGCTGCGGCACGATCGAAAGCCCGCTGCTGCTCGAACGCTCGGGCATCGGCAGCGGCGCCCGCCTGAAAGCCGCCGGCCTTGCCCCGCTCGTCGAAAGTCCGGCGGTGGGCGAGAAGATGCGCGAGCACTTGTCCTACGCGATGCCTTACCGGATGACGAAACCGGCCGGGATCAGCCAACGATACCACGGTATCGGGCTGGTCGGCTCAGTGCTGCGCTACGTCTTCAGCCGCAGCGGCGTGATGGCCAACGGGCCGTGGGAAGTGGGCGCGTTCTGCAACGTCGCGCATCCGCAGGGGCGAACCGATCTGCAGCTCTACCTTGGCGGCTATGCGTTCGCGCTCAGCGAGGACAATCACCCGGTTCCACTGGGCAAGGTCGATCGCCAGCCGGGGATCTCCGTCTATGGGCAGCTTCTTCAGCTGACCAGCGAAGGCAGCGTGCACGCCGCCTCGCCCAATCCGCAGGGTAGGCCGGTGATCCACGCCAACTGGCTCGACACCGAATACGACCGCAAGGCCGCGATCGCGAGCGTGCGCTACATGCGCCGCTTTATGGCCCAGCCCGCACTTTCCGGTGTGATGGGGGCCGAGCTGCTCCCCGGAGAACACGTCCAGAGCGACGACGCCATTCTGGAAAGTTTCCGCCGCCTGTCCACCAGCGGCCTGCACGGCACCGGCACCTGCCACATGGGCGGCGACGCCGGTTCCGTGGTGGACCCGCAGTTGCGGGTGCGCGGCGTCGTCGGGCTACGCGTGGCCGACTGCTCGATCATGCCCGCGCTCGTATCGGGCAACACCAACGCGCCGGCCATGGCGGTTGGCTGGCGCGCCGCCGACATCCTGCTTGCACAATGACCCGGCGCCCCGCCGGACAACGGAGAGACGACATGATTGATGGCATCGAATACCTGATCGAGAAGAATGCTCTGGAAGAGGTCGTCACCGGCTACTGCGTGGCGGTCGACAAGCTCGACGACCTCGACTTCATGATGACCCACTTCACCTCGGACGCCGTGCTCGACCTCACCGGTCTGCATCTGCCGCGCTTCGAGGGGCACGAGCAGATCCGGGGTTTCTACGCCCAGGTCTTCGAGGACATGTCGCACCACATGCACGTCCTCTCCAACTTCCGCGTCGTGAAGCTGAGCGGGAACGATGCGCAAGTCTACGCCTACATCAATGGAATGGGGCGCTCGAAGACCGGTATCGATGTGCAGGTCTACGTCTATTACGACCTCGACCTGCGCAAGGAGAATGGCACTTGGCGGATCAGCCGCTTCTACGAAGCGCCGCAGCTGCTGATGCCGGAATCGGTAACGCAGGTTCACAAGAAGGACTGAAGGAACGCCGCAAAGCGCCCTGCCCGGTAACCCGGCATGGCGTTTTGCAAGGCCGACAGAGGAACCCTGGAGACGATCGATGGCAGATGTTTCGGAAGTGAAGACCAGCCTGGCCGAACGGGACGGATTTGCGGAGCGGTTCTTCCGCGACGGTGTCCTGATCGTGGAGAACGCCTTCTCGGAAGCGGACATGGCCCTGATCGAGGCAGCCTGGCAGGGCAACTTCGACAACCCCAGCGCGCTCGCCCAGCACCTCTATGCAGAGAGCGGCGGCACGTTCATCCAGTCGGTCGAGGATTCGAGCACCAAACCGACCTTCGCCGCGATGTTCCGCGATACGCCCGTGATCGATATCGCCCGCGACGTGTTCGGGTCGGGCGGCGTCTGGTACTTCCACGACCAGCTCTTCTTCAAGCAGGGCGCCATCGACAAGCCGGTGCGTCGCACGCCCTGGCACCAGGATACGCCCTACCACCCGATCGACGGCAGCAAGTTCGTGGTGTTCTGGATTCCCCTGCAGGACATCGCATCGGAATACGCGCTCGAGGTGGTGCGCGGCTCGCACAACGAGACGCTCTACAATGGCTCGTACTTCGACCCGAGTGACGACACCCTGCCAGTCTATGACGAGAAGGAAATGCCACGCCTCCCAGACGTCGAGGGCAATCGCGACGCCTGGGACATCGTGACCTGCGGAATGCGGCGCGGAGACGTGCTGATCTTCCATCCCAGTTGCCTGCACGGTGGCGGCTACACCGCAGCCGGCACCACTCGCCGCAGCCTGTCACTGCGGATGCTGGGCGACGACATCGTTCATGTGGCCCGCCCCGCACCCGCTGCGGATTCACCGACCGCGAACAACATCGGTGACGACGAGGAAGAACTCGTGGCCCGCATCAAGAAGCTGCCGCTTGGCACCCCGGCAAGCGCATTTGGATTGACGCAGTTGGCATAATAGCAGCGCAGGTGCCCCGGCTCTGTTGCTGGTTAGAAAGGGCCAGTAGCACCTGCGCTTCTCGACAATGAGGTTCTCCCACTGATCTCCACCCTTTTCGGACTCGACGATCTCGCGCGCGATCTGCAGCGCCTTTCGTATCGCGACTGGGATGGTGCCCCCAGTTCGGCGAGTACGCTGCACATCATGTTGGCCAGTTGTGTGCGCTGCTTGATCAAAAGGTTACGCACGCGGTGCAGCGACGGCGCCGCCTTCTGTTCGCGCGCCCAGTGATGCGAGGTCCCGCAGGCCTCAGCGCCTATCGGGCACGGCGGCAGTTTCTCGAAGAACGACAGCATCTGCGATCGCCGCTGCGCCTTGCGAATTACGACCTCACCGCTCGCGCTGATACCGTGAACCTGAAAAGCGTTCTTGGCCAAATCCAGGCCGATCGTGCTAATCTCCATGGCCGGACGCTACTCAGCTTGTGTTGCCTCCACCCGTTGAACCCACCAGATATACCGGACATTCCAAGCTCTGGTAGCTGATGTCGATTGCCGCCAACGAAGCACGAATTGCTTCCTGAAACCGGCCATTCGTTCAGGCCCGGCGCTGGGGATAGCTAAGTCCTGGTTGGCCGTTCGTCGCCTGGTCTAACAATGGTACTTATAGGCCCGTGCCGGTTCCTTATCGAACCAAAAGCTGGGTCGTGCTCGGATTTCGTTCAGTTTTCACTGTCGTATAACTTGGATGCATGGATCGGACGTAAAATATGCATTGGACGACTTTCAGTCGTGGCAGGTATCCCTTTTTTTGCAACAAGGGAGATAAAGATGCCGCTCAGATTAAAGCGCTTGCTAGCGCTGTCCGCTCTGACGGCGGTGCACGCGAATGCCGAGCCCGTACGCACCATATTGCCGGTGCCACCTGTCCCGTTTAACGGCACGATCAGCGAGAGTGTGCTCGATTCCACGCCTACGCCGGCGGAACCGGTCCTCGCACCCGACAATGCACCCAATGTGCTGGTGTTCATGAGCGACGACACGGGCTTCGCGATGAGCAGTGCATTCGGTGGCCCAGTACCAACTCCAAATATCGATCGTCTGGCGGCCCAGGGGCAGCGCTACAATCGCTTCCATACCACCGGAATTTGTTCGCCGAGCCGCGCCGCCCTCCTGACCGGACGCAATCACCATAATGCGGGCAACGGTTACCTTTCGGAGATGTCGGCGGGCTTTCCTGGGTATGCCGGGACGATCTCGCGAGAGACGGCCACGATCGCCCAAGTGTTGCGTCTTAACGGTTACAGCACCGCGATGTTCGGCAAGCACCATAACACGACCTCGCCGGAAAAAAGCGCCGCTGGTCCGTTCGACAACTGGCCGACGGGCCTCGGCTTTGAATACTTCTACGGCTTCATGGGCGGCGACACCGACCAGTTCGATCCGGTCATCTATCGAGGGACGGATATGGTCGAACCTGACGAGGGCAACGGCAGGATGGTGGATCGTCGTCTTGCCGACGACATGATCAACTGGGTGCACAACCAGAAGGCCGCAGCGCCCGACAAGCCGTTCTTCGTCTATTATGCTCCAGGATCGATGCACGCGCCGCATCAAGCACCCACCGAATATATAGCGCGCTTCAAGGGCCGTTTTGACAAGGGCTGGGACGTTGTACGCCAAGAGACATTCCGCCGTCAGCTCGCCGAAGGGATCATTCCGCGAGGTACTCGGCTGACGCCGCGGCCGGAAGGCATTCCCGCCTGGGATTCGCTGACGCCGGATAAAAAGGCTTTCGCCGCGCGAACGATGGAAGTCGCGGCGGCGCAATTGGTCTATCAGGATGAGCAGATCGGCCGAGTTCTGGACGAGTTACAGCGGATGGGAGAGCTCAAGAACACGCTCGTAACGCTCATGCAGGGTGACAATGGCGCCAGCGGCGAGGCAGGGCCCGATGGGACGATCAATGAGCTGCGCTCCATGGGCCGTCACGACGAGGACGAGATGTGGGTGCTCGCCAACACCGACAAGCTCGGCGGGCCAATGACCTACCAGAGCTATCCTGTGGGCTGGGCCTGGGCGATGAGTTCACCGCTTCGCTGGACAAAGCAGTTCGCCTCCATGCTCGGCGGCATCCGCAACGACATGATCATGTCCTGGCCGGGACATGTGCAGCATCCCGGAAGTGTCTGCGCCGAGTTCGGCCACCTGGTCGACATCGCGCCCACGGTACTCGACGCGGCCAGCTTGCCCGCGCCCGAAGTGGTCCTGGGCGCTCGTCAGAAGCCGATGGACGGAAGAACGCTGTTACCCAGCCTGGCGAGTTGCGAAGCCAACCGGCCTCGCACCCAGTATTTCGAGATCGGTGGCAAGATCGGCCTGTATCACGACGGCTGGTTCCTCAGCGGCGAAGACGGCCGGCCTTCGTGGGAAAACCTACCGCCCACAGGTGAACGGCCGAAAATGGACTGGACGCTCTACGATCTGTCGAAGGACTTCTCCCAATCTACCGACCTGTCGACCAAAGAACCGCAACGCATGGCCGAGATGATGGCTTTGTGGAAACAGGAGGCGACGCGCAACAACGTCTTCCCACTCGATCATCGTTTCGCCACAGGACGCGCCATTCGCGGCACCGTTGGGCCAGCGGGCAAGCATTTCGACTATTGGGGCAAGAACATAAGCATGCCGGCTCTGGGCGGCTCGCCCTGCTTGGCGGCGCGGTCGTTCACCATCAATGCTGATTTGGTGCTGGACCGGCCTGCGGCATCCGGCGCGATCGTCGCCTGGGGCAGCCGGTTCGGCGGCTGGAGTCTCTATCTCGATCAGGGGCATCCGGTTTTCGTCTTCGCGCGATCGACCGATCCCAAAGAAATCACTGATGTCCGGGCCAGCGCGAAGCTACCGCAGGGCAAGGTCAGCCTGCGCCTGCGCTTTGCCGCGCAGGCCCCGGGCAAGGGCGCCGAAGTGGTGCTGAGCTCCGGCGGCCAGGAACTCCCACGCGCGCAGGTTCCAGTGAACGTGCTCATGCCGTCCGGCACGGGCGAAATGTTCGATATCGGGCGTGACCTCGGGGTGCCGGTGACGGACTACCGCACGCCGCATGGAGCGATTGAGGGCGATGTCCCGCATGTCACCATCGATCTCGACTGACCCGGTCCAAGGATGATCCATCTCCCGACGGCGTCTTCGCCATGGCCTCAGATCGTTTCTATCCAGGGGAAGCTCCGGTCCGGCACGTTCGCCGCGTTCGTAGCAGCGACAGGTCACGTCACATTTGCGCAGATCGCGTGCGATCCGCGTATGCGGCCCAAACTGGCACTACCGGGATTCGCCGTGTTCGAAATGAGCGTGGCGCCGGTCGATACCTCGATGCCGACCTGGTGGGACTTTCGTATCGCGTGGACTGGCGCGCGCCGTTTGGGCCGGGCAGTTCCATCGCGGGGCTGGAGTATCCTCCGGCGGCGCGATGATGGCGAACTATTGGCGGGGCACATCGGTTTCCGTTGCGTGCGAAGAGGCTCCACGTCGCTTCCCGGATGATAGCCGGATGTCTGTCCAACGTGCTTCCGTTTCGCGGGTGGAGCGCCTCTATCGTCAGAATGATATGCGGGCGCCGGCCAGTACCCGTCGCCCCGAATAGGAATAGCTGCTCGGCAGTTCGGTCAGGAACTGCGCGACCTCGGCAGCCCCCAGTATGTTGACCGCCTCCACCGCCAGCGACACATTATCTGTAAGCTTGACCGAGGCACTCCCATCAAGCGTCCCGAAAGCTTTCGCGCGAACGCCCATGGTGGGCCCTTCGGATGCTGTGGAGAGATAACTGCCACGCCACGCATAGGACAGGCGGATGCCGAGCGGCCCTTTCTCGTAGTATCCTGTGACGTTGAAGTTGTTGCGCGACGCGGCTGTCAGCTTCTGAGGATCGGAGTTGTCGATGAAGGTGTAGTTGGCAGACACGCCGAGCCCATCCAATGGGCTCGGCAGGAAAGTGAAGGCCTGCTGGTAATAGAGTTCGAACCCTTTCAGCTTCACACCGCTGGCATTGGCCGGACTGTTGACCGTGAAACGCAGATCGCGGCTGGACAACAATCCGTCCGATCCGATTACCTGCACGGGAATGACCTGGCTCGTCGAAGTGCTGCGTATCAGCGAACCGAGATCCTTGTAGAAACCGGATACGCCGAAAACTGAACCTCGCCCGAAATACCATTCCGCCGTCAGGTCGGCATTATCTGACAGGAATGGATCGAGGAACGGATTTTTGCGGGTGATCGTGAGGGTGAGTCCGTTCACGGTCGTCGTTGGCGCGATGTCGGAAAGGTTGGGACGCGCGAGCGTGCGCGATAGCGCCAACCGGAATTGCAACTTGTCAGTGGCCTCGTAGCGAAGGTTCAGACTTGGCAACAGCTGCGTGTAGCTACGCCGCACCGTGACGGGAGCGGCCGGAGGCACGCGAGTTACCGAGCCGGCGGTGAAATCGATCGTAATGGCGCTGAGATCTGGGCTGACGCCGACCGAGTTCTGATTGGTGCGCACCAGGCGTGCGCCGATATTGCCGGTCAGCTTGCCGAAAGCGAAGTCAGCGCGCGCATAGCCCGCGATCGTTTCCTCTTTCACATCGGTGATCCCGGTAGGATCGTTGGTGTAGATGCCAGCGGCAATCAGATCGGCGGCGCTCTGTTTAAGGATGAAGGCGTCGGGATCGGAGACGAGCAACTGGGTCGGAAAACTCGCCGCCCCTCCATAGCTGCCAAGAAATTGGCCACTGCCCGCAGATACGATATGCATGAGCGGTCCGGCGCTGAACGAGCCCGGCAGTACCCCCGCAGGCAATCCGCCATAGAGCCCCGATATGCCCGCTGGCAGCACCGTAAGCCGGCGGTTGCCCTGGTAGCGGCTCCTGTCGGAATAGCGCCCGCCTATCGCCAGGCGGATCAATCCGCGATCACCGAAATGCCGGATGATATCGACCTTGGCATCGTACTGGCGGTCGGTGCTTTCGTTGCGGAACAGCCCGTTGACACTAGCAATACGGTAGTTTGCCGGGTCTTGCGACGCCGCGAGACTACTGCCGACGAAGCCTGCACTCGGCAGCTCGTCGCCGGGATCACTGGCGAAGTAGCCTTGGCCGATGAAGGTGGTCGCAAGCGCGATATTGCTCGTTGTCTGGCGCGACGAGGATCGACTGCCAGAGAACTCCACTCTGATGCGATCCTTTTCCCACTCGCCGCCGGCAACGATGTCGGAAATCGTGCCAATACTGTCTTCCACCCGCCCATTGGCTCGGATGTCGAGTTGCGCGAGTTCGATGTCGCTGACGGTGGGAATACCGTCATAGGGTGAAGTTATCGTCGCGGAGCTTAAGAGACCACGGGAGTTGGCGACGAACCAGTTGTTCTCGCTACGCTCTGAATGGACCTTGAGCCGTGTGTAAAGCACGTCCGCATAGAGCTTCAGATCGTCCGTGACACGATATTCCACCGAGCCGATGGCGCCGATCCGTTCGCGACTTTCCTGTGACAGCGAAAAATTTGGCACCCCTGGAATACGCACGCCGAGCTGTGGTTCGATTACGCCATTGCCGTTGAGATCCGTCGGCTGCGTGCCCGATCCCAGGCCCGTTCCTTCGGTCGGATAGTTGTAGACTGAAGCGAACGCGTGGGTTTCAGGGCGGCGCTTTGAGTATGAAATCCCGGCCGTGATCCCCAGGCGATCCCCGCCGAAAGTATCTGCGTAAAGCAATGACGCTCGGGGCGCGGCCTTGCCTGACGTGTCAGAATATTCGGCCTGGACTGACCCCGCCACGACACGTTTGCCGATTTCGAGCGCATGCGGTGTGCGAATATTGACAGTGCCGGAAAGTCCGCCTTCCTCGAGATCGGCGGTCGGCGCCTTGTATACTTCCAGCGCCCTAACAAATTCGGGAGCGAGGATCGAAAAATCGAAAGCGCGGCTGGCCGTCGCTTCAGCGCCGACGAGCGCATTCGCTACACTGCGGCCGTTGAGATTGACCTGAGTGAAAACCGCCGGCAGGCCACGGATGTTGACAGACTGACCTTCGCCGCGCGAACGGTTGATTTGGACACCTGAAATGCGCTGCACGGATTCCGCGATGTTAACGTCGGGATATCGGCCGATGTCCTCGGCACTGATGGCATCCACCACCGTGTCGGCATTCCGCTTGATGCTCACGGCATTGGCCAGGCTGGAGCGAATACCCTGAACCACGATCTCGTCCGAAGCTCCGTCCGCTGCCGTGCCGGCCGTTTGAGCGGCCGCTGCGGGTATGAAGGCCAACAACGCTAATGACATTGCGGTGCAGTGCCCTGCTCGGCGGGGTAACTCGGATAGTCCCGACAACCCTTCAAGATTCTCGATTAAGGAGTTTTCTTTGACCGCAGACATCGCCTAAACCCCAAACTCAACTGATTTTGTAGAGTTTGGGGTTTATGGGCAGAAGGCAGCGTCTTTCCAATGCATTCTTGATGCGGGTTTTATAACTGATGGTAATGCGTGTTGATCTAAGAGCCTGATCAGAAAATAAGTTGAGTGGTATCAGCAGGTTAGCTTGACGCTTTGGCCTGTCATTGATTCATGGGTTTCGCCAAAAACTACCATGGATTCAACGATGTGGACCGATACCACTCGCGCCCTTCATGCGCGAAGAGGGCTAGCTTTGCCAAGCGATTTGACGGATGCCGAGTGGGCGCTGCTGGAGCCATTGCTTCCACCTGCGTCTCGTGTCGGACGGCCCCGCAAATGGCCATTACGACGCATCGTCGAGGCAATTCTGTACCTACTGCGCGGAGGCCTGCCATGGCGGATGCTGCCGCCTTGCTTTCCGCCGGTGTCGAGCGTGCGGCATTGGTTCTACTTGTGGCGAGACAACGGGCTGTGGCTGACGATAAACCACACCTTGTTGATGATGGCCCGAGAAGCTGATGGGCGAGAGGCTTCTCCCAGCGCTGGCGTGATCGACAGCCAGTCGGTCAAGACGACCGAAAGCGGTGGCCTGTGCGGTTACGATGCAGCGAAGAAGATCAAAGGACGCAAACGGCACATCCTGACCGACACCGATGGAAATCTTGTCCATGCCGTTGTGCACGCCGCCGACATTCAGGACCGGGACGGGGCACCGCTGGTCCTTGGAGAAATCGTCAGGCGCTTCCCCTGGCTGCGTCACGTGTTTGCAGACGGCGGCTATGCCGGAAACAAGCTCAGGGAGGCCCTGCGCCGGATCGGAAAGTGGACCGTCGAAATCATCAAACGGTCCGATACTGCCAAGGGCTTCGAGGTCTTGCCGCGACGATGGGT
Source organism: Novosphingobium resinovorum (assembly GCF_001742225.1). Classification (NCBI taxonomy): domain Bacteria; kingdom Pseudomonadati; phylum Pseudomonadota; class Alphaproteobacteria; order Sphingomonadales; family Sphingomonadaceae; genus Novosphingobium; species Novosphingobium resinovorum. The sequence continues at coordinate 1,574,367 of NZ_CP017076.1, read as the reverse complement.
CGTCGAAAGAACGTTCGCATGGCTGAGCCGCAACCGGCGTCTGGCAAAGGACTTCGAGGAAACCATCGCGTCCGCCACAGCTTGGCTCTTTATCGCATCCATCCAGCTATATGCTCGCCGCATCGCAAGGCCCTGATTGCCACGCCCGCAATTTTGAATCAGACACTAAACATGCTCGAGCATCTCGTGGCTGTCGCCGATGCGGAAAGTTTTTCCAAAGCAGGGCAAAAACTTAATCTAACTCAGCCAGCCCTCAGCCGCAGCGTGGCTGAAAGTGAAAGGCGATTGGGGGTAAAGATTTTCGATCGTCGAAGAAATGGGATTAGTCCGACGCCCTCGGGCACTGCAATCATTGCTGAAGCCCGGCGACTGCTGCAGCATGCGCTGAGTTTCGAACATAGCCTTTACCTGTTCGCTCGTGGTGAACTGGGTCAAGTAAGCTTTGCAATGGCCCCGATTGTCGCCAGCATAGCCTTGGCTCCGCTGACGACTGCCATGTTGGCGAAGTCACCGCGAATAGAGTTGCACCCATCAATAAATGTGTCGGACAAGGCGATCAACGACCTTCGATCCGATCTTATCGATGTCGCATTCTTGCCGATGTCGAAGTCAAATCCAAACATAGATGATTTAGAAATCGAATTTCTGTTTGATCTTTCTATATCCGTATTAGTTCGGGCTGGCCATCCGCTTGCAAGCGATTGCACGAATCTGGAAGATATTTGGCATTACAAGGTGGCATCCGGTACTGGGGTGGATTTTCCGCCGATCAATGCAGGATCGATAGTTTGCAGCAATTTTGACATACTAAAAAAAATTACTATGGATAGCGATGTAGTATGGTTCTCCTCGGATATGCTCGCTGAAGCAGAGCTGGCTTCGGGAAAACTCGTCAAGCTGTGCAAAATTGAGCCGGCCTGGCACTGTGCAATCGTGCATAAGCGAGGGCAGCTATCACCATCTGTCGAGACGCTAATTTCCGAGGTAAAAGCTCTATTTCTGCCAGCCGAAAGCCTGTGAGCTTGCGGGTAGGCTCTGGGCAGGAGATGTTAGTCGGGGGCGGCAGTTCAAATGAACGACGGTTCGCTTACACGATATAGGTTTCAAGTCCGGACCGTCGCCGAGGCCCAACTTTCCTGACGTTATGCGGTCTACGAACTCGCCCAAAATTATGTCCGCTTTCGGAAAGCTGGGAAAGGACTTTGAGCGGCAAGGATGGGCCGATTTCGTGGGATACGGCTACCAACCCAAAGGCACCTTGCTGAACTGCGGCGGCAGCAACATCGGTTATACCGGGAGGGGTTGATGTAAACGGGCTACCGTTCAACTGAGAGATGGCCGCAAACTGTGCCTAACTCAGTTCACGGTTACCGAGGCCGGGTTGCTGCCGCGATCATCTCGCGCGCGGTGCCGCGCCTGCAACTGTGCCAGATAATCACGCAGCAGCGGCACCCGGCGCGGACGAAAGCTCGTGCCGTTCACCCGGATATCGGCCATCCGATCGGTTCGGAACATCCGGAAATCTTCGCGCAGGCAGCACCAGCTCAGAGCGGTCACGCAGGTTTCGGTGTAGAACAGCGCAAGCGGCAGGATCGTCCTGTCGCTCATCGCGCCATCGCCATCGACATAGCGGATATCGACCGCCTGCTCCTGCCAGCATGCCGCCCGCAACGGTGCCAGATCGAGCGGCGCGGCATAGCGCGGCTCCGGGCGGAAAACTTGCGCGATCGCGTGGAGCAACTGCCGTTCGCGCTCGTCGGGCAGGGTCGCGGCGATTTTCGCAAGAACCGAATCGGCTGCCCGCGCCAGCGCCGGATCGCCCCAGGCGCGCACTTCGGCGAGCCCTAGCGCGAGCACTTCGATCTCGTCCCGGTCGAGCATTTGCGGTGGCAGCGCCGGATCTTCCAGAAGGCGATAGCCATAGCCGCGTGCGCCTTCGATCCGTGCACCGGCACTGCGCAGCGCATCGATGTCCCGGTAGAGGGAGCGCGGCGATACGCCCGTTTCTTCCGCCAGCCGCGCCGCCGTGAGCGGCCCCGCCATGGTGCGCATCGCGTGGAGCAGTCGAAGGAGACGATCGGATCGCGGCATGGCCTACTGACGGAAAATGGCAGTTGGGCCCCGCTATGCAAGAGGTGGCCGGCGAAAGCGAGTGCCGCCGTAGATCCAGGAGTTCAAGCAATGACCTTTGCCGTTACCACCCATCTCAATTTCCGGGGCCAGGCCCGCGCAGCCCTCGACTTCTACCAGCATGTCTTCGGCGGGGAACAGACTGTGATGACTTATGGCGCCATGGGGCAGGCCCAGCTTGCCGGGTCGCCCGATCACGTCATCTGGGGCCAGGTCGCCGCCCAGGACGGCTTCCGCATCATGGCGTTCGACGTGCAGGCGGGGCACGACCACGATGCCGGCACCAACGCCTTCTACGTCTCGTTGCGCGGGACGTCGGCGGACGCAGTCCGGCAGCGGTGGGAGGCGCTGGCCGAGGGCGCGGCGATCCTTCAGCCGATCGGCCCTTCGGCCTGGTCGCCGCTGTATGGCATGCTGGCCGACAAGTTCGGCATCACCTGGATCGTCGACGTCGACCCGCGCTCCTGAGGGCGACCGCCGTCCTTCTCACGCCTTGCGCCGCGTCGGCCGCAATGTCGCCCCGATTTACGATCACCTTCTAAGTGGTCACTTCGCCAAGCGCTGCCCGAATGTAGCGGCGAAGGCATCGTAGCGGCAGGGGTCCTTGGCGCAGCCGGGTAAACGCAGCGGCGTGAGCGAGACCTGCGCGCCCAGCCCCCGCAGCGCCTGGGGCGATTGGGTGCGGTAGGATGCGCGCACGTAGCGCAGGCCCGAGCGTGCATCGCGCAGGCGCTCGATGAGGATCGCACCGCCGGGGGGTACGTCGTTCGTGGCACACCCCTCGCCGCACAAGTCGACGCCCAGCGTAACGGCCAGCGCGGTCACGTTGGTGTCGTGGCCCATCAACAGTTCGAAAGCGGGGCCGTGGTCGAGCGTGTCGAGGATGCGCCGCCCCAGCGCGCTGGCCTGATGGGCCGCCATGTAGGGCGGCCGGGTGTAGACGGTGAACAGGTCCGCATGCAGACGGCCCAGCCGCTGCAATCCTGCCGCATCGATCCGGCCCCAGCCGACCTGCTGGACGGGCATGCCTTCCAGATACTGCAGCAGCAGCACTTGGGCGATGCCCGAGGCGCTGCGGATCGGGCCGGAAAGCGCGATATCGCGATCCCGCGCGGCGATGGCGGGCGCGGCCGGGGGCAGGCAATCGGCCTCGCCGCAACCCAGCACGCGGTTGAGCAGGGCGAGTTCCTTGCGGTCACGCGCGGCAAGCCGGGCCATGCCGCCGGTCGAGCGGTTGATATCGGCCACGGCCGCATCGGCATCGAACGCGGTCGCTTTCGCGCGCAAGGGCTCGAAGATCGGATCGGCCTGCGGTTCTTCTAGATGCGAGATCTTGATGGCGCACTGCGGCGCAAATCCGCGGAGATAGGCCGCTGCGCTGGCGATCACGCGCGGCGAGGCGTTGGCGACGATCGACACCGACCCGGCCTTCGGGCAACCGGCTGCATCCAGCAGGCCGCGCGACGCAAGCAGGCGACGGTCGCTTTCGGCGACGATCTCCAGCGCCCGTTTGCCGTGCGGCGTGACGACGCTTTGCGCGACGGGCCAGACCGGCCAGGGCCGATCGGTGCGCGTGCCTTCGGGTACTTCACCGTTCAGCGGCGCGCGGATGCCGTGGCGCATGACCAGTACCGCTCGCTCCGTCACCAGATCGCCCGGCGTAGTGGGCGCAGCGTGAGCCGCCGCCGGGATCAGCAGCGCCAGCCCGGCGAGGAGGGCGCGCATGGTCATCTCAGGGCTTTACGACGCACGGTCCGGCCACGCGCACGGGACTGCAGCCCGCCATCGCGCCGTTCGGCAGGGTGACGGTAAAGCGCAGGCCCAGCGGGTCGGGCGCACCAGGATAATAGTCGGTGCTGACCGCCTGCGCGCCGCTTTCGATCGCCGCGCGGGTCTTGGTGAAATCGTGGGTGCGCGCTTCGACGGTGTTGGCGTCGGTGCGGGTGCGCACGATCACGCCGGCCTTCACCCATTCGCGGATCTTCGCGCCATCGACGAGCGGGTCCTGCACGATCTGGATCGCGCTTTCCGGCTCGCCATCGGGATACCATCCGAACATCGCGCGTCCCCGCAGCGAGGGATGGCCGGCGCGGTACACGTCCGAAACCGCCTTGCGCACGTCGAACAGCACGTAGATCCGCCCGCGCGCCCTCTTCAGCGTGGGCCAGCCCTTCGTTTTCACCGCCCCGGCGAGCGTGGGAGCGTCGCCGCGCACTTCGTCGGGGGTGATCAGCCGCTTGTCCGGCAGCGCCTTGCGGATTTCCGCGTCCAGCGCATCGAGCAGGCGCGCATCGTCGAGCGGCAGCGGCTGCGTGATCTCGTGCGTGTTCGCGGTATCGGCGGCGTTGAGAGTCAGCATGATCGGCAGGTGGCCGGGGTGCGCCCGCGACCACGCGTTCACTTCGGTCAGGCAGACGACCAGGGTGGGGCACACGACGCGATAGTCGACGTCGGGAATGTGCAGCACCTTGTAGCCGGGCTTGCGCATCGCGGCCTCGTCGAAGCCCTCCTGCTTTGCGCGGGCCCGCTCGGCCGGGGAGAGCAGCGCCTCGCCCTTGGGGGCGGCGTAGCGGCCGCCCTCGGGATCGGCGAAGATGTCGATCTCCAGCTGACGCACGCCGGCATCGAGTTGGGCGGACAGCGGCAGGTGGTAGTAGTCCAGCGCCTCGGCCATCTTCGGATCGCGGCGGCGCAGTTCCGCCATCACGGCTGCGGGAATCCGTGTCTTGAAGCTGTTGTGCGAGCCGACGACCTGGATGTCGTTCATGCGCAGCGGCCCGGGAGCCGCCGCGTCCTTCGCCGATACCGGGGAGGCCATCGCCCCCCCGAGCATCAGCGCCCCGAGAACCGCAGCGCGCAGCATCAGAATTCCGCCCGCGCGCCGAACAGGATCGTGCGGCCGTAGTCGTTGATGTCGCCGTAGCGGATCGGCAGGTCGTTGTAGGTGTACTGGCGTGCCTTGGCGATGTTGATTGCCTCGAGGCTGAGCGTGACGTTGCTGGTCAGGCGATAAGCGATCGACCCGTCGAGCGAGCCGAACGAGGCGGTGTAGGTCGGTGCCTGCGTGGTGCTGCCGGTGCCCGACAGATAACGGTCGCGCCAGACGTAGGACAGGCGGGTCGAGATCGGGCCCTTCTCGAAGAAGCCGACCACGTTGAAGCTGTTCTTCGACAGGCCGATCATCTCGTCCTTGATAACGCGCGAACCGGCGGTGTAGTTCGCCTTGACCGAGGTGCGGGTGTACGACGCCTGGAAGCCCAGACCGTCGAACGGCTGCGGCAGGAAGGTGAATACCTGCTGGTAGGCCGCCTCGAAGCCGTAGACCTTGGCGTTGCCGCCGTTGACCTGCGTGCTCAGCTGCACCGTGCCGCGGCCCGGAATGTCGATCGGCACGTTCTGCTGGGTGATGTAGTCGTCCATCGCCTTGTAGAACACCGCGCCGGTGAGCGAGCCGGACTTGTTGAAGTACCACTCCAGCGACCCGTCGAACTGGGTGGCGAGGAACGGCACGAGGTCCGGGTTGCCGCCGCTGGCGGTCGGCGCGTCGGTCGAGATGGTGATGCGCGGGGCGCTGTCGGTCACGTTCGGACGGGTCAGCACGCGGCTGGCGCTGAGGCGACCGACGAGAGACGGCGTCGGTTCGGCGCGCAGGTTGAAGCTGGGCAGGACGTTGTTGAACGTCTTGTGATACTTGACCGGGGTAATCGCGTTGCCGCTGCGCAAGTTGCCGCCCGCGACCTGGTCGGTGTGGACGTAGCGCACGCCGATATTGCCGGTGACCGGCACCGAGCCCAGCGAGAAGTCGTAGTCGGCGCGGGCGTAGGCGCTCAGGATCTTCTCGGTGGTGCGGAACGAGGCGGCGAGGTCCGCCGGGGTCAGCGCCGAGTTCTCGACCGTGGGGGTGAAGAAGGCGTCGAGATAGGCGCTCGTCACCGGCACCAGGAAGTTACGCGGGATGTTGCCGCCCAGGCCCTGTAGATAGTCGTCGAAGGGCAGCTGTTCATAGGCACCCGAACCTAGGCTCGACAGCGGGGTGCCGGCCACCGGGTTGACAATGAAATCGCGGCGCGAATAGTCGCGCTTGCGGAACTGGTACTCGCCGCCGACCGCCAGCTTGGAGATGAAGCCCTCGAAATCGTGGGCGACATCGGCGCGGGTGTAGAAGTTCCAGTCCTTGCTGTTCTTGGGCGCGATGTTGAACTGGTAAAGCTGGTAATTGGCCGGATTGGTGGGATCGACCGTGGTATTGAAGTCCGGTACTTCCTTGTAGCCACGCGTTGCATCGTAGGTCAGCGGGGCGAAGAACATGGCGCGGCTGCGCACGGTACCGACGTCGTAGCTGGGGTGATAGCTGTGCGCGTAGGACCAGTTGACGGTGCCGGCGACATGCCAGGCATCATGATCCCATGTCTGGCGCAGGCCGACGTTGAACAGGTCGTGGCAGTTGAGGCTGTACTCGCGTGAGGCCATGAAGCGCACGTCGTTGATCGTCGCCTTCACCACGGTATCGCCATCGAGTACGACGCTGCCCGGTACGATGGTGGGACGGTGGCCGGCGACGCTGCTGTCGTCGGGATAGATGTCGAGACCGTATTCGTCGTAAGCCACGTCGAGGCGGGTGGCGAGGACGTTCAGCGTCGTCGTCATTTCCGGGTTCGGGCGCCACTGCATCGACAGCATGCCCGAGATGCGCTCGCGCTTTTCCGTCTCGACCGTCGCGCGGGTACGCGTGGGCAGGTAGAGACCGGTCTGGCCCAGCTGCGAGGCGAAGCGGTCCTTGTACCAGCCAGCGTTGTACCAGCGGTCGTTGCGCACGTCCTTGGCCCAGTACTGGCCGCCGACGAGGATGCCGAAGGTGTCGTCGTTGTTGACCCAGCTGGTGATCACGGTGGCGTTCGGCTTCACCTTGCCGGTCTGCTCGGTATACGTGCCGCGCACGTTGAGCGTTGTCTTGGTGCCGACGTCGAACGGCTCGAAGGTCTTGACGTTGATGTTGCCGCCCAGCGCGCCTTCGGTCATGTCGCCGGTGGGCGTCTTGATGACGTCGATGCTGGAGGTGAACTCGGCTGGCAGCATCTCGAAGCGGAACTGGCGACCGGCGGCGCCGCCGTTCTCGATCACTTCGTTCACCGCCACCGGGCTGCCGTTCAGCAGGGTGTTCTGGAACTGCGGGCCAAGGCCGCGCACGCTGACATTCAGGCCCTCGCCACGCGGACGGGTGATCGCGACGCCGGTGACCAGCTGCAGCGCCTCGGCGACGTTCTGGGTGGGGAACTTGCCGATGTCGGTCGAGTTGATCGAATCGACCTGGTACGATGCGGTGCGCTTCGCCTCTGTCGCGGCGCGCAGGCTGCGGGCGTAGCTGCCGGTGACGACGATGTCCTCGCCGTTGACGCCAGCCTCGGCATCCGGCTCGGTTTGGGCGGATGCGGGAAGTGCGATGGCCGCGAACAGGATGGCCGACGTCGACGACGCCAAGACCCGCTTGGTGATACGCATGTGAGATGTGCCCCGAAGTGATTTTTATGTTGGGCGCCCACTAGAAACCACGCATGACGTTTCGCCGTCAAAGCCGTGACGGTTCGATGACCTCTGCAATTTTATGGAAATATATTTCGATGTGTAGCGTCGTGGCGCCAACCTTGGTTCGACAGGGCAAATGCTGAATGACAAAAATATGGAGCAGTTCGATGAGTTGCTTCCCCTCTGAATGTGGATTTTCTCCGGGTCTAAATCAGCATCCTAAAAGCCCTTCGCCGACATGTGAGTTGAAGTGGGGCGAATCCGCTATTCTCTCACCGATCGTCGGAAGAAGGCTTGTGGTCGACACCTGTCGGGATTGCGGACCGTCCGCACCTAGGAATCGAAAATTGACGGCTAAGCGGCCGATAAGGGTCGGGTGCGATGGGGCGGGCCTTGGGACAGGCCGTGTAAAAACGAGACGGGGGAGCGGTCCATAATTTTGAAGGTGGGCGCTGTAGGTTGAGCATTGACGCTTAGGTCTGGATTGCGCCGATCAGTGGCTGGACGCCGAGGATGGCGATCAGCCTTTTGAAGGTATAGGCGAGGATGTTAAGGCTGATCTCCGTTCTCACGCCCTTGAGTGTCTTCATTTGGAAGTGTGTCGAGCCCATCCAGGCTTTCAATGTGCCGAACGGATGCTCGAAAGTCTGTCTGCGGATCCGCATTGCCTCTGGCGCACGATCAAGCGCCGCTCCATCACCTCGACGACCGCCTCATGCCCTTCATCCATCCCCGGACCCTGCCATGGTCAGCCTTCTGCCCCCTTTCAGAGAAGCTGGGTTGATAGCTCGGCCATCCCTTTTGAAGCTCCGCTTCAATCGCCTTGAACCGTGCCAGAACGGCGGCGAGGGCCTGCTCCATTCTGGCTTGATCCGTCACCGGGGGGAGCGCGGTCCGCAAGTCGGCGATCAAGTCGGCGATTTCCAATTCTGGTGTCACCAGCACGCCGGTCAGGTAGCCGTCCATCTCCAGTGGCGGGAGGAGAGCGGGATCCTAGACGAGAGGTGTGAACAGAGCGGAGTGAGGTTGTGACGTGTTCATGCAGCCTCAGCCGTCTCGCGTGGGTCCTGCCAGCGCCATGGCAGCAGTGCATCGATCCGTTTGATTGGGTGATTGCCAATGCGCGCAATGACGTCGGTGGACCAGGCTTCGGGCTCAACACCGTTCAGGCGGCACGCTTCGGCAAGCGAGTAAAATAGCGCCGAGGCATCCCCGCCCTTGGTGGACCCGACGAACATCCAGTTGCGGCGCCCCAGAGCAACGCCGCGCAGGGCAGTCGACACCGGAGGAAAGCATTTTGGTAGAAGTCGCCACGCACACCTGCTCGCGGCTATATACAACATCGCATTGAGGACTTCGCGCCTGTCTGCCGTTCGAGGTCGGCCTCCGCGCCTTGCTGGAGGCACGAATGGCGCTGCCAACGCCCACTCAACATCGGTCAAATCCGATGGATATCGCAGTCCCTCCCGGCTATGCTTGCGGCGGGCGGTACCAGTCCATGTCACCATTCACTTCATCTCTTCGCAAAGAGGCGTGAATCACAACATGCTGGTATTGCTCAACAACTTTCGGATGAGGCTCTTATTTAACGAAGCTCATTTCGGTTCTAGGTGACTAGCGGCGAATTGATCGCACCGGTCGCGATTGCGCCGCCGATTCTGAAACCGCCAAACATGCGCTCGATGCGGTAGCGCCACTTGTGGGTTGCCCGGCCATGCTCAATCGTGATCCGGCGCATTGATCGGCCATGTTTGAAGGCCTGCCGCACTTTCCGGTCCATACCTCCCACACAACCAAAAGGGGCCCGTACCTTCCGGCGCGGGCCCCTTGAGGCTGTCATCGAGGTCCGGCGACGCTTACTTGAAACGAATGCCGATGCCGCCCATCACGCGCTGACGGCTGCTATTGCCGTGATAGTTTGAATATACGTACTGTGCACTCGCATAAACCGGAAGGCGTCCTTGCGTCAGAGAGAATTCGACGCCGCCGCCGACTTGATAGCCGTCAGCGCGGTAGTGATCGTACACGAGTGTATTGCCTACGGGTCCTTCAATGCGCTTGCGTTGTTCGCCGTTTACGTAGCCGGCCTTACCAAAGATCAAAACGTCCGGAGTGGCTAGAAAGCCGGCTCGTACAGCAGCGCCCCATTCTTCAAACGCCTTATGGTCGATACTGTTTCCATTGGCGAGCGCCGTGGTGTTCTCGTTGCCCTTACCGGGCTTCCAGAAACTGCCTTCCGCACCGATCACGACGCGCTCACCCAAAGTGCCGTCGAAGCCGATTGTACCACCATAACCAAACTTGTCGTTGTGGTTACCCTCCGACTGAAAGCGGTCACCGCCAAAGTTACCTTCAAGGCGGATGCCGCGAAAGCTAGTGCCGTTTTCGGCCACGATCGGCGCATTCGTCGAAGCGTCGACGCCTGCATCCTGAGCCATTGCCGACGTGGACGCGATTCCCGCAGCAACAGCGACTGCAAGGGAGAGCGGCTTGAAAGTCATGGAAGTATCCTCTGGAGTGTCATTCGAATGGCAAAAGATGGAAAAGCCCATCAAGTTTCCGAGGACCGCGGCAATCGGTTGAAACTACGAAAGCATGTGACCAAATTGCAACACTGATGCGACCGCTCATGATGTATCAACGGGAAAAAAATGCCGCTCGATCATATGATCAATGAGCGCACTCCAGCGAGGATTTCGCCGTGTAAGCTGAGCCGTTTACGGGTATCACAACCGATTGCTCCTGCGTTGAAAGACATCGGGAGATTCGTGAGCTGTGTGCGAATTGATAGTCTCACCGATGAAAAATACCTGCAGGGTCAATACCGGTTCTCGCCAAACGCACGAGATACGTTAGGCAAGGCCAACTGGCTGCTAATGTGCACTTCTGCACTATCGGATGAGTTGTACCAAGCCCCAAAAGGCATTCTTTGTAATCGTTCACATGGGAAAAATCACCATTCCATATGCACTTGAAAATGAATACCTCCCTTATGATGGTTAATAAAGGGGGAACCTATGATTCGACTTGCTGAAAATGCACCGGTGCTGACAAGGCGTGAAGCCGAAGTCGTCCGCCTCGTCGCTGACGGCTACTCGGCAAAAGAGGCAGCATTAAATCTTAAGATCGCGCCGTGCACGGTTGAACGGCATATCGAGAATGTCCGGCTGAAAACGCGGGCGCGTAACCGAGCACATATGATCGCGCACGTCGTATTTGGCGGTCTGATCTAAAAGTAATCGGCCGGAACTTTCAGGACTTCGGGAAACCAGTCGTCGAAAGCGGGCCGAGAATAGCACGAATTTAGAAGCCCGCATTCTCAATCGCGCAACCCATACGATGTCCGGTCTCTGTAGACCGAGGCGATGGAATGCGCGCGGTCTTTCACCCGGCTGTAGGCGAGTCGCCAATTCGGATTTCCAGCGCGATCTTGGCGAGGAGCGTGCTGGCGCATGGCCTCGATGCAGTCGGCGTAGATAGCTTGTCGGTCGTGAACAATGCGATGTTCGTTTCGGCGACGGGTAGATTGCGTCCGATGTGCCGTGAGGGGTTTATCGAACTGGTACGCTGCTTTCAGGCAGCGGCCATTTTGGGCAGGGCTGGGGATAGCCAGGCGGCGATGAGGGCGCGCAAAATCGCAGTCAGCCATGCGACGAGCAACCTGAGATAGTGCCCCGCGGCGACCAGGATGGCGTTGATGGCATCGCCGGTGGCACCGGCGAGGTGATTGCGCTCGAGCAGGCCATCGGACTTGGTGTGACCGATGATCGGTTCGATGGCATTTTGTCGCCTGAGCTCGCGCTTGATCGTGGGTGAGGTGATCCCGCGAGTGTGGGCGATATAGACCCTGGCCTGCCCGCCATGCTGGTGCCCTTTGTAGCCGCGATCGACATAAGCCCGCTCAACGGTGACGCCGGTCAGGCGCTCGACTTGCTCGATCTGCCCGGACAGGGTGTGGCCATCATAGGGGTTGCCGGGCAACGCCTGCATGCCGACGATGAACTGGCCACCGGCGGTGCGGGCGTTTGTCACCGCGATCGAGGTCTTTACCCCGAACTCGTAGCGGGTCCGCGCCTTGCCCTTGGCGATGCATTCCACCTCGGGCGCGTGCAGGGCATAAAGCTTGTCTGTGCTGCCAGCCTTCTGGGTGAGGATCTTCGCCACCCGCTCGCGGACGACGGCAAAGGCGGCCTCGAGTTCCTCATTTCCGGCGATTTTGCAGCCGATATCGCGGTCGAGCCGGCCCAGACAGGTGCGAAGTTTGCGCACCCAACGCATCGCCTGCTTGTGACCGCGCCCGTTGATCAGCCAGGAGACATTGCGCCGAGCCTGGCGGCCCACCCGCAGGAATGACTGGCGCAGCTTGATGCCGTGCTTGCGGGCAATCCGGTTCAGCCACTCGATGCCTCGTAGCAGCAGGTGGCTGTCGGTGGGATGGGCAATCGCATTGGTCTGTACAGTCGTATCCACCGTCACCCACTCGCAGGCCTGCGGCGGCATTGCCCTGGTTTCCATCGCCACGCGCAGCGTCTCGGCGAGCAGAAGTTCCAGCTTGTCGGCCCCGATCCGGTTCCGCCAGCGCGTCATCGACGAACGATCCAGTGGCAGCTTGTGGCGGAAGTGCTGCTCGCCGCAAAAGAATTGGTGGTACGGGTTCTCGACCCAGCGGGCGCAGACGGCTTCGTCCGACAGGCCCTCCATGTGCTTGAGCAGGTGCAGGCCTGCCATTAGCCGCGTCGACATGGCCAGCCTGCTCCAACTGAGACGATCAGGCTCGCCTACGTTGAGAGCGGGAACAGAATCGGATTTGGCGTGAACCATGAAGCGAGCGTGTCGGTGAAAGTTATGACCATGACATGACGGATTGGTTGCTAAGGGTCGGGAGCCGACACCGCGTAAGCGTCATCTATCCTCACACTTGTTTCCGATCCGGACATTCCGCAATCGGCCAGTCCAAGGCATCCAGAATGAGGAAGCTGCCGGTCCGCACCTGAGAGCGTAAAAATGGGTGCTAAATGACCGACAAGGGTCGGCTGCGATGGGAAGGCTTGGGACATTTCAGCCATTCGCGAGCATACTCGGAAGCCGTGGGTTTCGGTCTAAGCGGACGTTCGCGGATCCGTGGCAATCGAGTTGGCTTGCGGAAGGTAACGGCGTCCTTAGAACGGCAAGTGAGCCGGAGTTACTGGATCGATTTTCAACAGCAGGTTTTAAGAATGCCCGAAATCATTCCGGCTAACGTCCCGGTCGACATCTACATCGCGAAGGCCCTTGGCCAAGTGGCGGACCTTCCAACGCCGGTCATTGCTATCGTGCCCGTGCACGACAACTGGAACGATTACGGGAGAAACTTCTTCGCGCGTCTTCACATCCGCGCGGAGGGTGTAGAGCCGATAGAGATTCGCATGCGGCTGATGTTCGAGGGTGTAAATCGGAGCGAGTTCGAGTTTACCCGGCTGCTCAATGAGCACGGCGATGTGTTTCTGATCGATGTGGTCGAAACACCGTTCGCGTCGCTGCTCGTCGACGTCGAGCACTATCAACAGGTGATCGGCGCGCTAGGCTTCGAGGTCGGCGTTAGTGCGCTCCGCAAGCTCCACGACGCAACCGTTGCGCGAACGGAAGGGGTAGATCAAGCGCTCCTCGACCTGATCGATGGCGAGGAGTTTCACTTCGGAGCGCTGAGGAACGGAGGAGCCTATGACTCGCTCCGACGGGGGAGCCGCTTCTTCCGGCCAGACATTCCGGCCCCGGTTGAGGATGCTGCGATCAACTTCGTCTTCTCTGCCCACGTGCGCAGCGCTGACAACCTTTACACCCTGCCTTTCCGTTTCCACCGAGATGGCATCTTCCGCGACAGAGCCTCTGTCCTCATCGGAAGAAATGGGGTCGGCAAAACCCAACTGCTCAAGGCGATCGTCGACGGTCTGCATTCGAACCATGCGGCCGGCTTCCTCCGCCCTCACTTCCTACCCGCGTTCCGACCCTCGCGGGTTATTGTCTTCTCATCTGTGCCTACCGACCCGTTCCCCCGCTGGATTGGACCATGGCACGGCATCGACTATGAATATTTCGCGGTGAACGCATCCGGCGAGGAAGGTGCCGATCCGCTGCTCGTCGCACTTGTAGCCTGCAAGAAGTCGGAGGATCGGAAGGGATTCGGCGAGAACCGGGACATGTCGCGTCTGGACGTGGTCGAGGCCGCGCTCGACGCGATCGGACTGTGGGACCGGCTGCACCTTCCGCTACGCCCCAGGCGCCCGGGTGACGAGCTTCCACACGTCATCGAACCGGGAAATCAGAGCTACTTCCCGATCGGTAGGCGGCTCAGCGAGCAGAACACCATCCGGCTCATTCAGCAGATCGACTGGAACCGTCCGGCAATCGTCCTCGACGAGCAGATGGAACCTCGCCGATTGAGCAGCGGCGAATACGCAATGCTGCGCTTTGCCGCCCAATCGGCGGCGGCGATCGAACAGGGCAGTCTCCTGTTGCTCGATGAACCTGAGACCCACCTACATCCAAACTTCGTGTCCGACCTAATGGATATCTTGGACAACCTGCTGCAATCGACGAAATCAATCGCGCTGATCGCTACGCACTCAGCGTACGTGGTACGCGAGACTCCGCGCGTTCGGGTGAACATCCTAACGCTGGAAGGCCGTGAGATTCGAATCGACACACCGCGCATGCAGACGTTCGGCGCGACGATCGACAGCATCTCGCAATTCGTTTTTGGCGATACCAGCATCTCGCACCGATACCAGAAGACGCTCTCGGACTGGGCCGACGGCACTGGCCGGCATCTAGGACTTGACGGCGTGATCGAGGAGTATGGAGCCGAACTCAATTCGGAAAGTCTGTCTTTCATCGCGCGCAGGCTCGCCCAACCCCCAACAGCGGAGCCCGCCCCGGAAGAGCCGCAGGCGTTTTGAACGATGCAACATCTTTCCATGCCGGCCACCGCAGCCGAGGACGAAGCGGTCGTGAGAAAGCTCGCCAAGAAGGCTGAGTGGAAGCCGCATGAGACTGACTGGCTCACCGCCTACCAGACATACCGCGCGAACAGCGGCAGCCCCTTCGCCGTCAACGCTCATGATTTTGGTCCTGGCGTCGGCAAGCGACAATATGACCTCTATGACAGTCGCAAGGGCTCCGGCGATCTGAAGCGAATGCGTCAGAAGGCAGGTCTGAAGTCATGCCCGGTCTGCGGATCGCCGGTGACCGGCGACCTCGACCACTATCTGCCCCGCGACATGTATCGCGAGTTCTCGATCATGCGGGCCAACCTTGTTCCCGCATGCCGGCATTGCAATTCCGGCGTGAAGGGCACGACTGTCCATGGAGGGAATCCGCGTCGCTTCATTCATCCGTATTTTGACACCTGGGCGGCCGATGCTCTCTGGGACGTCGAGATCGTCCCTCCCTACAACGCAGCGACGTTCAGGCCTCGCGTCATGGCTGGACTTCCGGCGCCGAGGGATCAGATCGTCGCCTTTCACCTCGACAACGTGCTTGGCACGCAATTTCACCTCTCGATGGCGACTGATTGGTCGACCCTCCCCGGCCAGATAAAGCTGCGGGACCCCATCCTCAGTCTCCAGAGCGTCACGGATCAGATCGGCCTCGAACTGCGCGTTGCTCTGATGTCCAGGGGCGTCAACAGCTGGCAGGCTGCGTTGATGCGCGGGATTTTGGCAGAACCGGCAGCGATTGCGCACCTCCTTCAGGAAGCTATCGTAGCCCTGCTGCCATAGGCAGCTCTTCGGCGGGGTTTGAGATCACCCCCCATCGCCCCCTGACAGCGGCCCACAGGCCATGTGAACTCGGTAGCCGGAAATAAATATACGTCAGCCTCTGGCATATTCGGCGGGGCGAACGAGCAGCAGAGAATAAGGCTAGTTGCTGCTCAGCAGCTTTAAGGCAGGCGAACGGAGGGGTTTGGAGAAAGCGGTTGTTCGCACCACTGCCGACGCATAGCGTATATTGGTCGGCTGCCGATGGTCTCCTTGAAAGGAGAAGCCCGGCAGCATCACGCCGCCGGGCCTCACTGGTTCAAGCCGCCTGAGGCAGCGCCTGTTCGGCTTCGGCGGGGGCGGCTTCAGCCCCTTCCGTCGCCTCGGCCCCGGCTTCCTCCTCATCGCAAAGCGCGGCCAGACGTGCGGCCCGTTCGGCGCTGCCGACCCCGCCCCGTGCCGTGTAGGCGCTCGCCGGGAAGGCCATCCAGCGCGGCACCCAGCTCTCGCGCTTCCGCCTGCCATTGGTCCCGGTCAGGCAGCCACGGATGATGCCCCGCTGGACCTTGCTCGTCGCCTTGGCGTTTTCCGCAGCGACCTGATTACCCGCAACCTCGACCAGCAGATGGCCCATCACCTCACGATCGCGCACCGCATCGAGCATGGCAACGCCCATGTGCTGGCCCAGCAATTCGATGATGCCTGTTCCGACGTCCAGCGTTTCGCTCATGACCACCGCAAGGACGCGCATGACATCGGCATCGTCCATGGCGATCAGCCGCTGAACCAGACCGCAAATGCCCTTCCCATCGGCATCGCCGCCGGCGACTGTGGCCGTCTCGGCATCCAGGCCAAGCAGGGCCAGAACCTCGCGTCGCCGGGCATCGAACAGACTTCCGACAGGCAGCCCTCGACGCTCTCGGCCACCGCATCAGTGGGTGACTTCTGAGGTTCGATCCGCACCGTCCACAGCCCCGAACCCATGATGACATGCGCCACCATCACCCGCAGCGACAGGCCGGTATCCTCGACCAGCTTGGCCCGGACGGCAGCATGCCTGCTGGATTCTGCCGCCTGCGCGCTTGAGACCCCATGCCGATCGGATACGTTCGATCACCTCGTCGATATGGACAGGTCCCTCGATCCGGACGGCTTCCTCGACGAGCGCGGCGAGAACCCCGACGGCGGTTTCGTGCAATTCGCCGTCGTGGAATGCCGGACGAGAGATAACGGCCTCTATATAGAGGTTGGCACTTGCCGCCTCAGCGACTTCATCCGCGCAGATGATGCCCATTTCGGTTAAGTCCTCGCGCTCGACGCTGTAGATCTCGAACCGTGCGGACCGGTTGGCCTCTGCACCGGCATCGGCGTCATGCTCGGCTTTGGCCGCTTCGATCTTGGTGACGATGGCATCGATCTGCTCGTTGGGGCGATAGAACCAGTCGGTGCTCCACAGCCGATGGATCGTCCATCCGTGGCTCTCGAGCACGGATTGACGCAAGCGGTCACGCTCGCGCGCGGAGCGCGCATCATGATAGGCGGCGCCATCACATTCAATGCCGAGAAGGTAACGCCCAGGGGGTTCCGCGTCAGCGACGGCAAGGTCAATGAAGAAGCCGTTCCGATCCGCCCAGGCTCAGACTGCCGCTCTTTCGGCCGGAGTCCGCGACGCCGACCGCGTCCATAGCGCCGCACCCGATCAAATGCCAAAAATGCGCGCGAACCGTCCACGCGGCAGTGTGAAGCCGCGCAGCATGGCGATCGCGTTGCAGAGCAGGTCGCTGATCTGAGATCAGTCCAACAAGGGAGCGACGCGTGCTCGCAGGATGGTGCTCGGGTTAAAGGTGACGACGCGCCTCGCGCCTACAACCGCCTCCTTGCCAGTCTTCGGGTTGCGTCCGACCCGCGGCCCCTTATCGTTCAGCAGGAACGTGCCGAAGCCGGCAATCTTCACGTTCTCGCCACGTTCGAGAGCAGCGGCCATCTCCTCAATGATCGCATCGACCATGTGATTGGCCTTGGTGGAAGATATCCCTATGTTTTTTTTGATCGCTTCGGCGATCGCGGCACGAGTGAGGCTCTTGTACTCTTGATGCACGGGGATCTCCTTCGGCGCGACGAGAACGCGCCAGCAGATCGATAGCATACCGCTAGTAAACGATTTTTCCACAAGGGAGATGGGTGCGCCGGTCCCCTGCAAGCCGCCGCACCCGGGCGGCTCGGTAGCGATGAATGCGCGGGGATCAACGCACTTGTGAACGCAGCGCCGCTATATGCGGCCGGTCCATCAATATCATTCGTTTGCAGCTCGGCGGAATGGGGTGGCCGCCGGGGCGAGCGCGGCGGGTTTCCTCCCGCCGCCGCGCCCGTGACCCATGGTCAGGCTGGGCTTTAGAACTTTTCGGAGCCAGAAGGTGCTGAGCAATTCTCCGCAGTTGAGCTAGTTCCCTTCGCCCAAACGAAGATGGATGGAGAATCGATCGAAGGGCGGTAGATCTCGCTTTCAATCAACGGTGGGCCCGCTTTGCTCGGCCAAGGCACATAGCCTTGCCTGCACTTAATCATCCGCACCTCGTTGCTGCCATCCCAGATCACGCTCATTCCATGGCAGGGACCGTCATGGAGCTGGACGGACTTGCGGAACACGATCATCTCCTCTGACTATGATTTAAAGACCGATTTTCAAACTCTTCGGCTTACCTTTGTTCCCGAGCTGCGGCTACGGCAGTCCGGCGAGGCCCGCTTCAACCATCGCTTTCCAGACCTCGGACGCCTTCTCGGAAAACTGGCCTTCATACCTGTCGGAAAAGCCGCCGATGGCTCCTCCCGCCTCCCATTACCTCGGTGGGGTAGAGGATCGCGGCCAGAGCCACGCGCGCCTTGGGAAGGAAGTCCTCCCACATCGGCCGCCCCTGATACATTGTATTCTCCGGGAAGCCGTTCTGGCTGCAGAGCGCGCGGACGATCCGCTCGAGGACAGTTTTCATGCGGTACCTATCTGCGAGAGGTACGCCACCATTTCTTCGATGCGAGCCGCTAATTCGAGCACCGCAGTGGCGGCAGTTCCCGACATAGTGCGAGCCATCCTATTCCGGCTTTATGTGACAATGGCTGTTGAATAGGCACCAAATCCTGCGGATCATTGCGCTGCCCCTCTCGGCGGCCTTCACTCTGATGACCGTGACGAGCGCGATAGCATAACAACGGATGTTACTTTGTCTAGGGCTATGTGCTGCGGCGTGACTTACAGTGTCGGCGCGCTACGATGCCAGCATCACGGCTTGCGGCGTCGCATTAGGTGAGCTGTTGGCAACATTTTCCGGAACCTCGTTGCTTAGGGGATCGCCGGAATGAATTGCCCGGCGCTATGATCATGAGGGAATGAGATATTCTCATTTCCGGACCACCGGCAATCCTGTATCGTCCGCTCGCGACTTGAGGGTTTGCTGTAACCCGAACCTTGGCCCGGCCTCTCCAGAGCGCCGGGCCTTTTCGCAGCATCAGTCGGCGGGTGCCTTCTCGGTTGCTCCCTGATCTGGACCAGGACGTTCCAACACCCTTGTGCTGAGCCCCATGATCGCCATGGCCAGAAGAAACATGATGATCAATCCGCCGACGATGTAACGCAGGTTGTTCGGCTTTCCGCCTTCGTGGCCGCCAGCTGGCGTGATGGTGTCCTGGTCGCGGTTGGGCAATGTCATCTCCGGGAATACGCACTGTAAAAAGGCGAAGTGGCCCGGCCGCATACCGGTGGGAGAGAGCATGCCGGGCCACAGGTGCAGGAACACCTGATGCGCTCAAGCCGCAGAAACTGAATTCGTTCCAATCTCAAGTTCGCCCGCCAAATGTCCGCGCTGGCGCATTTGCATTTCCATCAAGATCGCTGATCTGAAATGCCCGTTGAGGTCTGCTTCACCCCAGGATCTACCTGAGATGGAGATTGACAGGAGACACGGGCACCGCCTCCTCCTGCATCTGCCATGATGAAGGCTTCTAGCATCGGTGCAAGGCGCGCACCTCCCATCACAGTTCAGACAGTGCTCATCGCCGTGCACACGCCCATCCGCTTCAGCATTGCCGGCTGCCCGGGATCGATTGGCGCACTTCGACGTTCGCAGTGAGGCTGGAGCAGCGAGGTGTAACATGGAAGCGAATTCGGAAATGACCGAATGGCTGCGGAGCAGAGATCTGCTCGAGGCCAACGGCGACACCTCCAGTCTGCTCGATCTTGCCCAGCACGGAGACAAGGCCGATCGTGACTTCGCGCTGTCCCGCATCGCTGCCCTTGCTCAGGGTCGAGGAGCGACCACCGCGCGGCTGAAGAGCATGCCGCAGCTTTGGGATTAGCAAATGGCCTGGTGACAGACGTTTAACTGGTGCGTGCGAGCGCATGGTCATGCCGGCGGCGACAGCCTTTGAGCCCTCGCGCACGATCGCCTAGGCCAGCACGGTGGCGGTGGTAGTGCCGTCGCCCACCTTGTCGTTCTGCTTGTTCGTCACCTCGCGCAACATCTGCGCGCCCATATTCTCGATCCTGTCGGCAAGCTCGATTTCCTTGGCGACGGTGACGCCGTCCTTGGTGATCCGGGGAGCGCCGAAGCTCTTGTCGATGACGACGTTTCGGCCCTTGGGACCAACGTCACCTTCACGGCATTTGCCAGCGTATCGACACCGAAGCCTCGGAAGACGTCGTCGAACAGCCGGTTCATCTCGCGGTGGAGCGAGAGCAATGGGTGAGTATCATTGTCGCGGCCGCGCTCGGCGCTGACCTGGACGGGGAGCCGGTTTTCCTGCCGGCTCTAGGGAATGAGATCACGAAAAGCCATGATGGTCATCTCCTTTTCTGGCTGGAAGAGGCACGGCCTGCCGGCCCGCTTGAAACGGCGCCGGCAGACCTCTTGAACCGGGATCAGGCCGCTTCGCGGACCTCATCCCTGGGCGCCTCGATCTGATCCGGGGCAGCGTTGCTACCGTTGATCTCGATCCGGCGCGGCTTCATTGCCTCGGGGACAACGCGCTTGAGCGCGATGCTCAGTAGGCCGTTCTCGAAACGGGCATCCCCGGCTTCCACGAAGTCGGCAAGCTGGAAGCGCCGCTCGAATGCGCGTGTGGCAATGCCGCGATGCAGATACTCGCCCTGATCGTTGTCTTCGGCACGCTTACCGGTGACGGTGAGCAGGTTCTGCTGAGCCACCACCTCGATGTCCTCGGGGCGGAAGCCAGCAACCGCCAGCGTAATGCGATAGCTGTCGTCACCTTCTTTCAGAATGTCGAAGGGCGGATAGCCATCTTCATCGCGTGCGCCTGCCTCGAGCAGGTTGAACAAGCGGTCGAAGCCGACCGTCGAACGCCGATAAGGCGTAAAGTCGAATGCAGTTCTCATTTCCAAATCCTCCAAAGAAGCGATCTGGACATGAGTTGCGCCAGTACAGGAGAGCTGGCGCCCTCGATGTCCACCGGACCCGAACAGCGGCGCCCGGCAAGTGAGACTTGGGAAGGGAATTTTTGCAGTTCAAGATCTCCCTACGCGCAAATGACGAGTTTTCTGCTCCCTTCGCTCCCGCCTGATATTTGCCGCAATTGGCAACGTGATGGCTGGCAACCGGCGTCCATTCGCCTGAGTTTCGCCGTCACCGTTTCTAGCGGGATCAATGTGAGGAGATTCGACGACGCTTCAGCGCGACACTCCATCCACCGTAGGAGATTAAAGCGTCGCCACCACCCGTTGAACCCACACCCAGCCCCGGTCATAATGCCGCGGCATTAAGCCAGAACCGAGGCCCCAAGTTCGACTTAAGCGATCAAGGCGTCCTAAACGAGCAGCGCCTCCCGTTCTTCGCCGCCAAACATCCGCGAAAAGCGATGCCTGATGCGGATTAAGAAATTTTAACCGTCGCATCCTAGACAAATATTAATGCAACCTCGCATAGCCCTGTTTCAAAATGGGGAGTGACTATGCGGGCTGTATTCAGCGCAATTCTGCTTTTAGTTCTTATAGCTTTCAGCGCGCAGGCTGACGCGGAGCAGGTTGCGGCCAATGCGCTGAACTGCCGGAGCACGCCAGTTGCCAACGCGCCGATTGTCGCAAAGCTCGCGCGCGGGCGGCACGTTCAAGTTAGCGAGGCAGGCGGCGGGTGGTCCCACATCGTCTCGCCGAACTGCTGGGTTG
This sequence comes from Novosphingobium resinovorum, assembly GCF_001742225.1. Lineage (NCBI taxonomy): Bacteria > Pseudomonadati > Pseudomonadota > Alphaproteobacteria > Sphingomonadales > Sphingomonadaceae > Novosphingobium > Novosphingobium resinovorum. The sequence continues at coordinate 1,552,809 of NZ_CP017076.1, read as the reverse complement.
TCGCCCGTTTCCTTACATCGGAACAGTTAACGGATACGACGACGCGCACCAACTCGCACTACAATGCCCAGCGCCAGTCGTATGGCACCCCGAGCTACTTCTCCTCGTCCAAAAAGTACGGCTCGACGCGAAAAACTTCGCTCTCATCACGCAAGAAGAAAACGTCATCATCTCGACGCGGCCGATCCAGCGGATCATACGGCGGTAGTTGCCCCTGCAGCGGCGGTAACGTCTGCGTTGGTCCTCGCGGCGGACGCTACTGCATCACAAGCGGTGGCAATAAGCGATACGGCGTTTAAGGCCCATAGATATGTCGCTCCTCCTATTCGCCGCCGCCGCAGGTCTCTGCGTCGCCAATGTTCATGACGGCGACACCCTCACACTTTGCAACCGCGAAAAGGTGCGTATCGCCAACATCGATGCCCCCGAACTTAGGGATTCGCCGCGATGCGCACCTCAGCAGCGCCAGCGTTTCGCTGGATCCAGGAACCCGGCATGGTGCGACTACGGCGCCGGCGAACAAAGCCGCGAAGCTCTACGATCTCTCCTTGCAAACGGTCGCGTCACGATCGAGCGCCTTGGGCAAGACCGCTACGGCCGCACGCTGGCGCAGATCTATGTCGGTGATCAGGACGCCGGTGAATATCTGATCGCGCGTGGACTGGCGCGACCTTGGCGGAATTGAACCTTCCCAGGTTTCATCCTTGTAACTCGCCAACCGGCCCGATCGCGATCACCATCAAGTGTACTCATTGGAGGTGCGCATGGGCCAGTCCGTTTCTTTTGCAAGTGTCAGCGACGCTGACATCGCACGCGCTCTCGCGCACGTCCCCCAAGATGGCTGGCCTGCCGATGATGAGGACCTTGTTCGCCTGTTTGGGCGAATGCTGAGCGCGCTCGCTAAGGCCGCGCCACGCACTGCCGCCTGCAGCCCAAGCCACACTATTCTGCTGTTGCAAGATACGAAACCGTCGCCCTTGCGCTGAAAGTCCGGGGAATGCTTTTAAAAGAGCCTGGTGAATAGTAATCAAGTTACGTTGGCGCCGTTACCAAGGGGGTCTATTAGCGACTGTAACTGTGGCCGGTTTGCCCTGCAATTTTGCGTAGAGGCACGTTCGTGCACGCATCAGCGCCGCAAGGGCGCTGCTGCGAGGCGCACCCGCAAGGGGATGCGCTGGCGCGTTGGCAAGCGCCGCGCTGAGTAGCAACTAGACGTCGATCAGATCATCATCTTCGAATGCCACGGGCACAGGCTGCCGGCGGCGCTTCGGCTTGACCTTGCGTACATTCACCGACGCGGCGCTGATCATGTTCTTGATGTGGGCGGCGTAATGCTTCTGGATCATCTCGACGCTGGTGCGGCAGTTACGGGCAACCGCGTAGACATCGGCGCCTTCCATGAGCCGCAGACAGATATACGTGTGGCGCAGCGAGTAGGCGGTTCGGGCCTTGCCATCCCGGTCAAATTTCAGCTCCGCCCTCGCAAGCACGCCGTTGAACAGCTTCACATGATTGCCGGGGAAGACTTTGTCGGTCGGCTTCGGAAGCTGAGCCTCAGGCGCTTCAATCGCCTCATCAATTCCAGCCCGGCGCCTTCGCTGCGCCGCGCGGCGACTTTCCCCCTGCACGGGCCTCGGACGATTGAGCAGCCGCTCATAGGGTCGCACAGCATTGGGCATAGATTTGCAGAAGCCCACCCCCCGCTTACCGCGAACCTCGATTTCCAGGATCTGCTGTCCCGTCTCATCGTCGATGACGATCTCAACATCGCGGTGCTCAAGGTTGGAGGCTTCATCGGGCCTCAGGCCGGTGTTGGCCATAAACAGGACGTAGTCATGCACCTGCTGCGCGTTCCATTGAAAGTGCGCGTGGAACGGCTCCCTCGCATAGGCCCCGGTGGCCTTGTAGAGCTGCTTGTATTCGGCGGGACTGAACCAGGGCCGATGCTCCACCTTGCTCGAAGCGCGATAAGGACTGGAGATGTCGGGCAGGTGCGACAGCCAGCCATGGCTCACGGCGGTGCGCAGCACCTGGCGCAGCGTCACGATTTCGTTGTGAAGGGTTTTTCGGGCAGGCGCCTTGTCCGAGACCGGGCGATTGCTCTTCGAATGCGGATTGGCGATGCCCCGCGACGACATCCGGTGCACCCGGTATTCCTGCACTTTGCCGCCGGTGATCTCGGAAAGACCAAGGTCGCCAAAGAACGGCAGCAAATGCACGCGAAGGCGAATACCGTGTCCCTCGGTCCAGCGTTTGCTGCGCTGGCCCTCGGTGATGATCTCGTATTCACGCAGGAACTGAGCGGACGCTTCCTTGAAGGTCTTCTCGGTCTTGAGGATGCCGGCATGCAATTTGCCGCGCAGACCGAGATACCAATCTTCGGCAACTTGCTTGGCCAGCGATACGCTGTCGGTCCTGGTGGTGGCTCGGTGCTGCCTGCCACCAACCGATGCGGAGCAATGCCAGTTGCCGCCGTCGATGCGCCGGTAAACCTGGACCTTTCCACCTAAGATCTCGTGCCTCTGCATGACAAACCGCCACTGCTGCAAGGGGAGCCTGGGTGGGAATGTCTCACAAATCGCAAAGCTGCGCAAATGTGCTAGCGTTGTGCTAGGCACATCGAGCCTGTCGCCGATTTCAGCGGTGATCCTAAACTGTTGTTTTGATTGTAATTATTGGTTGCGGGGGCTGGATCTAATCTTCACTTGTTGCCCGAGCAAGTAAAGATGGTTGCGGGGACCGGCATCGATCACAACTTGCAATCGACGCCGGTAAAGATGGTTGCGGGAGGCTGCAACCACCATTACTTGCGACCTACTAACATCCATTTTCCTATCAACGCCAAATCCAACTCGGGGAGAATGGTTGCTAAAAATAGCAGCTTTCATTCCGTCCTATTCCGAACAGCAGCGTGAGTATCGGTTACACTACAATTCAACCGCCACGTCTTCCCGGCGAAAAATCCGGCACTGCGCGCCGAACGCGGTCAGCGCAGGTTCGTTTGTCATCTATCACCTCTGACCGACCTGGAACGGGACGCAGGACATCGCCATGCAACTGCGCCCTCAGTTCCAGCCAACGCGCCTTGAGAACCTGCCAGTTGTGATCGTCGTATGTGCCACTGACGACAACAGGGTGAACCCGAATGCGGGGCGGGAGACCATCACCATGATCCCTCCATTTCCGCCATTCGCGAAGCCAAAGACTGTTCTTGCGATCCACACGCCCAATCTGCTGCTCGACAATGCCGGGATTCCACTCCGCGTGCAGTAGAATCACTGTGCGACAGGCCTCATGCAGATTCAGGCCCTCACGCCCGACGCGGGATTGCGCGAGGAGCACCATCGGCCAACTGGACGACCGGTTGAATGCAGATTGCAGCATACGCCGCGTTTGCGGTGCGGTTGCACCTGACATCATCCTGGCGAAGTTGCCCTCGCGCCCGGAATAATCGTTCAGCCAGGCATCCAGCCGGGCTTTCTGCGTATCGTTGTTCTCTGCTTCATCATCGCCGGCAAGCTCCAGGAGCAGTTTTTCGAACAGCCCGAGCATTTCCCGCCCCGTCCAGGAAGCGCCCGCAACTTCCCGCCTGCCACCAAGTGCCTCGAGCAAAGCCCCGAATTGAAGGTCTTGTTTGCCGTCCTCATGGCGCAGAATCTCTGACAGAAATGCAGCAGCTCCTCCCTCCAGCGCAAGGTCTTCCAACTCCCGATGAAGCCGTGCGAGTTCAGCCCGTCGCTCGCTCGCCCACTCCTGATAGCGGGTTTTCAACATCACATCGATTTCGTCGACCCCACCCGCCACCGCAAGATCAGGATCTCTCATCGCCGCAATGACGGCTGCTATATTGCTTTCCCCGATCCCACTGGCAGGCCAGTGCTGTCCGTCTCGCAAACGACGCAGCATCTCACGCGCGTCCAGCAGTCTGGTCAGCACATTCATCGGCGTCAGGAACCTGCCGAAGACGAGCACTTTCTCGCCGGCCCGTGTATAGGCCTCGATTTGTCTCACTGCCGCCAGGATCGCAGGGTGGCTATAGATGTCGTTGCTCTCAGCGGTAAAAGCTTCCGTCCAAAACCCCGCCGGACCAACGAGGTTTGCATCTGTCATGCCAGAATGGCTGTCTTCCTCATCCTCTCCAAAGCCGAACCCATACCCCTGGGCAACGGCGAGCCTGACCCGTTTCACACGCGGATCATCCTGAGGGAGTAACGACAGCGCCTCAGCCGCACAAAAGCGGCGCAACCAGTCACGGGTAAAACCCTCTGCCTCCGGTGAAACCGGGATATCGGTGACCTCACGATAATCACCATGACTGTCTTTGAAGACGCAGAATTCGGGGTCACTTCGTTTGTCCCGGCGCAGGACGTGTGGTCGCAATGCTGCGTAGAACTGCCGGGCGGAGGTCTCGAATTCCCCGGTCAGCGTCTCGTCCAGTTCTTCGGTTTGAATCCGACGAACAACATCCACATAGCCGGTGATCCATTCCGTCAGCTCTGCGAGCGCAGTAATATCCTGATCATCATCGCGACCATTGAGTCGCTCCAGCGTGTCGATCCACTGGCTGGAGTCCAGCTCGACCGGGGTTGCGGTCATGCCCAGACGAAAAGGATCATCCGCTTCCCAGCTTACCGGGCCGAGAATGCGCGAAAGGCTTGAATCTGCGCCGCGCGCCTTGTGGGCTTCGTCAACGACTATGAGATCAAACTGACCCAGGCCATAGCCGATCAGCGGCAGGATCCTGTTCTTGTAATCGTCCGCCGAAAGCCATTTCTGATCGCCGTTAATGGCATCGCGCGGCAGTTCGTGGTCCAGAATCGTTTGGGCAATGTGCCGCGCCGCACGGCGACTGGCATATACATAGCCCACCTCACCCGAATGGAAATTTTCGCGCATGAAGTTGCGCCGTCGGCCGTCAATCAGGCGGGCGACGTTGGGTAAGAGTTCCCGGCGCCAGCCTCCAGCGGGGCCTTCTCCACGATTGGGAAACTGCATGTTCGCGAAGGAATGAGATATCATTATGATCTCTTCGGCGGCCCAGCCGTTCTCCGGCAACTCACGCTGCTTGCGGCGATCCGAAAGCCACTCCTTATGGCTGTGTAACCGTCTTGCGCTCCCCTCCGCATCGGTATCGTGCAAAAAACCGGAGATGAAACCATCATAGCTGCGCAGCGGCAGCAATGTCTTGTCGTCGGTGTTGAACCGTTTCAGTTCCTGTTGCCATTGTGCCCCAAGGCCCGCGGGCAGAACAATGGCGCTGCGCCCGCCCGCCTCCCGCACCGCTGCGATCAGCGCCGCCGCAATGCGGGTCTTGCCCATACCCACCTCATCAGCCAACAGGGCCGAGCGTTGGCCCGCCCGGATACGGCACGCTAGTTCTGTGACACTCGCCTTCTGGCCATGATCTAGCACGGTATCATCAGACGTCCCTGCGATACGATCCAGAATGCTCGCGACTTCGTTCCAGTCCACCATCACGCGGCCTCCCGTTCCCAGAGCGATGGGTAAGCGCTGAGCTCCCACGCGACGGACACTGCCAAAAGCGCATCTCTCAATAGGTCTGGCGAAACCCCTTCCGGGCGCATACGCGGATCTGCCAGAGCAGGCAGAGGATTTGCCCTGGCGTTCCGGAAGAACTCGAGCATCGTTTTTTCGCGAGACGCGATAGCGCAAAGTTTCTGTTGCAACTCCCGACACCACCTTTGCCAGTCCCGCGGGTCTAACCTTGCCTGTGTCTCACAAAGACGCACCAGAAGTTCCATCATCCTGCGAATGGGATAGGCAGCTGGCGGAGCTTCGGTGGTATCTGAGGCGTCGGTGAGCGGCTCTTCGCCTTCCTCACCCTCATCTTCGCTGTCAGCATCACCAGGCTCGGGAAATGATCCAAGGCTGGCAAGGATATCTTCGACCGACATATCGGAGGGGCGAGCGACAACAAGTGCGCCGGAAGAAATGACAGGCAGCCGCCAGCCGCCCTCCGCGAGGGTCACAATCGCTGGAGCCGGTGCAGGCCATGGACAAGGTGTCTGGGCCTGAGCCGCATCGACACCAATCACCATCACCGATTTGTCTTCGGGGGCCGAGAGCACCCCGTCTTGCCATATAAACCACGCAACTGGCGGCTGGGTTTCTGGCTCATCGGGGCGCACAAAGCCTTCCCCTTGCTGCAGGGCCTCGGGCGTCACCACATCAGTGAACTGGATCGGAAAAACAGCGGCGATACCGTTCCGCGTGTCTCTGCGTCGCGGCCATTTCAGTCCTCCCGGCAGATCGACGATCACACCTGCCTCAAGGTTTCCCCCGGCGCTTGCGGCACGCTCAAACCCGTTCATGCTCAGATTGCCGGATCCAAGATAAGCCCGTCCCGAGGCCTCGGTCTCGCCCGACGCCAGCACCACAAATTTTGCATGCAGGCACCCATCAGTTCCATGCAAGACAGAGCGCGGAGGGCGCAAGTTCCAGCCTGCGTCAATCAAGGCACCGGCCCGGGCAGCAAGCCCCTGACAGGAGGACGGGTTGAGAAACAGGTCGAGAGCCGCTGTTTTCGTCAGGGATTTCTCCTGCACCAATGCGCGGCGCAGTCGCTCTGGCAGGCCAGCAGCACCATCGCCGTCGCTCTCGAAATAGCCAGACCCGAGGATGAGACGGTCGGCCTTCTTTTTGGTACCCAGGCGCTCGACCACCTGAGGAAACAGCGCCTGATTGCGGCTGTCGATGAAGCGGGGACGCGCGGATGACGTGGGCAAGGCTGTGATCGCGGCCTCCAGCAGGGCGTCTGGCCGGTGCCCGTCAAAACTGCGTTCGATCAGGGCGCAATCTGCCCGCTCGCGCAGCCATCCAAACATCTCATGCGCAGCGCGGATATCGGCAATGTCCTGTGCGTCAGGCACAGCAGAGTCCAGATCGATCGACCAGATGAGAACGGCGGAGCAATATTCGGCCACGCTAGCGGCGGGATAGTCCTGCTGCGGGCGGCGTAAAAGTCGTCCACCTTGAAGCCTTTCTGCCAAGTCAGGGAGGTGTGGGGATCTACAGCGTGGAACTTTATCTTCAGGTCCGTTTGGCTTGCGCGGATGGCATGAGCCAACGGGCGGCGGCGAAGCGTTTCAATGTGTCGCGCGATACGGTGCGCAAGATGCTGTCGTTTTCATCGCCGCCGGGTTACCGGCGTCAGTCTGCACCGCAGCGCCCGAAGCTGGACGGGTTTGTGGGGATCATCGATGGATGGCTTGAGGGGGATCGCGGTGTCCCGCGCAAGCAGCGCCATACGGCGAAGCGGGTATTCGACCGTTTGCGCACCGAACATGGTTTTACCGGCGGCTATACGATCATCAAGGATTACATCCGGGAGCGCGAGCAACGCAGCCGGGAGATGTTCGTGCCGCTGGCGCACCCGGCGGGAGATGCGCAGGCCGATTTCGGGGAAGCGCTGGTGGAGATCGGCGGGGTGGAGCAAAAGGCTTACTTCTTCGCGCTCGATCTGCCGCACAGTGATGCCTGCTATGTGCGAGCCTATCCGGCGGCGGTGGCGGAGGCCTGGGTGGACGGACATGTCCATGCCTTCGCGTTCTTCGGCGCGGTGCCGCGCTCGATCGTCTATGACAACGATCGCTGCCTGGTGGCGAAGATCCTGCCAGACGGCACGCGCAAGCGTGCCACGCTGTTCAGCGCTTTCCTGTCGCATTACGTGATCCGCGACCGCTATGCCCGCCCGGGCAAGGGGAACGAGAAAGGCAATGTGGAAGGGCTGGTTGGTTACTGCCGCCGCAATTTCATGGTGCCGATCCCGAAGTTCCCGACCTGGGAGGCGTTCAACCTGTGGCTGGAGGAGCAATGCCGCAGGCGCCAGCAGGACAAGGTGCGCGGGGAGAGCGAGACGATCGGTGAGCGCTTGCAGCGCGATTTGGCGGCGATGCAGCCTCTGCCCGCTACACCCTTCGAGGCCTGCGATCAGACCGGGGGGCGGGTCTCCTCGCAATCCCTGGTGCGCTACAGGACCAACGATTATTCGGTTCCGGTGGCCTGGGGCCATCAGGAAGTCTGGATCAGGGCCTATGTCGATGCGGTGGTGATCGGATGCCGCAGCGAGGTCATCGCCCGTCACCCGCGTTGCCATGCCCGCGAGGAGGTTATCTTCGACCCGCTCCATTATCTCCCGCTGATTGAGCAGAAGATCAACGCATTCGACCAGGCGGCCCCTTTGCAGGGCTGGGACCTGCCCGAAGCGTTCGGGACGCTCCAGCGGTTGATGGAAGGGCGCATGCACAAACATGGCAGGCGCGAATATGTACAGGTGCTGCGCCTGCTGGAAACGTTCACCATCGCCGATCTCCAGGCGGCGGTGGAACAGGCCATCGACCTTGGCGCCATCGGCTTCGATGCCGTCAGGCACCTGGTCCTGTGCCGGGTCGAACGCGTGCCGCCCAGGCTGGACCTGGACGTCTATCCCTTCCTGCCACGCACGACGGTCGAGAAGACCTTTGCCAGAGCCTATATGAGCCTGCTGTCCGACAGGCAGGAGGCCGCATGAGCGATCAGGCACCGGAGATTCTTCTCGCTCACCATCTCAAGGCACTCAAGCTGCCTACGTGCCTGCGAGAGCATCACAAGCTCGCCCGGCAATGTGCCGCTGAAGGCGTCGATCATATCCGCTTCCTCGCCCGTCTCGTCGAGATGGAGATGATCGACAGGGAGCGTCGTATGGTCGAGCGGCGCATCAAGGCCGCGCGCTTCCCCGCCGTCAAAAGCCTCGACAGCTTCGACTTCGCCGCTATCCCCAGGCTCAACAAGATGCAGGTGCTCGAGATGGCGCGCTGCGAGTGGATCGAGCGGCGTGAGAACGCCATCGCTCTGGGGCCATCGGGCACCGGCAAGACGCACGTAGCTTTGGGGCTCGGGCTGGCAGCATGCCAGAAAGGACTGTCGGTGGGCTTCACCACTGCGGCGGCGCTGGTCAGCGAGATGATGGAGGCGCGCGACGAGCGGCGTCTCCTGCGCTTCCAGAAGCAGATGGCCGGATACAAGCTGCTCATCATTGACGAACTGGGCTTCGTACCGCTCTCCAAGACCGGTGCCGAACTGTTGTTCGAGCTGATCTCCCAGCGCTATGAGCGCGGCTCCACCTTGATCACCAGCAACCTGCCCTTCGACGAATGGACTGAAACCTTCGGATCCGAGCGCCTCACAGGCGCGCTCCTCGATCGTCTGACCCATCACGTCAGCATCCTCGAGATGAACGGCGAAAGCTATCGCCTCGCTCACAGCCGGGCCCGAAAGGCCAAAACCAGACCCTGAAAATCAAGCCAATGCCGGGGGGAGTGGCCTTCGGGCTACGCCCTCACGCCACTCCCCCCGGCATGTAACACCGTGGCCTGGTTTTACGCCGCCGAATGGCCGACTTTTGCTCCGCCGTTGACAACCAGAACAGGTCGATGCTGCGAGTAAGCGGATCCTGTGTCCAGTTCCCCGTGCTGACAGCGAGGCGAATGACATAGCCATCTCCGCCGCGCTTGCGAAAACCCAGAAACGCCACCTTGGCATGGAGAAGGTTGTAGCCGCGTCCCTCGAGGCGCATCCACATCCAGGCAAGTCCCGGAACGTCCGAGATCGCATTCATGGTTGGATGGATGAAGGCGGCCAGCACCGGGCGCGCCATCTCGCCTGTGAATGTTCGGCGGATCTGCCCCAGGACCTGCCGCGTCGCGGTGAAGCCGCACATAAGACCAAAGTCGCCATAACAATCTTCGGGCGGCATGAAGAGGGAGTAGAGCGTCGTGTTCTGCATCAGACGGCCTCCGATCCCGCGTCACGGCTGCCCGGGTTCACCTTTCCGGACAGCTCTGTCACCAGACAATGAAGATTGTGCAGCCGGAAAAGCTGCGGCGCGAAGGCCTCGTCCTGAGGGGGCCGGTTCTCGTCCTGGGTCTCCGAGCTGCCCCGCAACTCGCTCGCAGCCGGCCCGAGAAAAATGTGGCCTTCGCGCTGACAAATCACGGTAGAATCGCGCTCGGCCAGCCTCTGGATCAGCTGTTGATCGGACAGATGTCGGATTTCCGCAATAAATCTGCGGCTAGTCTCCTCATTGCCCTGATCGACAAGCGCGCCTTTTGCCGAGGCCAGATCTCGCAATTGTTTCAGCGGCTCGGCGGCGACTTCGGCTGCCTCCGCTTCTGACAGGCGCACAGGCTGATTATCGTCGCGAAGCTTCAGCAGGTGCTGTTCCAACTGGTCCAACACCGTCAACGCGGCATCGCGAATATCCATAAAAGCCGCTCCGGCGCGCAGATCCGACCAGTGATCCGGCGCAACCCCCGCCAATGCGGTTTCCTGGTCCAAATGCGTGGAACTGGGGCCCGTGCCGAGGCGCGCCAGCTCCCGGCGCCGGGTCGAGCCGGGATCATTTCCGTCGAGCAATCGGGCAAGGATCAGTTTACGCACCGCTTCCGGGACAGCCCCAACCGGGGAAAGCACTGCTAGGGCCTCCTTCAGGCCATGTGGCTGTCTGCCATGCGCCCAGGCACCAAGCAAACGGCGCGGTTCTTTCATCGCATTCAGCTCCAACAGCTCTCTGCCAGCGCTATGTATGCGGAACGCGCCGTAGCGGCTGCCCTGCACGAACCCGAGTGCGACCAGAGGCTGCACCATCGCCATGCGGATCGGCTGAACCACATAAGTTCCGCGACGCCTGAGATTGTGGAAACTGCTATCCTTCAAGCCCTGCATCTTCCTCGCCCCTCGCACGCGGCGATCCTGCGGGCCCGCGATGACTTCAAGCATGACGCGCGCTTCGACCGCGTTGCCGACAGGCAGTGCCGGCACACCAAGTTCCTCGGCGATAGAGATCGCCAGAACCGACCAAAGGATGGGCATGGGAAACCACATGCCGCCGATTCCGGGGACCGCCCGGTCATTGAAATGACGAACCGCCGCCGCAAGCCCAAGGTTCTGCTGGCGTCGTTGCGAAACCACGGTATCGGGCGCAAGTATTCCCCAGGGCATCAGTTAACTCTGGCCTGTGCGCAAGCTCCCGCTGACGCGCCCTCATCTGCCAGTTCCAGCCAACCGTGATCGACCCAGAACACCGCCACGCCCTGCAGCGGATGCTGCGGGTATAGTCCGGCCAACAGTCCGGCATAGCTGGAAAGCTGTGGCCAATAGGGGCCAAACCCGTCACCGCCGCCGCCGGATTTATGGTCGATCAGCATCGCGCCTGCCGGGCCGATGGCGAGAAGGTCGAGGGCACCGGGGATCTCTGCACCCTCGGGCGTGTGGCCAAGCACCGGAATCTCAGCGCGCAGATCCGTATAGCCCTGATCGGCAAGCCAGGCTTTCAGCGCCGTGGCGCGCTCGGCCACTAGCGCAAGAGTGGCGTCGTCAAGCCCGGTCGCGAGAGCCAAAGCCGGGGCCAGATCGGGCCGGGTCAGGTATGTGCGCAGCGCCAGATGCAGTGCTGTGCCGCGGTAGGCATCGTTCAGTGCCTTTGGCCAGGGTGCTCCGATGTTGATACGGCGGGACACGGGCGGTACCCCCGCACTACGGGTTTGCGAGGGCTGCAGCCGCCAGGGCGTTAGCGGTGTCACGGGCAACGGCGCAGCGGCACCGAATCGCAGCGCTGACGCTGCCGCACCGCCTGCGTACTCGGTAAATCCCGCCTCTTCAGGCAGTTGCGTGATCAGCGCCGGGCAATCCACGCCATTGATGCGCAGGCTGCCCGCCCCGATCTGCGGCGCGCAAGTATCGGACAGGATATGAAACAGGTTCGTAGCCTCGGGCGCGTCTTCTTCGCGGTCCTTCAGAAAACCCGGCCATTCCAGCACCAGCCGGTCACGGGCACGGGTCAGAGCGACATAGAGAAGGTTTTTCGCATTGGCTTCAAAATCGGCGCGACGGTCTTCGATGAAACGGCGGGTCGCCTCGGGCGCGGCAAAGCCGGGCGTGTGGATCAGGCTCGCGGACCCCAGCACCACCGCCATATCGTCGATGCGGTCCAAGGCATCGAAACGGGTCGCAGTGGCCCCCGCACGTTCCTCGATACCATAGTCGAACTCTGCGACGACAGTGATCGGCCATTCCCGCCCTTTGGAGGCATGCCAGGTGACGATCTCCACGGCCTCGGCGCTGTTGGCGGAAGGATCGGGATGACGGTCGAAATCGCGCTCGCCCCCACGGGCGTCGAGCCAGCCGAGAAAGACCTTGGCAGTCTCGCCGTGGAACCCCGAGGCGGATTTGAGATCGCGATGCGCGGCTTCGAACTCACCCGCCTCAGCCTCTAGCCGCAGAAGATCGGCGCGGGACTGGGCGGCATCGGGCTGACGTTCGGCCCAGAGACGCAGGTCGGCGGCATCCAGCACCAGATCAAGCCCCGCCCCCACTGGCGAGCGGGCCAGAATGTCCGAGAGCGCGGCCAGCAGCATCAGCACCGGGTCATCCACCAACCGCCCTTCGATCTGGGCGGATAGCGCCTCCTGCAAGGGCAGCGGGTCCGGGCCAAGCGTGCGCAAGAGCAGCCCGGCATGGATATCCGCCGGATTGGCGGCAAAGGCCAGCGCGGCGCGGGCGGCAACAATCACCGGGCTTTTCGCCCAGCCATCCTCGGCGATCCGCACCGGAACGCCGCGCGCGCGCAATTCCTCGGCATAGCGGGCGGCGGTGGTGTGGCGGCAGACCAAGAGCGCGATATCCGAAGGCCGCGCCGGCCGGACGGCCTTCGTGTGGCGGTCGGTGATGGTCTCAGTATCAGTCAGGATACGGGCGATGCGCTCGGCGATGTGTTCTGGGGGCTGCGAATACTTTTGTGAGCGCCGTCCCTGCGTAGCGTTCAGAACCTCGATCGCGGGAGCTGCGACCGCATCGCGGGTCGGCGCCAGCGGGTTATAGCCCTGCCCAAAGAGGCCAGCCCCCATCGCATTGACGAATTGCATGATGGCTGGGGTCGAGCGCCAGTTGCGGTCCAAAGGCTGGGTCGCATCGGGATTTGCCGCCGCCAGCGCTGTCGATAGGCGCGGATCGGCACCCTGAAACCCCATGATCGACTGTTTGACATCGCCCACCAGCAGTGTGCGCGGCGCGTGCTGGCCCAACTGCCATAAAAGCGCGAATTGCACGGGGTTGGTGTCCTGGAATTCGTCGATGATGACACAGTCGATCTCGTCCAGCACCGCTTGCCGCACGGCGAGGTCGGTGCGGAGCAGGTGCTCAGCCCCGGTGATCATGTCAGCAAAGTCGATCAGGCCGAGCGCCTTCTTGCGGGTCTCATAGGCCGCCATCACCTCTTGCGCGCAGGCGATCAGGCAGGACAGGTGCAGCTTAGCATCGGCCAGCGGGCCGGGATGGCAGGGCAGCACATCCGCCGCCGCCATGATCGCCGTGGCAAGGTCGTCATATCCCGCAGGCGTCTTGCTGGAGCGGTTAGAGATGAACAGGCTGCGCAGATCGTTCCAGACCTGCCAATCCCAATCCAGAAGATCGGGCGCGCGATCAACACGTTTGAAAAGCGCGAGGTTTTTCTCCAGCTTCTCGACATTGGTTTTGGCGGTGATCCCGGCCATGCCTCCCTCGGGAAAGGCTGCGATCATGACCTGCACGGCCGTCTGCAACGCGGTGGTCGCGGCGATAGGGTCATCCAGAACCGGCCCGTAAACCGCATCCAGCCGCGTCAGTGCCGGAGCGATCAGGCCAGCGTCGCGCCCCTTGTCCCCAAGGCCGCGCAAGAGGTCGATCATCGATAGCACCCGGGCGCGCAAACTGTCTTCGACCGTCTCGCCCTTCACGAAGTTCGGGGCGTAACCGAACCGCTCGGGCGCGGCCTTGATCGGGTCCAGCGCCTTGGCATGTGCCAGTGCCTGACGGATCAGCAGATCCCGCTCGGCATCGCCCAGATGACGCGGCTGCGGCGAGGCGCCAGCCGCCAGAGCATGTTCGGTCAAAAGCCGCAGGCCCAGTCCATGTATGGTCGAGACATAGGCGCGCTCGACCGCCATCGCCTCGGCGACCAGTCCATCGGCCAGAAGGCCGGCACGGATCCTTTCGCGCAACTCGCCAGCCGCGGCTTCGGTAAAGGTGACGGCAAGGATACGTTCGGGCCGGACAATGCCGCGTTTCACCCAATCGGACAGCTGGGTCTTGATGCGGTGGGTCTTGCCCGCGCCGGCACCCGCGGGAACGATGACCAGACCTTGATCTGCATTGACGGGGGCCATGGTCATTCCTCCTCGAGCGTGCGGATGAAGGCGGTGACCAGGGCCGAGCCATCGGTCAGCGCATAGGGGGTGAAGCCGGCTTCTTTCTTGAAGAAGGCCGCATCCTCAGAGGTGTTCAGCACGACCCGGCCTGCACCAAGTTCGGCCAAGCGTTCCGCCAGCTTGGCTACCGCCCCGGCATTCACCGCATCGCCCATGTCGCGAGCGGGCGAGCCCTCGGGCAAGACCAGACCCGAAGTCAGCAGCCCGCCATCATTCATCAGGTGATAGGCGACCGCCACCTTGCGGCCGATCAGCGGGTCCATGCCGTCACCCTCGCGCCGCATGGGCCGCGCTATCATATCGGCGTAAAGCCCTGCCTGCAGATCCCAGCCCGCCTCCATCCGCTGCCGCCGGCCCTTGGTGCCGCTTTTCTTGTGATCGATGATCAAGAGCGCACCATCAGGCAGTTCAAGGATCGCGTCGGCCTTGCCATGCAGATTGATGCCATGCGCCTCACCGGCCAGCCAGATTTCATTGCCGATGATCTTGGCATTGAGCGCCAGCAAGTGGTCGCGCCAGCGCAGGGCCGCCGCCATGATCTCACGCTCCAAACCGCGGCGCTCCATCTCCCATGACGGGCTGCGCAGATAGCCCGCGTGACGGGTGAGCGCGCGGTCATAGGCCTCGGGGATCAGTTCTGCCAGCGCCTCGGTTTCCGGGAACGGCTGATCCTTCAGGAAGACATGCTCAAAGACATCATGGGCGATATTGCCCCTTGCCATCACGTCGAGTTCTTCGGTCGACCAAGACATATCCTCGGCCCCAACCTCGGCCAGAAGCCAGGCGAGCGGGCTGACAAGCAGCGTCTCGAGCCGTGAGGGCGATTGCGGTTTGGCGGTGCCGTCATCGCGCCGACGAAGGGACAGAAGGTGATGCCCCGGGAAAGTAAGCTCCTCAGGCAATTCCGCGGGTTCCGACACCGGCATCAGATGGTGATACGCAATCGGCCATTCCGCAGGGCTCTGACGCGACAGATCGGTGATCAGATCGCTGGCATCCTCAACGCCCGCCACCGCCCGCGCCACCAGCGACAACCCGGCCGAAGGTTGCAAGCGCCCGCCCGCCAGATCGCGCCATGGGATGAGGAAGGTGACGCTGCCGGAAACCGCCTGAAGCTGTTGATCAAGTAACGCGAGGCTTTGCGCCAGCCCCTCGGCCCGACCGCGAAGGTGAACGCCGGTTCCCGCGTGTATCGCAGCGATCTCGCTGTCAAGAAACAGCGGATTGGCACGCGGGCGAGTTGGGTAAAGCCCGTCGGTGAAATCGCTGACGATCAGATGGCGGCATGGGCGCCACGGGCTTTCATGCGCGGACCAGAGGCTGACGCCTTCAAGATTGCGGTCGGGGTCCGCAACCATGGGCGGCGCGATCTGAATGCCACGCAGGATTATCTCCCAATCCGGCGTGCCTTCGCCGGGGGGGACAGTCAGCCGCGCGCGGACCTGATCGCCTTTTCCGATCCGCTCGCAGATCCGGTCCAGCAGGAATCGCAGCTGCGGCAAGCTGCCGGCCGAGGCGCGGATATCGTCCCACAGTTCCTTATGTGCGGGCGTGTCCGTGAGGATGGCGCCTCGGAAATCGCCACCCATGAGGCTTTCGGCAAGATCGCGTCCGGTCTGTGCCGCCCAGGGCATCAAAGGAGAAAGCGCGAGGCTCGCCAAGACCATAGCCGGAGTTGGCGGTCGCTTGGCCAGCGCCAGATGTAGCGCGGTCTCGCCAATGACATCTCGCTCGGGTAATTGGCCCGGAAGGCCCGAGAGCGGCACTCCCTGGGCTGAGAAAGCGCGCGCGATCTGGCGCAGATCATCGCCCGACAGCACGGCGATTTCACGGGCCGAAACGCCGGACTCAATCAGCGCCCGGGCTTGGGCGGCGGCGAAATCGGCGCAGGCGGCGGGATCGCGCAGACCATAGAACGCGAGGCTGTCATCCAGAACCCCGGCCTCGATATCCTGCGCTGAAACACCGCCCTGCAGCGCGTGCAGACGGCTGCCGATTGCGGCCCGGGGCGTATAGGCGCTTGCGGGAACAGTGCCGAACTCGTCCCGCAACCGGGCAAAAAGCGCCTGCAGCGCCGCAGGAGCTAGAGGATCCAGCGAACCTTCAACCACCGGCAACGAGCCCAGGAACGCCCCATGCGGCAGGGCCAGCACATGGGAAATCGGTGCCAGCCCCTCTGGCAGCGCATCCCCCAACCTTTGCCACAACGCGACCAGCGCCAAGAGATGCCGCTTGGCGCGGCTGTCTGGCAGGTGATCGACGTTCGGCACCTTCAGATCCGGCGTGGCCAGCACAAGATCCGTCAGCGCGGCGGTCACCGCCGAGATCGTCTCGACAGGCGCATTGGCAAGACTTTCGGCCCAGACCGGGTCAGGCGCCTCGGCAATGGCACGCCCCGGCGCCCATTCGGCAGAAATGGGGGCAAGGGACAATTCGGCAAGACCGGTATCGGTTAGGCGGTATTGCAGGCCGGAGCGCGGATCAATGACGAGGAAGGGGTAGTGCATGAATGGCCTGCAATCTGCTGATCAGGAAAACTGTAACGAGGATGAGGGCTTGGGCATCGAGGTCGACTTCTCGCTTCCCGCCGAGCGCGTAGCCGGACCTGCCCCGCCAACACGACCGACGAAGCTAAAGGTTCTCGACATAAGTCACGTAGAAACCACGGACCATCCGGTGCTCCTGCATCCGTTCTCCGAGCGAGAAACCGTTCATCTTGCGAGGCGTTGGCTGGAAAATATCCAATCCGCGATCCAGAACCATCTTCCAGCCGTTATCCGTCGTGATGTCGCGTGCATGGAGAGTGCCGCTCCCATCAAAGGCCCATGTGAAATCGACGCCCGTGCCTGTGCAGGCTTCAGCAATCCCGTCCAAGCACTCTCGCTGCTCCTGGATGTTCCCATCGTCCGGAGCCGTGACAAGATGCACAGCGATCTGATCTTCAGGCTGTTTACGCCGGATTAGCATCTCGATCAGTTCCATCACGTTGCGTGCCTGATGGAACTTCCGGATATAGGGGTCTGTGATGATAATCCGCGTCGCACCATCCGTCCAAGGACCAAAGATCTTGTCGAAACTGATGCCCTTGCGGTTTTCTGTGAAAACGACATGTCCGGGAGTTGGGGGTGAGTGCGGGGCAGCGGCAACGGCAGGTGCTGCGGAAGCAGCCACCGTTGAGACCGGTTCTGCCGTTACCAACCCAATCTCTCGTTGATTCACACCTTCACTTCCATCGTCGGTTGATCGACGGTGGTAGAACTGGGGGAACTCCTCTTCCTCCAGCGTGGCGACGGCGCGCTTTGCGCCATCCGATGCGATGTAATGGAAATCTGCTGCCTCAAAGGTGCTGTCGATCCGCAGGAGCTGATCCTTCACCCGCTTTCGGCATTCAATCGCAAAGCGCAGCAGTTCTTCAACTTCGGCTTCAGTCTCGCCTCCATTCGGGAAGATCAGCTTCAGCAGACCTGACATGGTCTTGTTGATCGCCGCACGGTCCCGGATATGGGTCTGAACCGGAATGGTGAAATAGCGATCTGGCCGGTGTGAGAAATCCTCCGCACGCAGATGGCGCAGGATTTCGGCCAGATAGTCGACGATGAACCCATAGCCAGATGTGAACATCTCACCCCGGATAATGTCGACCTCCCATCCGGGCAGATAGGCATGCAATCGATCAATAAAGGCGCTGTCGTGGAACTGCGGCGGCAGAGCTTCGAACAGGTCCGTATTTTTCAGCATCCAAGGCACGTTATGGTCCGTGTTGCCGACGAAGGCGAAGCTGGCCTCGGCGCCCATCGGATTTACACCACGAGAGAACTGCTTGTTTGCCATGTAGTTCTTCATGATATCGACAAGCGCCTTGTTGGCCGTCTTCTCGCGGCCGGCAAATTCGTCAAAGGCCACGACATCCCAAAAGCCGACCAATCCGATCCGGCCATTGGAATTGTTCACGAAAAGCTTGGGAACCGTGATTTCACCGCCCGAGATCAGCTGACCATGGGGTGAGAACTCGGAATAGATATGAGATTTTCCCGTCCCCTTGGGACCAAGCTCGATGAGGTTGTAGTTGCGCTCAACAAATGGCACCAGGCGCAACAGTTGCAAAAGCTTTGACCTGCGCCCGAACAGTGACGGATCAAAGCCGATGCTCTGCATCAGCAGATCGATCCATTCCTCGGTGGTGAACTTGTCCCGCGTCTCGCGATAGCCGTCATAGTCCACACGGGCGATCTGGATCGGCTTCAACGTGTCGATGATCCAGGGGGAGATCCGGCTGTCTTCCGAAAACTCGTACTGCACATCGGCGATGCACCAAATACCCGTAACCAGCAGTTTCGGGTGCGCCTTTACCGTGGCGCTGTCGATGGCAACCCGCTTGATACCGAGGTTTTCAAAGACCGCCTCATAGGCATCGGTCTTTTCATTCAGCGCCACGCTAACCTGATCGATGACCTTGTAGCGGCCACGCTCCTTGATCGTTGATTGTACCAACCCCGCTTCGGAACGATGGACGTAGTGCTTGCGCAGGATGTCCTTGACCGTTTCGATGCCTGTCGCAATCGAGGCTTCGTCATCGGTCGCGCAATACTGGCCGAGAAGGTATTCGAGCACATAGGTGGGGACAATGGCGTTCCCCTTCACGGCCTTCACCAGGTCCTTACGGACCACGAAACCGGCAAAATGCTCATTGATCTTGTCATCAAGGGTCGACATCGGCACCTCAGAAATCGAAATCTGTACTGATCCCGCGTTTCAGCAGCAGCGGCTGCGAAGCGTGATCTTCGAAATGGCTGGTCTTGCCGATGCGCGTTCGCAGCTTCAGGAAGACTGTCTGATTGTTATAGGCGTCTGCCGCCTTGGACAGCAGGAAGCTCCGCGACAGCTCGCGCTCGCGCGGGTTCTCAGACGTGAAATCGAATTCCAACTCGGCTTCGTCAGAGATGAGTGTTCCATCGTCAGCAAAGATGGCTGTATGCACCTGCCGGGGCTGTTGCTTGTCGGTCACTGGCTCCGCCTGAAAGAAGGTGACCTGGATCTGGCCCGTGGTGATCTGAGCGCGGGGTGGCGGAATGATCTGCACAGACACCTGCCCGACATCCTCCTTGCGCTGCTTGCCGACACGCAGAACCGGCAGGACAATCTCCTGCAGGCTCGCCCCGCCATGGACAAAGCGGCTGCCTGATCCTTTAACCCGCAGGCGGTTGATCGAGTTCGGGATCAGAATGTCCTGCTCACCTTCCAGCCCAAGCTGTGCGGCAGAGAACTTCTTCATGCCGCCACTGCTGTTAAGGCCCCGGCCGATCACGAAGCGCCGGTTTCGTGTAACAATCTCGCCTTCCGGCTCGCTCAGCGCGAAGCCGCTCTCTTCCAGAGCCTTGTGCTGCCACAGGAATCCGTGATCGGCGGTGATCAAGATGTTCGAGAAATTGGCCGAGGTCAGCTTCCGCACCAGCTTCACCAGATCCTCGATGGTAGTCTCTGCCGCGGCGGGGACATTTTCCTCCGTGGCGAGCTTGTCGCCAATTGCGTCGATCTGGTTGTGATACAGATAGAGGACATCATGATCCCGGAAGAGGTCTTTACCCTCCGATGATCCCAGATTCATGAAATCCTTCGCCGCGAGAACCTTTACCCGGTCTCCAGCCCGGCCCGCAGCCAGCGCCTTTTCACGAGCGGCGGCCCCCATGGTGCTTTCACCATCCAGCAGCACCAGATCATTGTCATCGCGAATCCCCAGTTGTCGGTGCGGCAAGAGTGCCGCCATGCCGAGCTGGGTGTAGCTCGGCAAAACCCCGATCATCGGCTTCAGTTCAGCATCGAACCGATTGAGCTTGCGGATCTCGCGCAGCGCCTCTTCGGCCACCTCATAGCGCAGCGCATCCGAGATGATGACAACGACCTTTTGATCCTTGCGCCGGTATTCAGCAGCCTGCCCCCGGTAGAAATCCACCTGACGTGGAAAGCCCGGGACCGCCCAGTCCGTGAGGCGAGCCACCTGATCCTGCCAGGCATCGTTCAACTTGAGCACGAAATTCGTGGTGTAGCGGTTCTCAACCGCCTCATAGAGCGCGGACAGCAGCCCCGACTGACCGCTTTTCTGCATGTGATAGATGAACTTGCGATAGAGCTGGTCCAGTCGAAACCAGCTTGCGGAATAGCGCTTCACACCATCGGACAGGCTGGTCATCGTCAGATCAGCCTCGGCTAGCGCCTGCTGAAACTCGGTCGCATAGCCAATGGCCTGATAGACATCCGCGTAACGGCTATACCAATGGCTCTGGCGGCGATCGCGTACCCATTTCAGCACATCTGTCGCCGACAGGCTCTGCCGGGCAAGCCCCTCAACGATGGCGACAACGATCCTCCGGTCCACTTCCTCGAAGTGATCATGCGGCATGAGGGTGCGAAAATCGCGGGAGGCCAGATTGTCCCTGATCTTCAGCACGTCCTGATAATCGCCCGACAGCTTCTCGAACGCTTCACCCCACCGGCGCGAGGCGCTCCAGCGGCGGAACATCAGCGCGGCATCGGTGTTCAGGGGGGCAGCTTCTCCCATGGCCCGCGCCCAAGCGCTGGAAAACAGCGTGATGGCGAAATCCTGAAAATCCGGCGCATCCGCCGCATAGCCATAACGCGCGGCCACGTCCTTCCAGAAGAACTCTGTCAGCCCGACCCGATCCATCAGCTTCAGCGCGTCATCACAGCCTTCGGCCAGTTCGGCCAGCAACGCCTCGATCACCGTATCGAGATCGCCATCCGCACCAGCGCAGACTGCCAGCATCTTGCGGCGGACATCATTGGCGCTTTGCGAAGGCCGCTCGCGCTCGATCGCGCGCAGGGCTTCCAGCCGCTTGCCGGAACGGTAGAATTCGGCGTGATCGCGCACAGCTGCTTCGTATTTTGCCGGAATACCCAGATCCGCCACCCAGATAGCCGCCTGATCGGCGCGAAAGACGGCGCTCGCCAGTTGCACATCCAGCAGCCAGTTCTCGGGCATCGGCGGCTCGGGGCCATCCTTGTAGAGCAGGAACCGCGCCTTCGGCTCCTGCCGCAGCACGCGGTATTTCAGGCCGAACTCGTTGTTGGCGATCTCCACCTTGGTCACGCCGGGCAGGTCCACCGCGTCGAACACCGTGCGCAGATCGCGGGCGGCGTCATACCAGAAGACAATGCGGTGCCCCTGATCCTCATAGAGCCGCATCAGGCCGGAGGTGATGCGGTCAGTCATCCGCAGCCTCCAGCCCCTTGATCGGCTTTAGGGCACCGGCGAACAGCGGGTAGTTGCGCTTCACCCCGTTATCCAGATCGATGGCGATCTTCTGCTGCGCCATCGGATAGACGGTTTCGCGTTCCCATTCGGTCAGCTCGGCGATCTGCTTGATGACCGTGGCCGTTTCCTTCTGCGCCTTTGTTTGCTGGGCGGGCGTAGCGGCAGGATCGACAGCCAGCTTTTCCAGCCGGGCGCGCTCGACTTCCAGCTTATGGATGAATTCGCGCACATATTGGTTCAGCACCACCGAGACGGTGTCGGGCCGGTAGCGGTGCATATAGATCAGCGCATTGAAACTGCCCTTGGGGCTGGAGAACATCCAGTAAATCGGGCGCTTCTTGTAGCGGCGCACGTGATAGTCGAAGAAATCCTTCGTGAACCAGCGGCGCAGATCCTTGCCGAGCGCGGCCTCAACAAAGGCGAGGTTTTCGCGGAACTTCGCCTCGCCAAAGGTGACGCGCAGGAAGTCGCGGGCGCGGGTAACGATGTCATCGGCAAACCAGTCAGCGTCCAGCACCGGGATGACATTGTCGCGGTCTGGCGCGAAGCTGGGTTGCGGCACGCGGGCCAGATACTCCTCGATCCCTTCGCCCTGGTTGGCGAGGATAAGGCCTGGCGCGTCGAGGCTATAGCGCCCGAACATGCAGCCCACGGCATAGTGGAGGAATTCGGCCACGGTATCCTCACGCAGCCGTGTCTCGCGCTCCTCTTCTGTGCCCTTTACCCCATAGCGATAGGCCGGGTTGCAGGTGAGGGTGATTTCCTCGATCGGCACCTCGGGCGTGAGTTCATCAGCCAAGCCATAGGCGTCGATGAAGATGCGGTTGTTTTCTTCCTCCAACCGCTGCATCTCGTCCGTCCTACCCTGCCAATGGGAGCGGAGGTTGGCATAGGTATTCGCCAGCGTTTCGTCCCGGTGCTCGGGCGATAGCAGCGGGAGCGCAGTGAAATCCCAAGAGGTTTCGTAGGCGTCCCAGTCAGATTTTGAAAGGCAAATGCACTTTTCAGCCGGCGCTAGATCGACTTCTTTTTTATTAACACTTGGCAGGGGTATGCGAGAAATATCGCCACTCTGGAAAGCCATGGTGGGATTAATAAAGGTCAGAGCGCGCTGAGGCACGTAGGAGTTCAGCAGCGCCGTAGAG
Source organism: Novosphingobium resinovorum (assembly GCF_001742225.1). Classification (NCBI taxonomy): domain Bacteria; kingdom Pseudomonadati; phylum Pseudomonadota; class Alphaproteobacteria; order Sphingomonadales; family Sphingomonadaceae; genus Novosphingobium; species Novosphingobium resinovorum. The sequence continues at coordinate 1,530,154 of NZ_CP017076.1, read as the reverse complement.
TATGACGACCGAACACCACGCGACTTCGGGAAGGCCGACATGCCGTTAACATCAAAGACAAAACCAGTTGGACGGAAACGCGCGCAGAGAGGTATGCTTGAACTTGACGTGAGACTCCACGTAACCGCCTCTTTGAATTGGAAATCAAGGTTTTGTGGACGTGACCGAAGTTTTCCATTGCCGTCTTTGAAGTTTTTTATATCTGCTCCGTTGTTGAGCCAGTCGACGACGAGGAAGTGATTGCCGTACCACCGTCTGGCTTCGCCACCCTTACTGTAAGGATACCACTTAACTTTGCCATCGAAGCTATCATAGCCTATTTGTCGTACATCTAGGTTCCCAAAGCTCACCTCGTGCCACTGGCGTAGAAATCTTTCATTTTCTCCCGTAGCTATGCCTTGCTTGGCGTCAAACTCTTCCGAAAACTGCTTTTGCTCTCGAAAGAGCGTCAAAAGCTGGTCCTCCACCCAGTACGCAATCGGGGCCCCCGGAATGTTCATAAATTCACGAGCACCCCTTACGGTTAGCCTTTCGTTGTTAACTGGAAACTCTGTCGGAACCATCTGGCTATCTGTTTCGAAATATCGAACACAATTGAAAGTTGCGACAATATTCTTCTGCTGAAATGTCTGGATAATCTTTGCGTCCGTGCCAAAAGATATCCCCATAGAAGTTCCGCCTTTTCCGAGGTAAGGCATGTGGGTTATTCCAAGGATAGAATGTCTAGTAAGAATTTCCTTTCTCAACCCCTCATAAGAGGAGAGAAACATCCAAGATTCCATTGTAACAAGACCATTGTAGCCTGTCGACAAAGCCAGCCTGATGCTGCGCTCAATAAAGGAAGCAAACAAGTCTGTCTTGCTGATCGGATATGATTTATCGAGGAAGCCAGCCAAAACTCCGTTCAGATCGCTGCGCAACTTATAAGGCGGATTGGCCACCACCACATGATATTTCGGCGACAGCGCCTCGGCCATGCGCAGCACGGCCACGACACGCGCCCGCACCTCTTTCAACAGCAGGTCAGAACCGAAACCCCGCGCCTCCACCACCCGCAGCGCCTCGGCCGGATCGCGCAGCTTCGGCACGATCAGTGAGCCAAAGTTCTTGGCCTGCTCGAACTGCCCCAGCGTCTCGCGCAATTCATCGGTGAACAAATCCTTGCCCACCACGGCGGCCACGTCCTGCATCTCGGCAGGCGTGAAGCGCACATCCTGCAGCACGACGATGTCGGGCTTTGCCTCCATCCGCAGGAACCGCCGCCGTCCCAGCCTTGCCGCCGCCTTCATCGACAATGCAAAGGCCGCCAGCGCCCCGGCGCGGTCGTCAATCTCGATGCCCGTCAGGTTGTGCTGCAGGATCAGACCGGGAATTTCGGCCGCGTCATGGCCTTCCTCAGCATAGATTTCATACAGCAGGTCAAACGCATAGGTCAGCATATGGCCCGAGCCGCAAGCCGGATCGCAGATGCGGATATCCTCGGGCCGGTTGATCTTCAGGAAATCCGTTTCCGGCTCTTCCGGCGCGATGTAATAATCCATCTTCGCCGCCAGCTTCGACTGGGGCCGATTGAGCAGCCACAACCGCCCCAGAGAATTTTCCACCAGATAGCGGACGATCCAGTGCGGGGTGAACAGCTGCGTCGCGGCGGGGATATTTTCCGCCGTGATCTTCTGGTTCTTCTTCAGGCCAGCAAAGACCTGATCTTTCTTCTCGCTGATATAGAACTGGTAAAGCCAGCCGATAATCTCGACATCCTGGCAGGCAGCTTCCGTCATCACCTCGCGCAGGCGGGCAAGGATGCTGTCCGGCGACAGAAGATCATCCGGCATCAGCAGTTCGGTATAATCCTCGGCCCGGTCGAGCATATCGGCACGCTCGAACATATAGGGCATCGCGCCGTGCCATTCGTTGCAGGCATGGATCAGCAGCAGCCGATAGGCTTGGGCCTGTCCGTCATGGGCGGGGCGGGTGCCGTTCAGATATTCGGCGATCTCCGGTCGGACGCGATCCGGCAGGTTGCCAGCCATCGCCTCGGCCAGAATCTCGGGCCTGGTTGCCCCATCGGCAGGCGATACGACGCGCGGGTTGGACAGGCCCGTGACATCCATGAAGCGCAGTGCGGTGAAGCGGTTGAACCACGTATAGGCTGCTTGCTCGATCACATGGGCGCGGTTGTTGTTGGCAGCGACCTCCAGTTTCGCAATTGCCTTGGGGTGTTCGCGGCGGGCTGCTGCGCCCTCGGCCAGCACCATGTTCAGCCGGGCGGTGACCTGATCGATCAGCAGGTTGCGCGCGCTTTGCGCAAATTTCTTCAGGGCGTTGGTATCCATCAGACAATCACTTTCTTGCCCGCGCCGATCTCGGCCAGCAGGGTCTTTTTCATCTCATCAAGGTAGCGGGTCACATCGTCTTCATCTTCGAGATAGGCTTTCCCGATAGAGACAGTGATCGACTGGGCGTTGACATACTGGGGCTTTACCGGTGCCGGCGGCACATATGGCTTGGCCGGGGCTTCGGCCACGCCACCTGCAGGTTGGGGCTGCGGCGCGGGCGTCGGCGCAGGTGCAGGCGTCAGTTCGGCGATCCTCGTCAGCGTGTCGGCCAGAAGGTTGGAACGCACCTCTGTCGCCCGATGGCGCAAGGCCGGGATTAGGGTTTGCGAAGCCACGCTGGCTTTCTGCGCGGCAAGCTCATCGCGGATACGGGTCTGCTGCTCTGGCGGTAGCGCACGGAATTCCGAGGTCTGGGTGGTTTTCTCGGCCACTTCTTCAATCGCGGCGATGACGGCGTTGCGCTCTGCCAGAACCGTTTGTTCGATGCGCTCCTTCAGCGCGTAGAAATCCGCCTTCAGTTCCTGAATCGCGGTGCCCTTGAAGCACTGCGGATCGGCTAGCGCCTGACGCAGCGCATCGGCGGCAGAATCCTCGGCAAAGGTGACGTTCTGATCCTGCGCCGTCAGGAAAGCGCGCACCTCGTCATAGATGCCCTTCTGCGGTCCGGACATGAAGCTACGGATCTTGTCGAGGATATCCTCCTTGGCATCCAGCAGCTGATCTTCCTGCCCAACCGGGCCGGTAATGAACCAAGTCGCCGACTGATCACGCATGCTGTCGAGCAGAGTCCGCAGAGGATCGAGAGCTGCAATAAAGGGGTAGCCGGTCGACTGCCGGCCAAGACCCTCCAGTTCGCTAGTCAGCTTGCGCAACTGGGCCTGCCACTCCGACCCAAGGCTGCGCGCGTCATTTCCAGAGGCGGGCAGATCGAACAGTGCCTGAAACAGTTCGCGCGATTTGCGGATCTGGGCAGCAGTGAACTCGATCTGCGGGGAAAGCAGAATGTTGCCAAGGGCATGGCTGTTGCGCAGCCCCTGCACCAGCGCATCCCCTTCCAGCAAAGCACTGTCGGCCCGAGCCTCAAGCTTGCCGCGCGCGACAAGGCTCGCGGTCAGGCAGAGAACCGCGATGGCGGGCCAGCCATAAGGTTTTGCTCCGAACTTCTCGACCAAAGCCTTGACCGAGACCCGCGTCCCAAGGCGCATCTGAGCCTGAGCATGATTCAGCACGTCCTGCTCGGCTTCAGTCAGACCGCTGCCTTCGCCTCCGAAAAGCCCGCCATCGACGCGTCCGGCTCGCCCAAGATCTGCTTCGGTGTAAGTGGCACCGCGCAGGACAGGCAGGCTGGTATAGACCTTGTCGACCAGGACCTGGAAACCTTTGACCAGCCGATCCTGCGGATCTTCGCCGCCGATCTCCAGCTCGGCACCGCGCACGAAAAGGCGAGCATCCGCGATCAGGCCGCGCAGCCGCTGCACCAGTTCCTTTTCACGCCGTGTATTCTGGTCACGCTTTTCCGCAATGATACGATCACGACCGGGTTGGGCATCCCCGCTGGTGACCTGACGCGCAAATTTCACGGTCTGGAGCCAGAGGACGAGATCGCGCGTGAAGCGCACATCACGTCCCAGCAGGACAACCATCTCATCGCTTGCCATGCTGTTCGAGCGAACCACATCCGGCGCGTCGGAATCGTCGCTGAAGGGTGAGATGATGTTCACCGACAGCTCATGCTCCCGGTTCAGGCTGTGCCCGTCGAGCTTGCGGGTAAAAGCATAGTCCACACCCGTGCCAGCATGCTTGATCTTGCTGTGACGGAGGATCGCTCCAAACGCCAGTTCATCGAGCTGCCGTTCTATCTCGGCGGGATCGACGGCAATCGCCTTGATCTCGGCCTCGACGTCCTTTTCTTCATTGGTGAGGAATTCATAGACCTCGCCGTTGCGCTGGATCAGCGTCTGACGCTCCAGAAGCGACAGAGCCTCCTCGATATTGCGCCGCTGCTCGGTCTGGTCCGCCTCGAACCGGGACAACAGGAGGATCGATATGTTGCGGGCAGTCGGTTTGAATTCCTTGACGTATTTGACAAGGAACAACACCTTCAGCACCCGCACGGCAAAATCATCGCCAAGGTTCTTTTCAGCCAGTTGAATTGACTGCTGAACCGATGATTTCAGGGCGGTGCGAATCCCCTCAAACATTAGGTCAAAGGTCGCCAGCCCCCCAACCGGCGTGTCGGCCAGCTTTTTGGCCACCTCCTGAAACACCCCCAGCATAGAGCGTTCGCCGACCGAGCTGTGCTTGCCCTCAAACGCGTTATGCTGCGAGAGGCCCATGATCGCGCGCTGGAACAGGTCATACTGGTAGTTCGGGAACGGGTAGCTCGCGACGAACTGGTCTTTTCCGGAGAAGTTCCTGAACTTGAAGGAATTATCTCCAAAATCGAACAGGGTGCGCAGGTTGTTCTCCTCAGCATCGTAAAGATTGCCAAGGGTGATCTGACCAGCCTCGGTCTTAGCCAGAAGGCGGCGCTGGATGACTTCGGCCACATCCTGGGAATTCAGAGGCATCCGGTTGGCGAAGCGTGCCTGAATTTTCGAAAAGTCATTTTCTTGCTGTGCCGTTAGATCCCCGATAACCGAACCCATGTCCTGCTGGGCAGTGACAACAATCCAGGCCTGCCCCTTGCACTTAGTGTTCAGGCTTTCGGCAATGGTTTGCAGGTTCGTCATGAGCTTGACGTTGTCAGCGATATACTGCCCCACCTCATCGACGAAGAAATTCAGCCGGAACTTCGGTCCCTGCGCATCGATCCATGACTTCACCATATTGGCAAAATCTTCGATCGAGACCTTCGTATCCTTGCGATACTGACCAAGAATATCCTTGACCTCATCGCCCGTGACCTCGGCAAAGGCGGCGGCAATGTGCTTGCCTTCCATCAAAGCCTGTTCGCGCCCGCGCTCCCAAGGCTTTCCGGAAAACTGCGCAAAGGCCGCTTTGAAGGCATCGAGCTTGCCGCGGCTGTCGAGATCACGCTCGAACTGCGCGATATGCGGGAGCTTGCCATAATAGCCGCACATCTCGTCAAAGACCTTCTGGAAGACGGCCAGAAGTGCATCGACATCCGTCTTCGAGATCACATCCGCCTTCTGGTCTATATTGAACAAGACCGACCGGGACGGGATCGACACTGCCTTGCGCAAGGCCCCCGCCAGCATCGGGTTGCCCGCGAGCTTGCGCTCAAATATCTCGATGGCGTGCTCCCCCTCGACCTCGTCGTTCTCCAGCAGAAGAGCGAGCATCTTCAGCAGGTGAGACTTACCTGATCCGAAGAAGCCCGAAATCCACACGCCGTTCGCGGTATCGTAATTGTTGTAGGCGTCGAGGAATTGCTCCAGTCGGGCGCCGATCTCGTTGGTGATGACATATTCATCGAGCTCGGTCAGGAGGCTGGCCTTGTCGTCAGCCTTGATCACCCCATCGATCGAACGGTCGACCGGCTTGGCAAAGATATCACGCAGAAAAACAGCCATCGGTCAGACCTCGTAATTCATGATATTGAACGCACGGTAGTATTTGTCGTCATGGAGTACGCCGAACAATTCCAGCGATGCTCCTGTCGCCAGCGCGTGCGTGTATTTTCCCGGAAAGAACATGACCGTCGGGCGATCTTTCGCGGTGCTTTGCAGGTTGTTGAGTACGTTGTGCGACCGCAGGTAGGGGTAAACCTCGCCTACGCCTGACAGGAAGATCACGTCGTGCGGGACTTCTTCGATGCGCCGCGCAATCTCTGGAATAAGGTGCGCCTGCGGGTCCAGAACCCCCTGCAACAGTTCCTTGAGCTCCGCCTTTTCCGTTTCGGCTTCAACCTCAAGGATCTGCTCGAAGATACCCCGGTCTTCGAGGATCCTGATCGAAAGGTCATAGAGATCGATATCAAGTACGCGCACACCGGCGTGGCTCAGCCGGGCGATCAGATCCTCGCGATCCTCGCCCAGGCTCAGTCCGTCTTCGGCATCAAAAGCGCAGATAAAAAAGGGAACCTCGTTTCCCAGCCCTTGCTTTTGCAAGAACCGATCGCTGGAAACTACCCTGAATAGGTGCTCGGCGCGGGCGCGCCGATCAGTTTTCGTGCCCACCATTACCCCCCATTTCCGGGAAAGACCTGCAAGTCCGCCGGATTACTCTCCTCAATCAGCCGCTTCATGCGCCCCGATAACCAAATCGGCTGAATTCTACCCTCGACGCTTATCAAACCAACTTCACGTAGTATCCGAAACAAGACCTGACGCAATTTCGCGCAGGTTGAAGCTGAAAGAGCGGCGAGGCCGGGATCGCTTTCAGCCTTCTCCGCGAGAAAGCGGTCAAAAACCTCATGGCCCAGGTCGAGCCGCCATGATTGGTAGCGTTCGCTGATCACCTCGACTGCGAATTCGTGGACAAAACGATAGGTCCGGCAGACCGCCAGCCACATCATCGCCTGCTGCTCGGCGCGGTCAGCCTCTACCGACAGGTAATGACGTTCGGCATCGGAGAGATGGCCTATCCGGTCGTACACTTCACGAAGCGCGCGGGTTTGCGATGCCAGTTTGGGTAAGGATGACGCGCCCTGGGCCAGCAAACGCTCACGAGCAGATGCCCAGTTCTCACCGGGTTGATAAGCTTGAGCAATCACGATGCTCTCATTGAGCATCAGCCCGCCCACGCCAAAGGACATCCGATATTTCGCTGCGGCCACCATCATTTAGGTACCGCCCCGTTTGCTGTGTCAGCCTCATCGAACTCATGCTGCGCACGCTCAAGGGCGGCGGCAACCTCGTCTTCGTCAGCGGCAACGATATGCTGGGTCCGGGGATCACGCAGCCTAGCCCCATCAAGGAGTCCTAGCCGCTTGAGCACATAGAACAGCATGGCGTAGCGAACTGTCAGCACAGCGCGCCCGTCCGCCATGTTGTAATCCTTTGCGACCACCGCCTGCTGACCGACCGACAGATCAGGATGCGGCACAAGGGTGATATCGAAGGTTTCCTGCCACAGCCGGTCCTGTGCCGCAGCAGCACCTGGCTCGCCGAACTCGCCGAATCCAAGGACACGCGAGAGCAGGAAATCCTTGAAGCGCTCCGTCTCATGGCACCAGGCCCGCACATGCCAGCGCAGGCCATCAAAGCCGAAGGCATGCGGGGTAATCCGCCGCCATGCCGGATCGGGCCGATCGCGGTTCATGGATTGGTAGTGAAGATCCAGCGATCTTTCCTCCCGCACTGCCGCCAGAACTGAACGCAGAACTTCAGTATCGACCTTACGGCGCAAAGTCAGAGCGATATCCATGTCAGGCGGGGCAGCGAGCCAGTTCGCCCCCGCGTCGGCGAAACCTTCCGCCATCGATCGGAGCCGCATGAGATAGGCGTCCGGGTCAGGGTCTAGAAACACCGGCTGAAATTCCGGGCCGGCTACGTAGCGGCGAGCGCTTTTGTCATAGACCGCATTCTGCGGCGCACGCTCCTGATAATGGGTCAAGTCCTTTGACGCCTGCGGAACGGAGACGCCAAACGTATCGATCAGGTCAGAGCGATTGACACCCCCCTCCCAGAACAGGCGGAATTCGATGAACTCCAACCGCCTCTCGACACCCCATTTCAGCATTGCTCGTCCCGCCGCACTTGAAAGGATAAAAAGTATATGGGACACCTTGCGATGTCCGTATACTTTCTATTCTAACAAACCTCAAACTGTCAAGCCCGAGGAAGGCCGGATGCGCACCGTGTCACCGTGCACAAACACGGCGGGGCAAAAGCGCTATCGAAGTCGGTCAGCCTGGAGGTGGGCAGGGCCACGACATCTTCGATGCCGACACGGTCGATGTCGATTGCAGCCAATGCTACGGCGTGATCGTACAGTGCCGTCAAACCCTATTTTCGCCGGGCCAGCCCTGTCAGCGATCGTGCCAGGCTCAACAACCGCCGAGACGCCGGATTGTCGTTTTGCGCGGACCAGACCATGCTGAACGGCAGCACCTCATCCGCAAGTTCCCGGTAGGTGATCCCTGGAAACTGGGCCACGGTTGTTGCTTCGCTCGTCAGAGTGAGGCCGCGACCGAGAGCGACCAGCGATAGGATATTGTCGCGGCCGACCTGCTGAGACTGAATATCGAGGTGGCGGCCGAGACCCGCAAGGTGAGCAACCAAATAGTCGTGGATCTCCTGACCCGGCGCAACGTCACTCACAATGAACCGCTCGGAGACCAAATCGCCCCATCCAAGTTCCGGCTTGCCCGTCAAAGGGTGGTTATCGGGCAGCACCACGAAAACCTTCTCGCACCATAAATGCTCCGCCTCACAGCCATCCCATGCCGCGGTTCCCGTGATGAATGCGACGTCCAGACAAAGTTTCCGGACAGCCGCGATGTGCTCGGGCGGATTGCCGTCAATAAGGTCGACCTGCACGTTCGGGTGGCGCGTGCCGAAGGCACGCAACAGATCGAACAGAAATCCTGACGCAAGGGACGAAAATATCCCGACCTTGATCAGCCCTTGCTCTGCCCGGCCAACCGCCGCCACCTTGGTCACCCCAATGTCGATCTGGCGGAGAGCATGGCGAGCGTTGCGCAGGAATTCCCGCCCGGCAACGGTCAACCGCACCCCGCCAGCATGACGCATGAAAAGCGACGCCCCGAGTTCATCTTCGAGATCACGGATTCGTCGGCTGATGGAGGATTCCTGCACAGAAAGCGCGGCAGCAGCCTTGCGAAAACTCCCATAGTCGACGGCGGCAACAAAATATCGCAACTGGTTCAGCCGGACCGCAGATGTACCGGGTTTCCCCTTAACGACGTTTGTGAGGCTATCATCAGGCGAGGTCTGATTGTTCCCGATCACAGCCATGGTGCATCATCCGAAACAGCGTTCGGCTTCTGACGGGCACCCCGCCATCATCAACGCGAAAATCGATCTGTGTGCGTTCATCAGCTCTCCGCACATCCTCAAACTAAACGACGTTCAGTTACCGAATGCTGCTTCTTGACTTCCGTCCCGTCAACGAAAAAAGTAAATGTCGTTTAGTTTTCACGACAAGTTGCAACAGGCATCGGAATGGCCCGTCCCCGGAAAGAGCAAGAACTTGATATTGCTCGTCGTGCGATCGACGAAACGATCCGGCTGCTGTCAGAGCGTGGCGACCTCGACGTACCGTTGACTGCGGTCGCGCATGCCATCGGTTGCACAGCACCAGCGCTTTACGGCCATTTCCGCAACAAAAGCGCCTTGCTGCGCGCCGTTCGGGAAGAAGGGTTCAACCGGCTATACAGGGAAAAGCTGGCCATCTTCGAACAGATGCGCGGCAATCCATTCGGCTATTTGCGTGATGGCAGCTATGCCTATGTCCGCTTTGCCCTGGAAAACCCCACGCTATATCGGCTGATGTTCACACCGCCGCCGAAGCTCGGGGTCAGCGATGACCCGTGGTCGAGCGAAACCGGGAGCCAGATATTCAATCTGTTTCTGACGGGGCTTCGCTGCTCTCAGGAGGAAGGTTTTTTGCGCGGCATGGATCTGAGTCGCTACAGCTTCATGTTCTGGTCAACGGTACATGGTGCGGTAAGCCTCACCCTTCAGAACCGGGAAATGGATCAGCCCGCCAAATGGGACGCGACACGAGAGGCCGTCGATACGTTGATGGAAATCATCGCCGCGACGCGCAATGGCACGCGCGGCACCTCATGAGCGAGATCTTCGGGCGCTGGCAAAGCCCCGATCTGTCGCAATGAACCGCTCCAGCATCGGCACAATCAGCCTGACAGGATCGGCAGCGGGCTGGCCGGTTTCGCGAGCCAGCACTTCGGCATAGGCGGCAAGATCGCGGTGCAGCGGCCCCGGCAGTTCCACCGCCACCTTCACGGGTTTGTCTTCGATGAGAGGCCCGAGCTTCAGCTTCGTCATGGTCAGTTCCTATAAGGTTCGAGTACGAGATCGCGGGTAACGATGACCCTGACCGGGTAGCCCGGCCGGATCGTCAGGGTCGGCGCGACCTGCAACTGGCGCTGGACGATCTGTTGTCCTGCCTGATTGATGGTATCCTGCGCTCCGTCGCGGATGGCCCGGATCAGACGATCCTCGTCGTCGGTCGCCAGTTCCGTGCCGATGCCGAGCAGCGTGGACAGCCCCGCCGCCTTCATGAGATCCCACCAGTGGTAATCAACGCCATCTTCCAGCCCGGCATAGCCGGAAGCGTCCGCACCGGGCTGGCGCTCCAGCACGATAGAGCGGCCGTTGGGCAGGATCAGGCGGTTCCAGACCAGCAGCACGCGGCGCTGACCGAACTGCACACCGGCGTCATACTGACCGATGATGCGCGTTCCCTGCGGGATTAGCAGCAGGCTGCCGGTCGGGCTGTCATAGACATTTTCCGTGACCTGCGCGGTGATCTGGCCGGGAAGGTCCGAGCGGATACCGGTAATCATCGCCGCCGGGATTACGGCCCCTGCCTGAAGGATGTAGGGCGAGGCTGGCGCCATGATCCGATCCATGGCAACGGTCTGCCGTTCCACCGGCCCATTCAGAAATGCCGTGTGGCGGTCCTGTGTTGCGGGCTGGCCACCAAGGTCAAGGCCAGCAAGGCCCGGCATATTGGAGCCAGGCGTCGTCGCCACTCTTGGCCCGGACTGGAAGAACACTGTACTGAGACGCGCAGCTTCTTCTTCGGCAAGCCGGCGCTCTTCGGCAGGATCGCGGGCAGGCGTCGCCATGGCGGGCGGCGTGACGGGCTGACCCCGGTTCTGGGCATCCAGGATCGGGCCACCGAGATCGCCCGGCAATGCCGGCCCCAGGACCGGCCCGGTATAATCCTTCGGCAGACCCGCCAGTCCATCTGCCGTGGCGCGATTCTCGGTCGAATAGAGTTCTTCACCGTTTCCGCTCATGTCGCGCGTCTGGAACGCATAGATCAGCGCCCCGCCGATACCGAGGAGCGCAACAGCCCCGGCACCGGCCAGCATCTTGCGCGACAGGCGCGTGACGCGCGGCGGCTCGGCACGCAGACGCATCGGCGTTGGGTTGGTGGTGGCCTCTTCACTCATGACGGTTGCTCCCCGGTTTTGGCGGGCTGGGCAGCTTGCCTTTGCTCGATGCGAACGATCCTGACCGTCTGCTGCTGCTTGCCGCTACCAAGACGCAGCTCAGCCGCTCCGAACAGCCGATCGACGATCAAGATGTTCTGGTGAACACGGGAATTGACGATCTGGGTCTCGCCCTTGGAACCGATGACGAAGATCGGCGGCATCTCTCCCTGCACGATGCCGCGCGGGAAAACGACATAGACACGGCGGCCATCGTCGAAGACGGAAATCGGCCGCCATGGCGGCGTATCTCCGGTCAGGCCGTAACGATAGTTGCGTGCCGCCTCGACCGGGATGATGGGTGCTGCGGGAACGGTCTGGCGCTGACCGGCAGGCAGCGCCGGATAAGACCAAGATACGGACGGCATATAGAGCGCCTCGCGGGCGCGCAGCTCGATCATATAGGTGCGTCGATCGGTCGTCACCACGAGATTGGTTGAGATGTCGGATCGGGATGGTTTGACGAGAATATGGACCCGGCGCGACGTACCGCTCCCGCTCTCGGTATCGCCAATGATCCAGCGAGCGGTGTCTCCCGCCGCGATCGGTCCCGCGCCGGTCAGGCTTTCGCCCGGCTCCAGCGCGATATTGGTGATCTGTCCTGGTGCTGCATAGACCTGATAGAGCGCGCCTTCCGACCAGGGATAGATCTGGATGGCGTTATAGTAACCCTCGCGGCGCGGTTCGACGCGGGCGGCGGCATTGGCGTTCTCGACCCGGCCTGCCGGTGTTCCCGCTGCGGTCCCACCACGCGCAACCGTCCAGGCTGGCGGCGTGTGAAGCGGTCGGGGCCGATCATCCGTAACGGTGGCCTGCACGGTCGGTAGAGCCGGAACATTGGCATCATAGCTGAACTGCGGCGTCTTGTTGGTGGCGCAGCCTGCCAGCATGGTGGCCGAGAGCATCAAAGCCGCGAGGGCGGGCTTACGGAAAACCGGCAAGGCGGAATTGCGGGGAAACGCGATGGTCATTGGCTCATCTCCCGCGACCATGAAATTGCATTGACGTAGATGCCGAGCGGATTGGCGCGCAGACGCTCGGCATCGCGCGGCGTCTGGATCACGATGGTCAGGATCGCGGTCCAGCGCTCGGTCCTGGAAAGCTGCCCGTTCTCATAGTGACGCTCGGTCCAGGCAACGCGGAAGCTGTCGTTCGAGGCGCGTATGACGCTGGAAACCTCGACTGCGATCTGCTGGCGGCCGACACGGGTGAACGGATCGTTGGCGCGGGCATAGTCGTTGAGCGCGGCCGCTCCCCTATCCGTGGTGAACTCATAGGCGCGCAGCCAGTTCTGGCGCACGATGATGGCGTCCGCCGGGATCGAGCGCGTCTGCTCGATGAAGCGGCCAAGATGGAAGGCGATCTGCGGATCGGTCGGACGGTAATCGGCCGTGGCTGAGGCGACGGTCTGGGCCTGGCCGAGATTATCGACCTGCACCACCCAGGGCACGACGGTCCCTCGCGCCGATTGCAGAACGAGCGCGGCAGCGAAGCCCGCCGAGAGGATCAGCGAGCCGAAGGCCATATAGCGCCAGTTCTTGGCCTGCGCGCGAGCCGTGCCAATACGCTCGTCCCATACTTGCGCGGCTTTCTGGTAAGGCGTCTCGGGTTCGGGCGATTTGCCGTAATGGGTCGCTGGACGTCTGATGATGTTCATGAGCGGTCACTTTCGGAAATGTTGACGGAAGAGCCGCCGCCGTGGCTGTCACCGGAGCGGACGGCATGGGCGGCCATGGTCGTGCCGTGATTGAGCGCCTGGCGGCGGTGCATCTGCTGCGCCCATGCAGGCGGTCCACCCGCCGGTGCGGAGGCGGGTGCGGCACCGGCCACGCTCGCACCACCAATGGTTCCCTGCGAGGACGATCCACCGGTGACGCCGAGCCCGGCGCGCGCGCCATCGGAGAAGCTGGATTTGACGTTTTCCGCTGCTTTCGAGGCCGTCCGTTTCAGGGGCGATGCGGCGGCGGAGCCTGCCGCGCGGGCAACACCGCCGAGGCCGGAGGCAACACCGGCAGCCCCTGACTGGCCGAGCGATCCGACACTATAGGCGGCGCTCGCCGCCCCTGCGGCAGCAGCACCGCCACGGACGGCAGCAGATCCACCCGACAGCGCCGCTGCCCCTCCCTTCGCGGCCATGCCTGCGGCAGCGCCGCCAGCAAGCATCATGCCGCCAGCGGCGAGACCGGTTCCAACTGCTGCACCTGCGCCAAGCTGCGGGCCGCCAGAAACCAGACCGGAAGCGATGCCGGGACCGAAGATGCCGAGGCCGAGAAGGGAAAGTGCGGCCAGCACGATCGCCATGGCGTCGTCGATGGTCGGCGTCACGCCGCCGAAACCGGCCGTAAACTGCGAGAACAATGTCGAGCCGATGCCGATGATGACGGCGAGCACCAGCACCTTGATGCCGGAGGAGACGACATTGCCAAGAACGCGCTCGGCCATGAAGGCGGTCTTGCCGAAGAGGCCGAAGGGAATAAGGACAAAGCCCGCCAGCGTGGTCAGCTTGAACTCGATCAGCGTGACGAAGAGCTGCACGGCGAGAATGAAGAAGGCCAGCAGTACCAGCGCCCAGGCGAACATCAGGCAAGCGATCTGGATGAAGTTCTCGAAAAACGACCAATAACCCATCATGTCCGAGATGGATTCGAGCAGCGGGCGACCGGCATCGAGGCCAGTCTGCGCCACCTTGCCGGGCCGCAGCAGATCGGCGGCGGAAAAGCTAGTGCCCGAACCTTTCAGGCCAAGACCAGCGAAGCTGTCGAAGATGATCTGGGCGAGATTGTTCCAGTTGCCGATCAGGTATGCGAAGACACCGACAAAAAGCGTCTTCTTGACGAGGCGTGCGATGATGTCGTCATCCGTACCCCAGGACCAGAAGAGTGCGGCCAGCGTCACGTCGATGACGATTAGCGTGGTGGCGATGAAGGCGACCTCGCCGCCAAGCAGGCCGAAGCCGCTGTCGATATAGCTGGTGAAGACGCCCAGGAAATTGTCGATGACGCCGGTGCCGCCCATGGTTCACTGCCCCCCGTTCTGATGCGGGGCGGCGGGCACCGGCGTCCGGCCGAGGAAACGGTCGCGGTTCTCGGCCCAGATGGCGAGGCAGCCGGGATCGTTCACGGCTGCCTCGCCAAGTTGCTGGCAGTGGCGCAGGCTCTGGCGCAGTGGATCGGCAGGCGCCTGAAGCGCCGGGGCCGGACGGGGCTGGGCTGGTTCGTCCTCGCGTGTCATTTCGATCACCGTCGCGGTGATGGCGATGGCCACGAATATGATCGCGCCCAGCCGGGCCAGCATCTTGCCGTCCATGTCGCGCCCCTCCTGTCCGGTCAGTTGTTGCCGTTGCCGAACATCCGGGCATTGCCGGGCTGATAGCCCGATCCCGGCGTCAGAAAGCGCTCGCGCTGGATGCGGCCTTGTTCGGCGGCGGTGGCACGCTCGGCTTCGATCAGGGCTTCGGAGCGACCATTGGCGGACATCAGCGCGATCAGGTCGGAAAGCTGCTGCGACTGGAGCGCGAGAAGCTGATTGCCCGCCTGTGTCGCCTGCAACGCGCCGGTGGCGTTCTGGCTCTGCCCGACAAGGGCGGACATTTCAGCGCGATTGGTGTCGATATTGCCAACGACACCGGCCTGCACGCGCATGGCGTCCTGCAAGCCGCCGACCGTATTCTGCCAACGGGACCGCGCATCGGCGACGAGCTGGGCGTCGGTCGCGGACAGCGAAACCTTGCCGTATTTCTGGTGGAACATTTGATCGACGTTCTGCACGTCGAAGGCAATGTTCTGCGCCTGGGCCAGAAGCTGCTGCGTGCGCTGGACATTCTGCTGCAAAGTCTGGAGCGAGGAATATGGCAGACTGGCGAGATTCTTCGCCTGATTGATGAGCATCTGCGCTTCATTCTGAAGCGAGGTGATCTGGTGGTTGATCTGCTCCAGCGTGCGTGCGGCAGTCAGAAGGTTCTGCGCATAGTTGGTCGGATCATAGACGATGCGGCCGAAGCCAAAAGCGTGAGCGGGGCTTGTCAGCATGGGCGACAGTGCAACAGGCATGGCGAGCGTCAGCGCCAGCACGGATGCACTGACATATCGGGAAACGGGGATACGGATCATGGCAGGGTCTCCTTTTCTTGGCTGTCATCTGGATGGATTTGATCTGGCGCGACCGGCCGAGCGGGCTCTGTCCGTTCGACAAGATTGGTGAGGTTCGGGATCAGATCGACGGCCCATTCGACGCCGCGATCGCGCAGCCAGGCCGCGAGAAAACCGTCCTGCCCATGCTCGGCGACGAGTTCGGCGATACGGGTCTGATCGGATTTGGATGATGCGGCGCAGAGCGCGAGACCGACTTCGCTAAGGCCAAGCTCGAACAGGCGATTGCCGCGCCGCGATTGGCAGTAGTAGTCCCGCTTGGGCGTGGCCCGCGCGAGGATCTCGATTTGCCGGTCATTGAGGCCGAAGCGGCGGTAGATTGCCGTGATCTGCGGCTCGATGGCGCGTTCATTCGGAAGAAGCAGCCGCGTCGGGCAGCTTTCGATGATGGCGGGCGCGATATTGCTGCCGTCAATGTCCGAGAGCGACTGCGTGGCGAAGATGACGGAAGCGTTCTTCTTCCTGAGTGTCTTCAGCCATTCGCGGAGTTGATTGGCGAACCCCTTATCATCGAGCGCCAGCCAGCCTTCGTCGATGATGAGCAGGGTTGGCCGACCGTCGAGCCGGTCGCCGATCCGATGAAACAGATAGGACAGGACGGCAGGCGCAGCCCCAGTGCCGACCAGCCCCTCGATCTCGAAGGCCTGTACATCGGCTGATCCGAGATGTTCGGCCTCGGCGTCGAGCAACCGGCCATAGGCGCCGCCAATGCAGTAAGGGCGCAACGCCTGTTTCAGATCGTTGGATTGCAGCAGCACGGCAAGGCCGGTGATGGTCCGTTCCCCCGCCGGGGCGGATGCCAGCGATGTCAGCGCCGTCCAGATGTGCTCCTTCACCTCCGGCGTGATGGTCATGCCTTCACGCATCAGGATCGCGGCGATCCAGTCAGCGGCCCATGACCGCTCATAGGCATCATCGATCCGCGCCAGCGGTTGCAGGGAAACGGAAACCTCCGATCCCTCGGTCAGCCCACCGCCGAGATCATGCCAGTCGCCACCCATGGCGAGCGCGGATGCCCGGATCGATCCCCCGAAATCGAAAGCGAAAATCTGGCTGCGATCATAGCGGCGAAATTGCAACGCCATCAGCGCCAGCAGCACGGACTTGCCCGCGCCGGTCGGGCCGACGACGAGGGTATGGCCCACGTCGCCGACATGAAGGGAAAGCCGGAACGGAGTCGAACCTTCGGTCTTGCCGTATAGCAAGGGGGGCGCTCCGAGATGTTCGTTCCGTTCCGGCCCCGCCCACACGGCCGATAGAGGGATCATGTGGGCGAGGTTGAGCGTCGAGACCGGCGGCTGCCGGACATTGGCGTAGGCATGTCCGGGGATCGAGCCTAGCCAGGCATCGACGGCATTGACGGTTTCCGACATGGCCGTGAAGTCACGGCCCTGAATGATCTTCTCGACCAGACGGAGCTTCTCGTCGGCGATACGGGGATCGGCGTCCCAGACGGTGACGGTTGCTGTGACATAGGCCATGCCGGCGACGTCAGCGCCCAGCTCCTGCAAGGCCATGTCGGCATCGAGTGCCTTGTTGGACGCATCGGTGTCCACCAGCGCCGATTGCTCGTTGGTCATCACCTCCTTGAGTATCGCGGCGATGGATTTTCTCTTGGCGAACCATTGACGGCGGATTTTGGTGAGGAGTTTCGTCGCGTCCGTCTTGTCCATCAGGATGGCGCGGGTGGACCAGCGATACGGGAACGCGAGCCGGTTCATCTCGTCGAGCAGGCCGGGCGTGGTCGCTGTCGGAAAGCCGATAATGGTCAGGACGCGCAGATGCTTGTCACCAAGGCGCGGTTCCAACCCGCCAGTCAGCGGCTGATCGGCCAGCAGCGCATCGAGGTGCATGGGCACTTCGGGCACGCGGACACGATGGCGGTTCGTGGAAATCGTGGAATGGAGATAGGTCAGCGTGCCCGCGTCATCGATCCAGTGGCATTCGGGCATGAAGCCGTCGAGCAGCGCCAGCACGCGGTCGGTGCGGTCGATGAAGCCGCGCATCAGCTCCCATGGATTGACGCCGGATTGCTCACGGCCCTCGTAGAGCCAGGTCTCGGCGCGAGCTGCATCTTCGGCGGGTGGCAGCCAGAGGAAGGTCAGGAAGTAGCGTGACACGAAATGCGTGCCCGCTTCCTCGAAGGCAGCTTTGCGCTCGGCATCGACCAGAGCGGAGGCCGGATCAGGAAATTGGCTGCCGGGATAGGTCGAGGCTTCGCTTCGTTGTGCCTCAACAAAGATCGACCAGCCGGAGCCGAGCCGGCGCACGGCGTTGTTGATACGCCCGGCGACCGCGACCAGTTCGGCGGCAACAGCGGAATCCAGATCCGGCCCGCGAAACTTTGCAGTCCTCTGGAAACTGCCGTCCTTGTTCAGCACGACGCCCGAGCCAACCAGCGCGGCCCAGGGCAGGAAATCCGCGAGGCGGGTAGCGGTACGGCGATATTCGGTGAGGTTCATCATGGCTGCGCCCTCACACCGACAGATGACCGGGTATGCGCAGATGCCTACGGCCCACCTCGACAAAAAGCGGATCGCGTTTGGCAGCCCATACCGCGAGGAAATGACCGACCGCCCAGATGGCGATGCCAACCAGCCAGAGACGAAGGCCGAGGCCGACGGCGCCGGCCAGCGTGCCGTTGACGATGGCAATCGAACGCGGTGCGCCGCCGAGCAGGATATGCTCGGTCAGCGCCCGGTGAACCGGGATGGAGAAGCCCGGCACCGCATCGAGCTGTTCAAACCCGCCCGCCATCAGATGAGCGCCCCGCCGCCGAACGAGAAGAACGACAGGAAGAAGCTCGACGCGGCGAAGGCGATGGACAGGCCGAAGACGATCTGGATCAGGCGGCGGAAGCCGCCGGAGGTATCGCCGAAGGCCAGCGCCAGGCCGGTGGCGATGATGACGATGACGGCGATGATCTTGGCGACAGGACCCTCGATCGACTGGAGAATTGATTGAAGCGGGGCTTCCCAGGGCATCGACGAGCCGGAGGCGTGCGCGGCGGGTGCCAGCATCAGGTTGATGGAAACAGTGGCAGCGGCGGTTGCCATGATGCGGCAGCCGCGTGAAATCGTGCGGATCATGAAGGGTTTCCTTTCGGGGTGGTTGCCAAAGTGATGGGATGCGTGATGGCGTAATCGCCGTCCGGCCCCAGCCCATCGACGCGGGCGAGTTCAACCAGCCGGCGGGAAGAGCCGCGTCCAGCAAGAACGGCGACGAGGTCGATTGTCTCGGCAATCAGGGCGCGCGGGACGGTGATGACGGCTTCCTGGATGAGCTGTTCGAGGCGTCGCAGCGCGCCAATGCCGGAACCGGCATGGATGGTGCCGATCCCGCCCGGATGGCCGGTGCCCCAGGCTTTAAGGAGGTCGAGAGCTTCGGACCCGCGCACCTCGCCGACCGGGATGCGATCCGGGCGCAGGCGCAGCGACGAACGCACCAGGTCGGAGAGGGTCGCCACGCCATCCTTGGTGCGCATCGCGACCAGATTGGGCGCGGCGCATTGCAGTTCGCGCGTGTCTTCAATGATCACGACGCGGTCCGAAGTCTTGGCGACTTCTGCCAGCAGCGCGTTGGTCAGCGTGGTTTTTCCGGTCGAGGTGCCGCCCGCGACAAGGATATTGGCGCGCGTAGCGACGTTCAGGCGCAGCACCTCGGCCTGAGCACTGGTCATGATCCCAGCGTTTACATAGTCGTCGAGCGTGAACACCGCGACGGCAGGCTTGCGGATGGCAAAGGTCGGCGCCGTGACGACAGGCGGCAGCAACCCTTCGAAGCGCTCTCCGGTCTCGGGCAGTTCAGCCGACACACGCGGATTGCGGGCATGAACCTCGGCGCCGACATGATGGGCGACCAGCCTGACGATCCGCTCGCCATCGGCAGCCGACAGCCTCTCCCCCGTATCGGCCAGCCCTTCGGAGAGCCGATCCACCCAGATGCGGCCATCGGGATTCAGCATCACCTCGACCACAGCTGGATCTTCCAGAAACCGGGCAATCGATGCACCGAGCGCGGTGCGCAGCATCCGCGCACCACGCGCAATCGTCTCGGGTTTCTGATGTGATGCGGTCATGGCGGCCCCATTCATGGCGGGACGCGCAAAAGACGGACCCCGGATTGGGGTCGATTAAAAGAACCTGATTTAGGGCCGTTTCAACAGATGTTTACGCGTGTGCGGGCATCGGCGGCGCAGGGCGGTAAATAGGATGGATCGAAAGTTCAGAGCTGGTTTCCATCCGCTTCGGACTGGCCTTGTGACGAAAGATCGTGAAGCGAATCCATATCCCGCGACAACTCTTTCAGGAACCTGTCGCCGGAAGCCAGGCGCTTGCCCAGCGTCTGCATGAAGCCTTCGAAGCGCTCGTTGCCCTTGATGCGCGCCGATTGTTTCGCGCTATCTGACAGCGGCGGCGTCATGGTGAGCCAGAATTGTACGAACAGCGAAAGCGTCTCGCCGAGGATGGCGACATCTTCGTCCAGCATATCGAACTGGCGGCCAAGCTTATCCAGGCGTCGCGACATTGCGGCTTCCAGCCGTTCGGTCGTGTCACCGGACAGGAAGGATGCTACCGCAGCCTCGATCACTGCGGATTTTGAAACATTGCGACGCAGCGCCAGACCCTCGACCTGCTTCAGCAGATCCGGGGAGAAGTAGACATTCATGCGGGTGCGACTCGTCATGCCTGTCTTCCTTCTCAAAGCTCGATGCCGTCATTTGGGTCGAGTGACGCCTGCCGCGCGACCATGCGCATCCGCTGACGCATGGCACGGGCTTTGGCGGCATCGACGTCGGGCTCATCATCGAGAAAATCGAACTCCTGCGATGGCGGCGGTGGCGGCGGGATGATTTCCTCATGCTCGGGAAGCTCCGGCTCACGACGGATACCGGCATTGGCAGGATCGTCGTCGGACGTGTTCGACGTGGGGCCGTGGCCGGCCGCGGCCGCAACAACACGGCTCGTCCAGTCGTCTGGCGCCGATGTTGCCATCTTCACCGACGGCTTGCGCAGATCGGGCGGCGGCAGCACCCGTTCCTGAAGCCGCGCATCGGCATAGTAGCGCGCCTTGGCGGCGCGGATGGGCGGCACACCCGCTACCATGACGATCTCGTCGGTTGGCGGAAGCTGCATGATCTCGCCCGGTGTCAGGAGCGGCCGCGCTGTTTCCTGCCGCGAAACCATGAGATGCCCGAGCCAGGGCGCGAGGCGATGACCGGCATAGTTGGTGGAATCGCGCATTTCTGTCGCCGTGCCGAGCGCGTCGCTAATCCGCTTGGCGGTGCGTTCATCGTTGGCAGCAAAGGCGACACGCACATGGCAGTTGTCGAGAATGGCGTTGTTCTGCCCATAGGCGCGCTCGATCTGGTTGAGCGACTGCGCGATCAGGAACGCTTTGAGGCCGTAGCCGGCCATGAAGGCGAGCGCCGATTCAAAGAAATCAAGCCGCCCGAGCGCGGGGAACTCGTCCAGCATCAACAGGAGACGATGGCGTTTTCCGGTGGTTTCCAGTTCCTCGGTCAGCCGCCGCCCGACCTGATTGAGGATCAGACGGATCAGCGGCTTGGTCCGGTTGATGTCCGAGGGCGGTACGACGAGGTAGAGGCTGACCGGTTCTTTTGCTCCGACCAGATCAGCAATGCGCCAGTCGCAGCGGGCCGTCACGCGGGCCACGACCGGATCTCGGTAGAGACCGAGAAAGGACATCGCCGTGGACAGCACGCCGGAGCGTTCGTTCTCGGACTTGTTAAGCAGTTCGCGTGCCGATGAGGCGATGACGGGATGCACACCGGCTTCGCCCAGATGCGGCGTGTCCATCATGGCGCGCAAGGTCGCCTCGACCGGACGGCGCGGATCGGACAGAAAGCTCGCGACCCCCGCCAGCGTCTTGTCCTTCTCGGCATAGAGAACATGCAGGATGGCGCCGACCAGTAGCGAATGGCTGGTCTTTTCCCAATGGTTGCGCTTGTCGAGACTGCCCTCGGGATCGACCAGAATATCCGCGATGTTCTGGACATCGCGGACTTCCCACTCCCCCTGACGGACTTCCAGCAGCGGGTTGTAAGCTGCGGAATGCACATTGGTCGGATCGAACAGCAGGACGCGGCCGTGATGGGACCGGAAGCCGGCCGTCAGATTCCAGTTCTCACCCTTGATGTCGTGCACGATGCAACTTCCCGGCCAGGTCAGCAGCGTCGGCACAACGAGACCGACGCCTTTGCCTGATCGGGTGGGCGCGAAACAAAGGACATGCTCGGGGCCGTCGTGCCGGAGATAGTCCTTGCTATGCCTGCCAAGGACCACGCCATCGGGACCGAGCAGTCCGGCAGCATGGATTTCCTTGTCCTCGGCCCATCGCGCAGAACCGTAGGTGGCGACGTTGCGCGCCTCGCGCGCCCGGATGATCGACATGAAAAAAGCGGCGGCGATAGCGAACAACGCCCCGGACGTGGCGATGAACGCGCCTTCGGTGAAAATACCGGGCGCATAGGCGTCATAGGAAAACCACCACCAGAAGAAGGCCGGAGGATAATAGACCGGCCATCCCGCAACATCGAACCATGGATTGCCGAGCTGGGGCTGAAAGCCAAGGCGGAAGGCCACCCATTGTGTCGAA
This sequence comes from Novosphingobium resinovorum, assembly GCF_001742225.1. NCBI lineage: Bacteria > Pseudomonadati > Pseudomonadota > Alphaproteobacteria > Sphingomonadales > Sphingomonadaceae > Novosphingobium > Novosphingobium resinovorum. The sequence goes on along the minus strand of NZ_CP017076.1, from coordinate 1,507,940 downwards.
GTCCAGACCATCACCAGGACAATGGTGAATACGACAATGATCTGGCCCCAGAGTATTCGGCCACCACGCATACAGGCTCCAATCGGCAAGAGAGTCGGAGCCGATCAAAGAATAGACGTTTTCGAAAGCGGCAACAGGAAAAGCAGGGGTGCCGTGTTGCCGGATACTATCGGCGGCACATCGGACAGGCCCTTTCAGATGCCGATGTCGACAGAACAATTTGCGAGGTGCCAGATCGGCAAAGGCTCAAATCCCGAGTCCTCGTGTTCGCCCCATTTGCCACGATACCGATCCACCCTGCACGATGCCCGCAACCTCGCGGCCGAGCTGGCGGTCGATCACTGGCCGCCATGGGACAAGAGTGAACTCGTGGCTCTTTTCGACAATGGCGAACTTGCCGCTCGATAGATGTGCGGTCCCGGTGAACTTGCCGCTGATATTTTCGCCATCGGCAGCCGCCCGGAACGGCAACGCCTTGCTCTCAGCCATCTCTGCACCGACGCGGGCCACTTCCCGTTCCCGCAGATTGGCGAGCAGGTTGCGCCGATAGAGAATGCGTCCATTCTGCTGCCGCGTGGCATCGCCCTGTGCGATATGATGCTCGCGGCGCTGGTCCATCGCCTCTCGTACCTGTTCCCCGAACCCTGCCGGGGTAATATCCGAGGCGTCCGACGTAACCAGTCGCCGGTCCAGCCAGGTCGCACCATCGGCGCCGATCTGCTTTTCCAGGTCGAAGGTCGAGACGACACGGATGCTGGCCTGCCGGTTGCGACCGGCATCATAGGCAGTGGCGCGGCTTTCGAAGTCTTCCGGGATGCGATACCGGTCGGCGTCGATCCGCTCGGCAATCCCGGCCCGGCGCAACGCCTCCAGCCGCCGGACATGGGCATCGACATAACCCTCGTAATCCCCGCCCGGCACACGCCCCTCGAACTTCGCCTGTTCGAGGTGGCGGCTCGGGCGATAAATGCCATTCTCCGAGATCGCAGCGATGGTGCGATCGGATGGGCGCTGTGCTGTATCGGCGGGACCGACCTCGATGATGCTGCCAATCCGGGCGTCTTCGACGCGGGCCGGATCAATGCCGGGAAGATGGTGTGTTCGCCCGTCGATGCCGTCGACCACGAGGGTCAGGTTCTCGCCCATCTCGTCGGTGAGATATTTGTCCACGACGCGGCCGGTGATGGGCGCCGCGGGTGCGGCATGGTGAAGCTGGAAGGTCATCGGATCACGTTCCTGCCCATCGGCCTTCAGCGCCTTGTGCATGTTGCGGATGATGTCACCGCGCTCACCGAGTTCACGCAGCGCCGGTTCCATCTTCGCGCCAAGCTCCCAGACGCCGGGTGCATGTTCCGTAGCCAGCCCCATCTTTTCCAGCTTGGCGAGACGGCGCAGGCGAAGTGTGCGGTTGAACTGGCGGCGTGCATCTGCCGGTTCGTGGCGCAGATCGAGGAACCTTTCGTCGGCTTCCTCGGTCATGGCGCGGTCGATGCGCGTGAAGCGGTCCTGATCGATTTCGGCAGACAGCTTGCGGCTCTGCTCGATCTCGGTCACGGGGCCGAGTTCCAGCGTGGTCAGTTCGCTCGCCCGCTCACGAATGCCATTGGCGAGATAGTCGCCATTGATGACCAGGTTCTCGCCCAGATCGTCCTTGCCCCGAACGATGACATGGACATGGGGATGGCCGGTATTGTGGTGATTGACAGCCACCCAATCGAGTTTCGTGCCAAGGTCGGCCTCGATGCGGCTCATCAGATCGCGGGTGTGTTCGGTGAGGTCGGAAAGATCGGCGGCATCTTCGGGCGAGACGATGAAGCGGAACTGGTGGCGGTCATCCTTGCCGCGTTCAAGGAACGCATCACCATCGGCGCGGTCCTCGGTGGCGGAATAAAGCTGACCACGCTCGCCATCACGTGAGGTTCCGTCGCGCTGGATGTAGCGCAGATGGGCAGCCCCTTTTCCATTCTTTCCCGCGCTCTGGACATAACGGGTTTTGACGACGACGCGGCGCACGCCGGCCGCACTGTGCCGCCAACCGCCCGACAGGGTTCGGGCGCGGACATAGGCCGCGCCACGGCCACGCTTGACGCCCGGACCTTTGCCAGCGCGCGATGCCTTCCCGCTCTTTCCGGCCGAACCCGATGAGGACGACGAGGACGTCCGTGATGCGAATGACGATGATCTACTAGGGCTGTTGCTAAGCTGACGCGCCAGCTTCTTCGCCTGCGTCAGAAAGCTCTTCGCCTTGCCTGCCTTCGGCACGTCCGACCTGATGCGGCCTGGCTTCGGGCGAAAGCGATTCTCGTCGTCGGCGCTCATGAGCCCATTCCCTGCCGTTTAGACACGGAAACGGCAGATATTAGGCTATAGTGCCGGTCAAAACCCAACAAAGCCAAGGCTTTGCGCCATATCGCGGCACCCGAGACCCAAAAGCAGGGTGCCGTGCGCCGCGCCCCAAAACAGTGTGCAGACAAGGGCTTGCCCAGAAACCGCCCCGACAGGGTGCCGGTTTCCTTTATCTTGCCCTCCGCCTTTCCTTCCCTTTTTGCCCTTCCTGCCGGGAATGCTGCCAGGCGCACCCAAGCCTGACTGCACACCGGAAATGGACCGAACGAGCGCGTAAACGCCATGCTCATGGCTTGTCGCCATCGCTCGCAAGGGCCACGAATATGCCGCTGTCCTGCGGCTCCTGAACGGCGGGATCGCGCAGAGAAGCGGTTGCGTGGATGTCGCTCGATGGCTGATTAACCGCCGCTGAAATGCCGCCGGCTTGCGCAACGAAGAGCGGGGCTTCGCGCCAATCCGGTGGCGGCGGCGGCACGATCGTCGGCACATCAGGCGCAGTCGCCCTGCCGAGAACAGGTGCGAGCGTGGCGACATAGGCGCGTGTTTCTGCGGGCAAAGTGCGACCTGTCGCCAGATGCTCGTCATAGCGACCGGGACCGGCATTGTAGGCGGCAAGCATGGCCGCGACATTGCCATAGCGGTCCCACATCTCCCGCAGATACGCCGTACCTGCGAGGATGTTGTCACGCGGATCGTAAGGATCGCGCCCGAGGCCATGGCGGCTGCGCAGGCCCGCCCAGGTATCGGGCATGACCTGCATCAGTCCCATCGCGCCCGCCGATGAAATGGCGCGCACATCGCCCGCGCTTTCCACACCCAGCACGGCCCGAATCCAGTGCTCTGGAATGCTGAAACGCTGTGACGCCTCTGCAATGAAAGCAGCATGGGGATGCGCGGTAACAGGCGCGGGTTGCGGCGTGACCTGCGCCATGGCCGGCATCGAGCCGCTGCCAGCCGACAGAAGGGCCGTGAAGAGAAGAAGGGCGCGGGATCGCATGATCTCAGTCCCGATCTTCGCGGGGCCGCGGGCGGCTCCAGTGCAGCGACCATGACGAGCCTGCATCGTCGTCGCGAAACAGATTGGCGCGGATCGGCTGCGGTAAGGCGGGATCGTCGAGCAGCACCGAGAGATATTCGCCAGCCTTTTCGCCGGTGCGTTTCCATGCAGCACCGACCTCCGGCCCGTCATGTTCAATGAAATGGACGCGATAGTCCGGCGCATTCTCCGCATCGGAATGTTCGGCGGGCACGATAACGAGATCGCGCTTCATGGTGAGCGTGACGAGCTGACCGGCGAAGCCGGATGCGTCACGCGCAAATTGACCGATCTGTGGCATGGTATGTCTCCTGTGTTTGTGGATTTGGCGTGGGTTCAATGCGTGGCCGCCCGCCATTCGTAGCGGCCATCGCCTTCCTCATCGGTCCAGAGCGGGAGCGCTCGCCCGATGACGGAACTGGCGAGAACAGGTCCGAAGTAACGGCCGTCGAGGCTGTCCCGGATGTCCCAATTCATCAGGAAGAGTTCGCCGTCGCGGATGATGCGGCAGCCCTGCCAGACCGGCAGATCGCGGCCCATGCGGTCGCGCTCCAGTGCGGCGCCCATCTCGACGTTATCGACGGTGATCGTCGCACCGCTGCGGCAGACGCGCTGTCCCGGCAAGCCGAGGACGCGTTTCAACAGCGGCACGCCCCGCCCGATATAGCCGCGCTCGACCATGAACTGCTCCAGCGGTTCGGGCGGCGCGATGACGACGAGTTCTGGAATTTCGAGCGTATCGGCGGGAGCAACCGTGTAGAAGCCGATGGGCGCGCTGGCAGTCGCGTTCCAGATCAGCCGGGTTGGCAGATCGGCAACCGCCGTGGCGACAAGCGTGCCGACGGCCAGCATGGACACGGCGAGGATATGACGGCGGCTCATGTCCAGATCCTCCGGCGGTTGAGCCACGCGGCATGGCGTTCCGGGGTGTAGGGGTTGGGTTCCTGACCGGCACTCAAGCGGTTGTGGACGTGCCGCCAATGGTCCGGCGCAACATCCGCCGGATCGATGCCAAGCGCGTCCACGGCATCAATCAGGGCCAGCACCCGCTGGACTTGTCGCCAGCCATCAATACGCAGCAGGATCTCGCAGCCAGGACGAACGAAGGGCACGGTCTGGTACGGTTCGCCGCGACCAACGGCGCGCAGGATGTCGAGCCGCGAGACGATGGTGCCGTAATCGTTGGAGGCCCAGCGGACGAAGGCAAAGATGCTTTCGGGCGCAAAACCGATCAGACTGCAGCGGCGGTCGATGATCTGCTCAAAGCTCTTGTGACCGAACCTGATCCAGCGCTCGACCTTCTTCTTCTGGAAGGTCAGTTCGACCAATGTGGTGAACGGAGCTGGTCCGCCCGGCCGCGGATGTTCATGCACTGCACACGCGGTCTTGCCGGTCATGGCTGATCTCCTTCGGTGGGTGGAAACTCGCGGACCAGCAGCTCGCGCAACATCACGGCGACCGTGACGCCGCGCCGGAAGGCAGCGACCTTGATGCGCCCGCGTAGCTCGGGCGTGATGTCGATGGTCAGGCGGGCGGTAAACGCATCGGCAGCCATCTTTCCTGTTACCGGTGTATCGGCAGCCCTGACCCAGCTATCGGGATTGCCGGGACGCGATGCGAAGCCGGATTTGGCGGGTGGACGTGTCATCGCACAATCCTCCCGAGCCCGAGGCTATCGATCTCGGCCACCAGGGCTGTGACCTCCAGTGCAGCCCGTTCGCCGCCATCGGTCTCTGAGACCAGTCGCCCGGTTTGTGCGGCTTCAGCGAAGGCGACGCGCTGGCCGATGGTCGTGGCCAGCAAGGGTGGATCGTGGTCCGCTAGTGTTTGGGCCGTTTCGCGGGCGATGATGGTGCGCGCACCGCATCGGTTCAGCAGAAAACGGGCGGCAAGCTCGGGACGATAGATGCGTGCTTCGCTCAGAAGCGCCAGCATCTCGGCCGAGGCCCAGCCGTCGAAGGGCGATGGCTGCACCGGGATCAGCGCCAGATCGGCTGCAAGCAGCGCAGAGCGCATCAGACCAGCGACACGGGGCGGACCATCAATGACGACATGATCCGCGTCACGCGCCAGTTCCGGCGCCTCCCTGTGCAGGGTATCGCGGGTAAGTCCGATGACGGTGAACAGCCTTGGCAGCCCTTCATCGCTGCGCCGCTCCGACCAGTCGAGTGCGGAGCCTTGCGGGTCGGCATCGATCAGGATGACGCGCTTGCCTTCCGCGGCCCAGGCTCCGGCGAGATGCAGCGCCAGCGTCGTCTTGCCCACGCCGCCTTTCTGATTGAGGAGCGCGACAATCATCGCCGTCCTCCCGGTTTGCCGAGAGGAAGTTCAGGCGTGCTTGTTGACGCGGGCGATCCTTGCTTTGGGGGTGTCAGCTTGCCTTTATGGGCACCCGATCTGAGGGCCGCACCAGCCTTCGCGATGAGCTTTTCCACATCGCGCTGCCGCTCTTCAAAGTTAGATTCTGTGTTAGACTCTAAGTTAAGGGCGCGATTTTCGCTTTTGTTACCGAAGGATAGGAGGTGTTTGGGTTCCCGATAGCACGAGCCTCCGGTTCCTGATGGCACGATAGTCCGGGTTCCCGATAGCACGAGACTATCCACAGGTTTTCCACAGGCCGGGACAGGCTCGAAAGCGAGCAGCATCCGGCCGCCGGTTTCGACCTCGGCGAACAGGGTGTAGCCGGGCAGTGGCTGGCGGCGGATAATGTCGCGCAGCTCGAAGGCGAAGCGCTTGAACGGCGACAGACTGCCCGATTTCTGGTGCAGGTGACGGAAGTCGAACCGCCAACCGTTTTTCTGCCGCCCACCATGCTTGCGCACCAGGCGATAGAGCCATCGATCCAACCCGCCGGTCAGATTGAAATAGGCCCGGTCGATGGTGAGGATCAGGGCGTCATCCAGAACCGCACTGTAGAACCAGTCGGGCACGATCATCTCGATGCCGTCCGGGCGGCCATTGGCATCGGTCCGCTCGTGCCATTCGTTGATCCACGAAAAACGATGTCGCCGTCCATTCGCGCGCTGGCGGATCGAGGTTGCAACCGTGGTCGATTGCAGCCGGTCCAGCGCCGCCTTCAGGCGCTGATAGTCCCTCAGGGAGGTTCCGCGCCCTGTGAATGTCAGGATTTCATAAGGCGTTGCCGCCATCAGGCGCGACGTGCGCAGACCGGCGTCCCGCGCTTCCACGATCTGGCTGGCCGCCCAGATCAGTATATCGGCGTCCCAGATCGTCGCCATACCGTGATCGGGAACAGCTTCGACACGGATCGAGACGTTGCCCAGCGCAAAGTCAATTGGGCGGATACGGTGCGATTTGGAAAGGGAAAAGAAAGGATAAGCCATGAGATCCTGCGCGTCTCGTGGCGCGAGTTCACCGGGAAGCGCCCGAAACAGATCGAGTTGCCCGCGTTCCGAGGCGGATGGGTGCTGCGCTGCCATAGAGGGCTGACCGCCGTGTTCAGCGCGTAATGCGCTTGGGCGAGGTGAATGCGGTCGGCGGCAGAGGTTTCGCCGGGAGAACCTGTCCGCGTGGGTCCGACGTGGAGGTAACCGATCCGCGTGCAACCCAGGCTGCGAGATCCTCGACCGAATAGACAACGCGGCCGCCGAGCTTGTGATAGGCAGGTCCCGTTCCGTAGGTTCTGTGCTTTTCCAGCGTGCGCGCGGACAGGCTGAGGAAATCGGCAGCTTCCTTGGTGCGCAGGTAGCGTGGCGGCAAGGCGGCGAGATCAGGTCGCATGGGGTGGCCTCCGTGGTTGTGCAGGATGCCGCTGACGATCAACGGCATGACATGCGCACGGTGGCGAAGGCGCGGCGGCAAGGGGGATGAGGAAGATCGAAGGGGTAGAATCCTCACCCTCGATCAGACGTCAGTGTCAGGGTTTGCGACGATGGCGCAAAAGGTCCTGATAACCGCCGTCGATCAGCGCGGCGGCAGATCGGACAAGGGCGATGACAGAGGCGCGCAAAGCCGATGTCTTCCACGGCTCAGCGCGAACGCGCGCCTCTCCGTAGATGGCGATGGCAATCTCACGATAGGTCGCGTGGTTGGCGTTTCCGTCGGCAGCTTGCATCATCAGGCGAAACCGCCGGCGCTGATACGGCGTCATCCTGGGGTCGCGGCGCGCGGGTTTCCCGGCCAGCATGTGCCAGAGCCTGAGAATGGCTTCGAGCCGATCCGGCAGATTTTCGTCAAGTGGCAGAATGATCGCCGGCTGCGAATTGGCATCGGTGTCGGCGAGGATCAGATATTGAACGCCGTCTCTGGCGTCACAGACACCATATACCCCCTCTGGTCCGCAGATGGCATCAGCAAGATCTACCGATAAGGCGGACGGAGAAGGCGGAAGAAAATCGGGCGCTGCCCCGAGCATCAGCATGTCCGGATTGGCAACAGGCGACCAGATGACCGGTTGGTCGAGCGCGGAAAAGCCGGGGTCTGCCGGGAAATCGCAACCCCCAGCGATGTTGGACGTGATCCGCAAGGGGAAGATGCCCGGCGCCTTGCGCTACAAGGTCATCGAAACAGGCCTGATAGGACGCGTTACGGCGCAGGCATTCCCAGGCGACGCCCTCAACGGGCAGCGCATCGTAGAATTCATACTGGTCCTGGTCTCGCCAGCGGGATGTATCCGGCTTCATTGCTCCGCTCCTGGTTGAAACTGCACAGGTGGAGCGTGAAAGAATTGCGGTGCCTCTACCGAGATGGAAGCCAGAACAAGGACATAGGGTGATGCTCTGAAGGCATCACTGGTGCGACGGCGGCGAGGTCAGGTCCGATCTGTCGGATGACGCAGCAGCTGACGATAGCCGCTCTGTGTCATCCAGCGCGCCCGTCCCAGATGGCTGTCATGGACCTGCCGGGCGCGTTCAGGTTCCCGAACAGGATCAATTCCGAACAAAACATTAACGACTTCGGCCCATTCCGCCCCATCATCGGCCGCATCGAGCAGCCGCATATAGAGCTTGATATGCGCGCGGTCATATTCGGTCAGCTCGTCGCTAACAGGCGCGATGTCGTCGAAGGGGGCGACCGCGGACGTCATGTCGATGGTCGCCACAAGCCACAGGCCGCAGCAGCGGATCGATGATGGCGCCTGCGCCGATCAGACGTCGCGGATCTGTCGGTGTCTCTTCTCGTCTTGGTCATGAACCAGCAACACTCCTTGCCCGCGATCCGTGGACAGGAGAACGATCCCTGCTGCTTCAAGCGCCCGGCGCACCTGATCCCGCGTTGTCTCATACACCTCCAGCCGGTTCTCGGACTCGAGGCGCTTCAGGGCAGTTAACGATATTCGGGCCTTGTCAGCGAGCGTCTCCTGCGTCCAACCCAGTAACGCGCGCGCGGCCCGCGACTGTCGAGCGGTGATCATGCATGATCACCTCCCATCGCGACCGGCGCGCATTCCAGAACTACGGCTATTTTAGTCGTTCTTGCTCAATCCGCCACATGAAATCGCTGAGGCACACCGTGAGGCGATTTGCGCAGCACAGCGTTCGATGTGCCCGATTCGCTGGCCATGGCTCGAAAGAGCAGCACTTCTTCCTTGGATTAGTTCGGCGTTGCTCCGCGATTGATTGAGCCCCAAACGATGCAGCCGACATCTGAATGATTCGTTTAGAGATCATATCCTTGACGTTCGCAATAGACCAGGATACGTATTCAGATCAAAGCGACAGAAATGATCCGTAAAGGCATCACATGAAGGCGGAAAAAGAAACACTGGGGCTGATCGGCGACCATTTTCGCCGCGCGCGTCTTGCAGCGGGGTTGACCCAGGAGCAGGTGGCCGATCTTGCGGGCATTTCGCGCCCGCGCTACCGCGACATCGAGACGGGGGCGGCGGCGGCGCGCACCACGACATTGATCAACATTGCCAGGGCGCTTGGGCTGGAAATGATGCTGGTCCCGCAGGCAATGGTGCCCGCCATCGAGGCGCTTTTGCGCCCCGAGGCCGAGGATGATCATCCGGCCTTCAGCCCGCAACCGGAGAGCGACGATGACAGCCGTCCGTACCGCTGAGACCATCACCGCGCTGGACGTGTTCCTGAACAGTGCGAAGGTTGGCACGATCGTCAGGACGCCGGGTGATTTCAACGCCTTCAGCCTTGATCCGGCATATCGCGCGACTGGAGGCCATCCGGTTCTGAGCCTATCCCTTCGCGCGGCATCAGGGGGCTTGCGCAAGGATCCGCGACCGGTCGCAGGCAGCCTGCCGCCCTTCTTTGCCAACCTGCTGCCCGAAGACCGGCTGCGCGAGGCGATGGAAAAGCACCATGCGGGTAATGTGCGGTCGGGGAATGATTTCGATCTCCTGGCCACCCTTGGTGCGGATTTGCCGGGGGCCGTTCGGGTGCTGCCCAGTGACGGTCAACCCGGCATCGGGGCGGCGCCAACCCAAGGACGGCCCAAGGCCCGCTTCTCGCTGGCAGGCGTGCAGATGAAGCTCTCGGTGATGAAGAACACCGGCAAGGGCGGCGGGCTGACCTTGCCGCTCGGGGATGACGAGGGCCAGTATATTGCGAAATTCCCCTCGACCGCCTTTCCGGGCGTGTCGGAGAACGAGTTCGCGAACCTCGCGCTTGCCGAAGCCATCGGCATGAATGTGCCCGAGCGGGAACTGGTCAGCCGAGACCAGTTCGAGGGCATTCCCGAAGAGTTTGAAACACTTGCCGAGGGGCTGGTCTTGCTCGTGCGGCGTTTTGATCGCGGGGCAGACGGGCAGCGCATCCATATCGAGGATTTCGCGCAGGTTTTCGGCCTGTACCCGGCGCGCAAATATGATGGCGCCGCCTCCCACGACATCGCCTCTGTGCTGAATGTTGCGATCTCGCCGTTCGCCGCGCTGGAGTTTGTCCGGCGGCTGACCTTCTCGGTGGTCATGGGCAATGGCGACATGCACCTCAAGAACTGGTCGCTGATCTATCCGGGCGACGGCGACACGCCCGCTCTAGCACCGATCTACGACATGCTTTCGACCGTGCCCTATATTCCGGCAGATGGGCTGGCGCTGTCTCTGGGCGGCGAGCGGGCCTTCAAGGGCTTGGCCCCGGCCCGCTGGAAGACGTTTGCCAATCGGGCAAGGCTTCCCGAGCCAGCCGTGCTCAAGGCCGTTGTCGAGACGGTGAAACGCATTGATACGAAATGGTGGACACTGCCGGAGCGCGAAGTGGTCCCGCCGCCCGTGCTGGAACGCATCGACGCCCATGTCAAAACCATCATCCCGATCCTAAGCGCCTGATCCGTGCTAGACACGACAGGGCGCGGTGGCGTGACGACTTTCCCGCGGACATGAGAAAGGCCCCGACCTTGCGGTCGGGGCCTTTGTGCCGCGCCTTAGTCGCCGCGGCGACCGTTGGGGCGGGACCAGATGAGGGAGAAGGTTTCGCCTTCTTCGTCATCGAAGAGGTTGGCGTAGATCGGAGCGTTGAAGCTCGGATCGTCCAGCTTGAGGCCCAGATAGTCGCGGCCCTCGTTGGAGCGCTTGGACCAGGCGGCGCCGATCTCGGCGCGGCCGACCAGAACCCGGTGACTGGGAGCGTTCTCGCCGGTGGCGCGCAGGTCGGGGATGATGCGCACGCCCTTGGCCTGGACGCTGAGGGTGACGATTTCGCCGGTGAATTCGTTCGAGCCGGTCTTCTTGAATGTGCCGATGGTTGCCATTTTAAGTCTCCGTTTTCCGTTTCCGAGCCCGCACCATTGCGGCCTCGATGGCGATCGACCGGCCGGAGACGAACGCTGGCGCACCCCAAAGGGGCTGGACAGCACAGGAGAAACTTTCTTGTTCCGCGCGGAATGTCGGCTTTGCCGGCAGGGGAAGAAAGTTGTGACGACGCTGTTGCGCTAGAGCGGTCGAAGCGCATCGCGCTGGTTTTCGGCCAGATCAGGCCATTGAAGAGGCCGTTTGGAGCGGTCGAGACACGGGGGTTGAACGGGGACGGTGGCAACCTCGAGGCTCCATCAGGATGACCAGACCGGCGCACCGGCTTGTCTGGTCCCCCGCGTTTCAGGCCGTGCACATCCTTTTCTCCGGCCTGTGCTATCGGCATTGCCCCAACCGGTTTTCGGTCAGTCCTCGAATGCTGGCACTGAACGTCCTGCGCTCCTATGGGCCGTGCCTGTGCCTCACGCTGATCAGAGATTTACACGCCATCTACCCGCCCGCCTCCTGACGAAGACGGCAGATGATCCGTATCCGCTTCTGGTCCTGCCTCAACGGGTCACTCCAGTTCAGGTGCGTGCAAGGTTCCCGTCCGCAGGGCCGGTTGCCGCCATGCCTGCAACGCGCAGGAATGCTGTCACGCCCACCGCGACCGCACCGACCACCGAGAAGATGATCTGCCAGGTCTCGGACGGCATCATGTGTTTGACGATCCCGAGCGTAGCGTAAAACCCGGCCGTGCCCGCCGGGGCGACGAAGGCCAAAGCGATCAGCAGCCGTGCCCAGATCGGACGAACCAGCATGAGCAGGCCCTGACCGACCGCCAGTGTCAGACCCGCAGCGATAAGACCGATGAGGATGCCGCCAGGCCAGCCAGCGCCCGTGCCATAGGCCCATATGCCTGCGTTCAGGCCGATAAAGAACGGCAGGGCGAAGACGGCGAGATTGAACAGCAGCCAGCACATGGTACCGATGGCTGCAATGGAAACGAGGATTCCGAGAACGATCATGGTGGTGTCTCCGTGCAAAAGGTTGGACGGTTGCGCCTTCCACCACCACCATGGCGCAATCACAGCATAGCAGCATTCCTCTCACCGCGCGAGAAGCGATGGCTTTCGAGGCCAGGCCTGTCCGAAAACTCGCAGTTTGAATGAGAAAGCTTATGCGTCTGGTGGACCAGTATCTGCTGCACCTCTACGATGACCATATCGTTGGGCGGAAGGATGCGGGTTAAAGTTTATGGCAGAAGTCGATTGGTCAGATCGGGCATTTTATGATGACGGCGAATGGGTGACATGGTCAGACATTGACGAACAGCTTCGTCACAAGGAATGGGGAGCGAAGTATCCAAACGCCATCCGATCAATGATCCCGTATTTTGAGGACCTGATCTCACTCGCTGAGAGCTACCATCTGGAGACGGGCCTGCATTTATCTGTGTATGGCGACATCGGTGAGCTGTTCGGTGCCATCACCTACGGCATCAAGTTGAACAAGACCTACGCGCAAGGTTCGGACGGCAGGCTCGAAAATGATCATGTCGAGATCAAAACCATCACTCCTTTCAAGAGCAAAGACGTGGTGATGGTGGATACATCAAGGCATTTCAGCAAGCTGCTCGTGGTCAAAATTAATGCGGAATTCCAGGTCTCCGGGCGAATGGTCAGCCGCAAGCAATTGCCAAAGCGCTCAGGCCGTTATGTCCGAATTCGTTGGGACGACCTGGCGCTATTGCAGTAGTGCTTATGCTGAACAGGCAGCGCTCACGCGCTGCCGGTCCCGAAGCGATAAACCGGGATACCCATCTTGCGAGCCTTGTCGGCCAGATTGTCCTGAATGCCCGTGCCGGGGAAGATGATGACCCCGATCGGCATGATGCCGAGCATCTGGTCGTTGCGCTTGAACGGCGCCGCCTTGGCATGTTTAGCCCAGTCAGGTTTGAAGGCGACCTGCGCGACTTTGCGATTGCTGGCCCAGGTGGCCGCAATGCGTTCCGCGCCCTTGGGCGATCCACCGTGCATCAGAACCATGTCCGGGTGCTTGGCATGGACCTGATCGAGCTTGGCCCAGATCGTCCGGTGATCAGTCGTGTCTCCGCCCGAGAAGGCGATCTTTGGCCCGGCGGGCAACAGCACCTCGTTGTCGGCCCGGCGTTTGGCGGCGATGAAGTCGCGGCTGTCGATCATGGCCGAGGTCATCTGGCGATGGTTGACCCGTGAACCGGAGCGTTGCGACCAGGGCGTTCCGGTGGTGCGCAGATAGATGTCGGCGGCGGCATCGCGGAAGGTTTCCATGCTGTCGCGGCGCTCGATCAGGCTTTGTCCCGCGCCGATCAGGGTTTCGAGCTGGACGGATTTGACCTCGCTGCCATCCTGTTCACGCTGGAGATGCTTCTGTGCCTGCTCGTTATCGTCGAGTTTGGTCTCGATCCGCTCGACGGCGCGGTGGAAGGTGTTGACGGTGGACCAGAGGATCTCGTCGAGGTCGAAATCGAGGCTGGTGTCGGCCATGGTGGAAATCAGGGCGTCGAAGATGTCTGAGACTGCGCCCTGGATGACGTGATCTTCGGGTGTGATCCGGGGATCGGCCTCGTCTTCGGAGGGGCGGTAGCCGTAGAGTTCGAGTTCTTCGATGGCATGGCCGGTCGGGGACGTGCTGTGATCGGGTTCGAAATCGTCGTGCGCGTACATGGGATGCTTCCGTCAGTTGGACCGCGACCGTCGCGGCCTTCATGGCGAGACACGCCCACGGGCGCTCCGGTCTGGCAGCACGAGCCTCTGGCGAGGGCCTTGATGGCAAAGCCCGGCTGATTTGTTTCGCGCTGTAAAGACGGGCTTGCCCGTCGACGGAAATCAGTCGGGCGCCGCCATTGCCTGACCGGAGCGTTTGTGGGCCGATCGCCCTCTTGGAAGGCCAAGGCGCGGTCCTCTGCTGATGACAGGATGCAGCCTATGCGCATGAGAAGATCGGAACGGCCCGATCACGGCCCCGTACCGGCTATGCACTTGAAGCCATGAAACGGCTGACGTCCTCGGGAGCGATTTGCACCCGGATCTCTGCTCGAACGGCACCCAGCCCATGCGTTGTGAGATCTTCGTTGAAGTCCCCCATCATGGGCGAGAGCGTGATGGCCTCGATCCCGGCATCAACCGCCCGGTCCACCAGACTATCGCGAGCGCTGTCACCTGCCGGATCGTTATCGCGGACAACATAGAGACGGCGCAGATGCGGCGGGAACTGGATGGCCGAGAGGTGCCCGGCCGAGAGTGCGGAAACCATCGGCATGGTGGGCAGAGCTTGACGCAGCGACAGGATGGTTTCGATACCTTCGCCTGCTGCCATGACATCCTGCGCATCCCCGAAACGAACCGCGTGTCCGAGCAGGTCGCCCATTGCCTTCCTCGGCGGATCGACAGGTGCTTTGCCGAAGCCGTCCGGGGCCAGCCATGTGCGGTGTGCGCCGGTAATCCTGCCATCGAGGTCGGTGACGACGGCAATCATTGCCGGCCAGGCTTGCGTCGGGCCATCGTCCTCGGGCCGCCAGTAGCAGTTGGGATGGAAGCGCAGATTTGCGGTTTGGCGTAAATCCGTAATGCCGCGTCCGCGCAAATACGCTTCTGCAATGCTGCCGATGAGCGGCTGTGTCATGCGCCAGAGTCGGCGTGCGGCCTCCGATGATCCCGATGGTGCTGGCGGGCGGAACTGACGGGATGGCGGCTGCGGTTCAGGATGCGGCAGGCTGAGGAAGCGCCGGGCTTCTTCGGCAACGTCTGTGAAATCGATCAGACCGAGCGAGTCCCGGATCACGTCTAGCAGATCGCCATATTCCCCCGTGGCCGAGTCCTGCCATTTACCGGCAATGCCTTTCACGCTGTCGTGCAACCGGACGAACATGGAGCGGCCCGCCGTGTTTCGGACATCGCCAACCTGCCAGTAATTGCCCTGTTTGCGGCCATTGGAGAGATAATGGCGGCACACCGCCTCGGCCTGTCGGCCGAGACGCTGCGCCAGTTCGGAAGCGTTGAGACGCGCCATTATGCGGCCTCCCGCTCACCGATGCGCTCAACCGGGAAGCGGTCAAGCAGTTTGCCGATGATCTCCGGCCCCGTTGCATCGACGGGCACGAAGAAGCGCAGTTTCCACGAGATGATCTCACTGAAGAGGCCATAGGCTCGCAGCCGGTCACGCATCGCATCGGTAAAGCCGGTCAGTTCGATCCGGTTGGCGCCCATGACGCGGACGCGGCGCAGTTGCAGCCCTTCGGCGAGATCAAGGATCGTGCGACCTTCGATCAGCGCGGCATAGGCGGCATCCGGTGTCAGGCTGTTGGTGACGCCACTGGTCGAAGCATTGGCGGCCCAGGCCGGCGATACCCGGCGACCGATGATGCGTTCGCCCTCGTCGGTCTGGAGCCGATAGACCCGGGCGGAGTCCTGAGGCAGGCGTTTCCAGATCGGCAGAAGTAGCCCTGTCACCATATGCAGGATGCTGTCGGTGAACTCCGGCACCTGGGCCAGTTCCGCCTTCCAGGCTGTGGTGAAGGCGGCACGGTCAGCCTCGATCCAATGGGTCTCGCCCATCGCCCGCACCGGAATGTTCATCGCTTCCATCGGCCGGATCAGCCGCACGCGCCTTTCGATCTCACCATCATCCAGCATGACGCTGGTGGTCGGGACCTGAACGGCAGCGCGACCGGATCGCTCGTTGATGAGCAATCTTGCGCGGGGATCATCCAGTTCCGCCAGGGCGGCATTGAGCGTAACCGGCTGATTGCGTTTGCGCTCGGTGAGCGTCAGGAGCCGGGTTTCCGCGCCGGTGCCCGGATGGGTGTGGATGACCTGCCGGTCTGTGACGATGAAGCTTTCGGCCTTCAGCGTCTCCAGCCCCATATCATAGGTGCCGGATGCGATTGCTCCGTCGATCCGTGCCTGCAGAAGCTGCTCGAAGGCCGAGAACAGGATGCCCTGCAATTCGATGGTCAGCGCCAGCAGGCGGTTGAGGAAGGTGGTGATCGGCGGCAGTTCGTCCTTCACACCGGTGCTGTCCATCAGCTTCAGGCCGGTGGCGGATTCAAACCGTTCGAGCGAGCATCCCTCGACCTTCCCGCGCACGATCAGCAGATAGAGCTGGCGCAGCGCATCGCGGGCATAGGCGGATTCCAGATTGTCCTCGGGACGGAACAGCCCCTGACCGCCTGTCTGGCGCTGGCCGCGTGTAATCGCGCCCAGCGTGTCGAGGCGGCGGGCGATGGTCGAAAGGAAGCGCTTCTCGGCTTTGACATCCGTGGCGATGGGCCGGAAGAGCGGCGGCTGCGCCTGATTGGTCCGGTTGGTGCGGCCCAGCCCCTGAATGGCGGCATCTGCCTTCCAGCCTGGCTCCAGCAGGTAATGCACGCGCAGCCGCTGGTTTCGCGCCGAGAGTTCGGCGTGATAGCTGCGCCCCGTGCCACCGGCATCCGAGAAGACCAGAATGCGCTTCTGATCATCCATGAAGGCCGAAGTCTCGGCAAGGTTGGCAGAAGGCGCACGGTTCTCGACGGCTAGGTGGGCCGCTGCTCCAATACCCTTGCGCACGATCCGGCGTGAGCGGCCCGTGACCTCCGCCACAATATCCGTGCCGAAGCGCTGCACGATCTGGTCGAGCGCTCCGGGGACAGGCGGAAGCGAACCCAGCTGCTCCAGCATCTCGTCGCGCCGCGCCACGGCTTCACGGCATTTCACCGGCTGACCATCGCGGAAGACGGGGCGTGACGACAGGTTGCCCTCGCCATCGGTGAAGGGTTCATAGAGCTGCACCGGGAAGGAATGCTGCAAATACGAGCCGACATACTCCCTCGGCGTGACATCGACGGAAATATCGTTCCATTCCTCGGTCGGGATCTCGGACAGCCGCCGTTCCATCAGGGCTTCGCCAGTCGAGACGATCTGGATGACGGCGGCATGGCCCGCTTCCAGATCGGCCTCGATGGACCGGATCAGGGTCGGGGTTTTCATGGAGGTCAGCAGATGGCCGAAGAAGCGCTGCTTCGTGCTTTCAAAGGCCGAACGGGCAGCAGACTTCGCCTGCCGGTTCAGCGTCCCCTCGCTGCCGGTGATGTTGGCGGCTTCCATCGCCGCGTCCAGATTCCCATGAATGACGGCGAAGGCGGCAGCATATGAGTCGTAGATGTGCCGCTGTTCGTCCGTGAGCTGATGCTCGATCAGTTCATATTCGACGCCATCATAGGAGAGTGAGCGGGCGGTATAGAGGCCGAGAGATCGCAGGTCGCGGGCCAGCACTTCCATGGCCGCAACGCCGCCAGCTTCGATCGCCTCGACGAACTCGGCACGCGTCTGGAACGGAAAATCCTCACCACCCCAGAGGCCGAGGCGCTGCGCATAGGCGAGATTGTGGACGGTGGTGGCGCCGGTTGCCGAGACATAAACCACGCGGGCGTCGGGCAGCGCATGTTGGAGCCGCAGGCCCGCACGTCCCTGCTGCGAAGCGGCGACATCGCCGCGTTCTCCATTTCCTCCACCGGCATTCTGCATGGAATGGCTCTCGTCGAATACAATGGCTCCATCGAAATCGGAGCCCAACCATTCGACGATCTGCTTGACGCGGGAAACCTTCTCGCCCCGGTCGTCGGAGCGTAGCGTGGCATAGGTGGTAAAAAGGATGCCTTCCGACAGCGTGATCGGCTTGCCTTGAGGGAAGCGTGACAGAGGCGTGACCAGCAGCCGTTCCATGCCGAGCGCCGACCAGTCGCGCTGCGCGTCCTCGATCAGCTTGTCGGATTTGGAGATCCAGATCGCCTTGCGCCGACCGCGAAGCCAGTTGTCGAGAATGATGGCGGCGGACTGGCGACCCTTGCCAGCGCCGGTTCCATCACCGAGCATGAAGCCCCGGCGAAAGCGGATCGATCCGGCAGCATCCTCGGGCGCGGCGCTCACATTGTCGAAATGCTCGTCCACGGTCCAGGCGCCGGCGAGATGATCGGCATGGGCTTCACCGGCATAGATCACCGTTTCAAGCTGGGCGTCCGACAGACGCGCGCAGATGTCGGGCGGCAGCATGGGCCGGTAGGAAGGCTTGGGCGGTGCGACCGAGGCCATGGCGGCGGATTGCACCAGCTTGGTCGGATGCGGCTGTGCACCAGCGATACGCAGCGATTGCAGCGCATATTCCTCATAGATCGCGTCGGACAGGCGAGCGCCTTCCGGTGACGTCCAGTCCACGGTCTCATAGGCGAGTTCGACGCCATCAGGATCATTGGCCGAAGCAGCGACAGATCGTGTAGCCGCCGAGCGAGCGAGATAGCCCCGCACGGTCTTCGGCGCGGTGGCCGAAGCGGAAACCACGATCTTCGGCAATGACACTGGCAGGCGCGGCGGAACCTGTTCCTCGATCCATCCGATCAGCGTGGCAACATCAGGCGCGATCCCCGGCGAAGCCGGCAAACTGGCGGGATCGTCGGCGGGCAGTTTGTCGATAACGGTCAGCCGCGTGTCGATCGTGGTGCCGTGCTTTGCATAGACCGCACCATCGACGGCAGCGCTGAACACCACGCGGCCACGGGCCTGCAAGCGGATGAAGGCGTCCCGCCATGCCGGAGCTTCGGGGCCAAAGCCAGCGCCGGTGATCGTCACCAACCGACCGCCGGGAGCAAGACGGGCCAGTGCCGCGGCAACATGGCGATAGGCCGCATCCGCGACACGCCCGCTGACATTGGCCATGACCGAGAATGGCGGGTTCATCAGCACCACGGACGGGACAGCATCCGGAGGCAGATGATCATCGATCTGGGCGGCGTCGAACCGGGTGACGGCAAAAGCCGGAAAGATCTGGGCAAGCAGATCGGCGCGGGTCTCGGCCAGTTCGTTGAGGATCAGCGAGCCGCCGATGGTCTGCGCCAGGATCGCCAGAAGGCCGGTGCCAGCGGACGGTTCCAGCACCCTGTCATCAGGTGTGATCGCGGCGGCTGTCAGAGCGGCAAGGCCGAGGGGGATCGGCGTCGAAAATTGCTGGAAGTTCTGGCTTTCCTCGGAACGCCGGGTCTGCGTGGGCAGCAGCCCCGCGATCTTTGCCAGCACGGAAATCCGTGCAGCCGGAGTTGCGGCTTTACGGAAAAGCGCCTTTCCGTATTTGCGTAAGAAAAGGACGGTAGCGACTTCGCACGCCTCATAGGCCAGCTTCCAGTCCCAGACGCCAGTAGCGTCGGATGCGCCGAAGGCCGTTTCCATCGCACCGCGCAAGGTGGCGGCATCGATGCGCTGACCGCGTTCGAGGTGGGGGAGCAAAAGATTGGCCGCAGCCAGGATCGCGGGCGCAACCGCCAGCGGCGTGCCCGGATCGGTCACGGGGAAAACCATGTTCATGTCGGGAACCTCAGGAGAGCGGGAAGGACAAGCCCGGATAGCGCTCTCTCTCGACCACCCGGACCTGACCAGTTCCGGCCCAACTCTGACTCTCGAAGCGCAGCATGAAAAAAGCGCCCCGACCGGACGGCGGGGCGCTTTTCAGTGTCATCTCAGGATCATCCGAAACGGCGACCGACCTCGGTGAAGGTGTATTCATTGGCGGCGATGGTTTCATCGACCACCTCGTCCGAGGACAGATAATCATATTCGCGTTCAAGCTGGCGGTAGAGCCAGCGGGCCAGATCGCGCAGCGCCTCGATGATCGTCTCCTCGGCATCGGCGGTCATGTCCTGCCAGGTCGGGCTGTCGCGCTCGACCGAGATCGACATGCAATATTCGTGATAGTAAAGGCCGCGATGGCTGGCATCGGCGCGAAGCTGATAGAAGTTGGGGCGCTGGATCGCCTGAAGGGCATCGGCGATGCGGTGCAGTTCGGTGTCCTGCGGGGCATATTCCCTGATCCGGCGCGGCGCATGTTTGCGGTAGGAATACCCGGCTTCAAAGCAGGCACCGTCACCTTGTGACCAGAAGCCCCGGAACCAGATGCAGGGTTCCTGCCGTGTGCCGCCGCCCATCAATCGGACGGTACGGGTCTTGAGGTTTAGCCCAAGGATTTCCGCAATGCGCTGGAAATCCTCATAGACGGCATCGTACCAGTCATAGTCGAAGCCGCCTTCGCGATACCAGACGCGGGCCTTGTCCTTTGCCACATCAGACAATTCGTTGAGGCGATAGACGGTGGTTTCGATGACCTCAGGCATAGGGGTCTCTCCCTTCCAGAACCGAGGAAAGCCAGCCATCGGTATAGATCCAGTCCACTGTCTCGCCGGTGGCGAGATCAAGGACATGCGCCCCACCACCAAATCCGTCGATGCGCGGTTTCGAGCAGCTGTTTGCGTACTGGAAACCCCACAATCCGCTCAGGCCAAATTCGGCAGCGCAGCGTTTGACAAACTGGACGACATGCTCGGGATCGCCGGTGACGTCATCGCGGATCCAGAGTTGCGTGCCGCCATGCTCTGGCTGGATGGAGAGCAGGAAGCCATCTGAGGGCGGATCCTCAGCGGCATTGTCATGCGCCAGAGCGTTGTAGAGATCGAGCGCGCGGGCGGCGTTTTCGGGGGTGCCTACGTCGAGGAGGCAGGAAAAGTGTGTGTAATAGTCGGCCATGACGGTCTCCGGACATGACATGGCCCGGCGTATGGCCGAGCCGAATGGGATGGAAAGGGTGAAGCTCAGGCGGCCTGCGGCAGGCGGAGCAGATCGGCCGAGGTTTCGCGCCAGAAGGGATCGACCAACCGGGTCTCCAGCGCAGCGGCGCGGTAACGCAGCCGTCTCGCATCACTGGGGTCCGAGGCCCGGAATGCCATACCGCGCAGGCGGCTGGCCTCGGTCACGATCCTGCGTGCCTCGGCATCGGATGCGACCGGTTGTTGCCAGAGGATAATGCCGGCGCGGATTTCACCGGCGAGGACCAGGCGCTGATCTCGGTCCTGAATGAGCATGATGTGCGGCTGAAAATACGGGAAGCTGTTCGGCCTCGTGCAAATATCGTCGCGCGATAGGCGCAGAGCCGCGACCTGTATGGCCTCTTCCGGTGACGGGCATTCCCCAAGCGGGGTCATGCGGTCGAAGCTGTTTGCCGCGTCACTGGCGTCATAGCTGGCGACGCCGAGGCACGAGATGCGCAGCGGCAGCTTTTGCGACCGATAAAGCGCGGGCAGAACATCGGCAGCCAGTATCTGACCGATCGGGCGGAAGGTTTCGGAACGTGCAAAGGTCATCGGAAGCACTCCATGACGGGCGCCGGTGAGCCTCTCTCTCCGACCCTCAACCCGTCACGGCCGAACGGCCCGCACTCTTCCTCTCTGACCGGGCTTGTTCCCGGTTCCGCTGCCGGCGATGGGGGACCATCGTGAGGCGCCGAAGGCCCGAAGCGCGGGCTGCCGCGCTCGGGCCGTCGGGGATGAGGCGCTTTCGCGCCTTACTCCCACGGGTCCAGCTCCAGCTTCACCATGTCGTCGTCGCCGTCGAACTCGGCGGCGGGGCAAGCGGCGTGGGTGCCATCTCCAGCCTGGAACACGACGATCTCGATCATCAGCGTGGCGGCGAGGCTGGCGGCGAAGGCGGTGGCATCTGCATAGGACATGGGTTCCGGCTCCTGTCTTTGGAGGCGGGGGACCATCCCCCGCGCGACAGGCGCCCGAAGTGTCTGACCGGATCTGCAATCACCCGAGGGCGTTCGGACTTTTTCCGAATCCCCGAAGGCGGCACGCTCGCGTAGGCCGACCCTTCACGGGTTGAATGTCAAAGAGACGGATCGGACCAAGGTTTGCGAATGGAAGCGGGGTGGTTTTTCGCATCTGACAGGATTCCGGATACCCATCGCAGATGCTCTGCCGCGCCAGCCTTGCCACCATGCTGGCATCAGGATGTGTTCCCTTCAGGCCGGATATGGTCGCCGCTTGTCCTGATGGGGATGGCGGATTGCATGGTGAAGCCGGATTGAACCCCTCCAGTGCAGACCTCCCATCCTCACGGCCCGACACCCTGCGATCGGGTCATCAGCTCCAAAGCCCATCGGCGATTTCGCGGGCAATCATCGCGCGCGCCTTCATCATCAGATCATCGCCTGAGGTATCGATATGACCGAAGAAACGGGCACGAACGCCATGAGCTGTCCATTCGGCATAGCGGCAATGTTCACGGGCATCGAGCCGGAAAACGCGCATGTCTTCGGCCCAATGGGGCTTTGGCTCCACAACAACGGTCATGCCGTCGCGGCTTTCCTCCCAGGGCAGTGTGCGCTCCGTCGGACGGTTTTCCCGATCCTGGGCAAAGATTTCGTCAATGTCGATGTTGGCAGACATGGAAAGTCTCCAAAGAAAAAGCCCGATCACGAGGACCGGGCGAGTTGCGGAAACGGAGGGTGGTAAACGGGGCGACCGAAGCCGCCCCGCATGAGTGCTATTCAGCAGCGACCATATGCTGTTCTTCCTCGTCGTCAGCCGGGTCGTCCTCGCCATCGCCGGAGAGGAAATCGGGCAGATCGTCGGCCTCCGCCGCAGCGCCCGATGCCGGATCGACTTCGATACACTCGTCCACCATGCGCAGCGGCTCAGGCAGCCAGCCGGAATCTGCCAGCAGACGTTCGGCTTCCTTGGCCATGTCGCCCTTCTTGAGGTGCCCGATCAGATCGGCGGCCCGATCTCCAGCCCCCTCGCGCACGGCTTCAAGGATACGCGGCTTGGTCACGCGGCCGAGATAATTGCCAACGGTCGGTCGCCAGCCCACGGCCACCATGTCGAGGCCGGTCGAACGAGCGAGCCGGTCAGCCTGCGACAGGCGGATGTCCAGTCCGTGCTGACTGACGCCCGCGCCGCTATAGGGGTTGGGCTTTTCATAGAGCGCGTTGACACCGTAGCTGACGCAATGGGCGAGCAGGTCCATGCGCGAACCTTCGTCCAGATCGGTCAGCCAATCCCAGAGGGCGGCATCGTCTGCCGGAACATGATCGCCCCAGCGTTCGTGCCGGTCTGCAATGGCCTTGGCCGACACGCTACCGCGCAGATCCTCGGCCTGTGCGGGCAGATGGACCTCCCGAACCTGTGCTTCCAGGCAACCGCGACTGGAATGCGGCATGAAGCAATCCATGACCAGCCGGTGCAGCAGTGCCGTCATGGCGACATTCGGGTTCACCGCCACCGCATCCCGCAGCGCCAGTGTGCGATGCGCCGTCAACTCGCTGACCAGACGATCGGGCAGCGGCTTGATAGTGTCGGCCTCGTCTTCCTCCTCAGTTTCGACCGGCTGGCCGCCCAGCGTGATAACGGCACGCATGTGGCTTACCTCCGGTTCGGCTCGCTGGATCACCTCGCCGGTTTCCGGATCAACGATCTCAGCCTCCGGTTCCGCAGGCGCTTCATCCTCGGCGCGAACATAGCCGCGTTCGATCAGCAATGCGCCATCGGCATCAATGCTGATGAAGACACCCGCCCTGCCAATCTGGTCCGGCTCGAAGGTCATCGGGCGACGCTCGAAGGTTTCCAACGCCTGTTCGATCTCACCGAGGCGGGTGTCAATCTCGTCAGGCAGTTCGTCGGCCTCGCCATATTCCGCTTCTAGCCGGTCATATTCGTCGCGCAATGCCTCGCGGGTGGCGCGTTCCTCTTCGGTCAGATCGACTGTGGTGCCGACAAGCTGGCGAAGACCATGATCGTGACCATAGGGAAAGGTGATGGCGACTTCGATCCATTTCCAGCCCTCGGCGGCGATGGCCTCAGCCTCGGCCTTGAGTTTTTCGCCCACCAGCCGGTCGAGCAGCACCGGATCTTGCAGCCAGCCGCCATTGTCCTGCTGGAAGAGATCGCGCAGCACGCAACCGCCAGCCTCTTCATAGGCTGCAATTCCGACAAAAGCCGCCCGCTTGTCGGCGGCGCGGACCGTGGTTTCGGTCAGCAGGCGTCGGATGTGGTAGGGTTCCTTCTGCCAGCCATCCCTGATCGCTTCCCAGACCTGCTCCTGACGGGCATGGTCAGAACTGACGCTGAAGGCCATGAGTTGTTCCAGCGTCATGCCGTCCTCGGCATAGACGTCGAGCAATGCCGGTGAGACGGAAACCAGACGCAGGCGCTGTTTCACCACCTTGGAGTCCACGAAGAAGGCGGCAGCGATTGTTTCCTCGGTCATGCCCTTTTCGCGCATGGCCTGGAAGGCGCGGAATTGGTCGAGTGGATGCAGCGGTGCGCGCTCGATATTCTCGGCGAGCGATACCTCGTCGATCAGCACATCGGCGCTGGCCTCCGACACCACGCACGGGACCGGCGCGATCTTGGCGAGGCGCTTCTGCTTGACCAGCAGTTCCAGCGCCCGGAAGCGGCGACCGCCCGCTGGCACCTCGAACATGCCGGTTTCCTTGCCCTCGGCATCCACGACCGGGCGGACATGCAGGGACTGGATCAGGCCGCGACGGGCGATAGACTCGGCCAGCTCCTCAACCGAGATCCCGGCCTTGACGCGCCGGACGTTGGACTGGCTGAGCACCAGTTTGTTGAAGGGAATGTCGCGCGAGGACGACAGGATGATCTTTTGAACGGCGGCGGCCATGTCAGTTACTCCATGACGGACGCCGGTGAGCCTCTCTCTCCGGCTATCAGCCCGTCACGAAGCGAAGCGCCACCCTCTTCCTCTGAAGAGAGCGACGCCAGCCGCAGAACCTGAAACACTGAAATCAGGCACTCCGGTTTTCTGTATCGACGGATGTACGGGAAAAGCTCGCGCCGACGCGGTAGAGCAGACGCTCGGCGGCGCGGATGCTGCCAGTCTCACGGGCGGCCTCGGCCCAGACCGAGATCGGGAAATCGCCGGTGAACAGCAGATCGCGCTCGATGACCATGCCAAATGGCAGCCGGACTGACTGCATCTCGCCAAGGCTCCACGAACCCAGTTCGGGATGGCCGAGATCCGCCAGGCCGAACATGATGTCGCCATCCTCATCCAGCTCGGTAGCGAGCCAGACGCCTTCACCGAGGGGATTGAAGAACTTCACGACCGGGATGTGATCTTGATCGCGCTGGCGACCATTGGCCAGCAGACGGTCTCGCTGTGCGCCGGTCAGGAGGATCATGCCGCAGCCCTCCGGTCGGTTTCGCTCGCATCCGGCTCCCCGGTGTCCTCGGCAGGCAGATACGACAGCAGCCAGTCCGCCGCCTTGCTGGCCTGCGAGGCCGCGCGGACAATGGCGCGGGAATCCTCGCGCATGACCTCCAGCCACGACCCGATATAATCGGCATGGCGGACGGTCGGCACGATCCCGAGCGCGGCGCAACTGAAAGCTGCAGCCTGTTCGGCAATCATCTCCTCGAAAGCGTATTTCTTCGAGCCGAACGAGCCGGTCAGATCGCGGTTGAGGCGGCTGTGATGGCCGCTGGCGTGCCCCAGCTCATGCAGGGCCGTCCTGTGCCAGTTGATCGGCTCGAAATAGGCTTGCGGAGGCGGCACCTGCACATAGTCGAGCGACGGCATATAGAAGGCGCGATTGCCGCCAATACGGAAGTCAATGCCGGTGGCCCGGATCAGCGCCTCGACCTGAGGTTCGATAAGGCCCGGCGGCGGTGGCGGCGCGACTGCCGTGATCTCATCGGGTAGGCCATCGCATTGCGCGGCGTTAAAGACCGTGAACCGCTTCAGGAACGGAATGGCATGCGCATCCTCACCCGTTTCGCGGGCACGGCGCTTCTCGTCCTCGGGGATGAAACGGTCGGCATAAACGACAGTCGTGCCACGCTCGCCCTTCCTGACATTGCCGCCAAGCGAAAGCGCCTGGCGGAACGTCAGCCACGCCTGAGCGGGGAAACCATGCTGGATGACAGCCCCCCAGAGGATGAGAATATTGATGCCGGAATAGGACCGGCCGGTTGAAGCATTTCTCGGCAGGCCCAGCGGGGCGGTATCAGGCGACGCACCCCAAGGCTGGACCCATGGCAACCGCCCTTGCTCCAGCTCGGCGATGATCTTGTTGGTGATGTCGTCGTAAAGGTTGCTGCGCGCGCCACCTTCCGCGAGGTTACGACCCTGTCTGGCCATCGGGATGATCTCCGCGACGGGTGCCGGAAGCCTCTCCTCCAGCTCTTAACCCGTCACGGAAAATCCGCCCGCACTCTCACTCTGAAGGGGGCGTTGCGGGGATCTCCCCGCAGAAGGGGTAGGAAGAGACCAAGGCTCGGCCGCAGGGGAAGGCTTTCCCCCTATTCGGTATGTTCCCCTGCGCTTTCTTGAAAACTGTCAGAAACTCGCGTACATTTCCAACAGGAGAACGACGATGACACGGCTGACCGAACAGATTCTTGCACATGCGACGGGACTTCCCGAAGGGATGCCCGTGTCCGCCAAGGGCCTGCTCCACCTCGGAAACCGGGCGGCCGTGGATCAGGCATTGTCGCGTCTGTCCGAGCGCGGGCAGCTCATCCGCGCCGGCCGTGGCGTCTATCTGCGCCCCATAGCCAGTCGGTTCGGCACGCGCGCACCGTCGGTCGAGCAGGCTGTCGAGGCCCTCGCGACCCAAAAAGGGGAGGTCATCGTCTCGAACGGCGCCGCCGCGGCGAACGCGCTTGGCTTGACGACGCAGGTGCCCGTCCGCTCGGTCTATCTGACCTCCGGACGCAGCCGAAAGATACACCTCGGCAAGCAGGTCGTCGAATTGCGGCACGCGCCGCGCTGGCAACTGGCCCTGGCCAACCGCCCCGCAGGCGAGGCCGTGCGGGCGCTGGCCTGGCTCGGCCCCGAAAAGGCGGAGGCCGCGCTCACGACCTTGAAGCGGAAGATGCCGCCTGGTGTGTTCGGCGAACTGGTCGCCGCCGCGCCGCAGCTTCCGACATGGCTCGCGCAGAGCGTCGGAAAGGCGGCCTATGGCTGACGTTTTCCTCCAGCTTTCGGCCGAGGATCGGCGTGACGCGTTGAGCGTCGTCGCCGACCGTTCGGGTCGCCCCACCCATCTTCTCGAAAAGGATGTGTGGGTGGTGTGGGCGCTGGCGACCCTCTACGCGGCACCGCTCGGCGAACATCTGTTGTTCAAGGGCGGGACGTCGCTGTCAAAAGCCTATCAGGTCATTCGCCGTTTTTCGGAGGATGTGGATCTGACCTACGACATTCGGGCGATTGCGCCCGATCTGGTCGGGGGCAATGGCGAGGGTCTGCCGAAGACACGAAGCGAGGAAAAGCGCTGGTCCAGCGAGGTCCGCCGGCGTTTGCCGGCCTGGGTCGCAGAGACGGTGCAGCCGGTAATCGCGAAGGCCCTGGCCGCTGAAGGGCTGGCGGCGGCCGTCCGCGTCGAGGATGAGAAGCTCTTCATCGACTATGAGGCGACCGCGGCCGGGTCCGGCTATGTGGCTCCAAGCGTCATGCTGGAGTTCGGCGCGCGCTCGACGGGCGAACCCTCGAGCCTGCGCGACGTCGTCTGCGACGCGGCCGGCCTGATCGACGGCCTGGTGTTTCCGACGGCGCGGCCGCGCGTCATGCACGCGGAGCGGACCTTCTGGGAGAAGGCGACCGCCATCCACGCCTTCTGCCTCCAGGAGCGGCTGCGCGGCGACCGCTTCGCGCGACATTGGCACGATGTTGTCCGACTGGACGAAGCCGGCTTCGCGGAAGCCGCTTTTGCCGATCGCGACCTGGCCAACGCTGTCGCCCGGCACAAGTCGATGTTCTTCGCAGAGAAGGCCGCCGACCGCACGCCGATCGACTATGCAGCGGCTGTCAGCGGCGGCTTGCAACTCGTGCCGGTCGGCGATGGCGCGAAGGCGTTGGAGGATGACTATGCCCGCATGGTTGAGGATGGACTGCTCTTCGACGACGAGGAGCCGTTCGAAGCGCTCATGGCGCGGTGCGCTGATATAGCCGCGCGCGCGAACAGAGCAGCCAAGTAAGAAACTGGGAGGACCGGGGGTATATGAGCGAAGTCGAAGAAGAGCGAAAATTCCAGTTTCTGCGGGACGGCGATGCCGAGCCATCTGAACTGGACTGGAACAAAGGGATCGAGAGCGCCCGCAAGGCGATTTCTGAGGCCATGAACGCCAAGAATATCGCATTCCTGCTCGGCGCCGGATGTTCTTCCCTGATGAAGGACAAAAAGGAACTCGGCATTGCGACCATGGCGCCGCTGGCCAAGGAGTTTTGCGGCGAAACCGTCGAGGCACGCGCGGCGGGATTCTACAGCGATCCGCCAACAGCCGGCGCTGTACCGGCGCCGTGGCTGCTGACCAAAGACGAACTCGACTATCTCGATGCGCTCGGGGTCGACCTGGCGAAGGATTACAGCCGTAACCTGGAACGCTTGATGGAGGTGCTGTTCGCGCAACGGTTCGTGCTGCGCCAGAGCGAGAATCCAGATCTTCACCCCTATCGCGCTGTTCTCGACGGCATCATCAAGAAGGTCCAGGACTTCCTATGGACCCGTGTCACCCAAGGGGCCTTCGCCACGGAGGGCGACACGACCGTGCGCGACCTCTACGAGCGTTTCTACAAGAAACTGGTCCTACGCGATCGGTCCTTGCCCCGGCCCTGGGTGTTCACGACCAACTACGATCATTTCAGCGAATTGGCGATGGATCGCCTGGGCATTCCCTATGCCAACGGTTTTTCCGGCGTCGTAGAACGCCGCTTCAACCCGGCGATCTTCCGCTATGCTCTGGCCGAGCAGCTCGACGTCGCCAGCCGCAAATGGACCGCCGTCGACGCCTTCGTCTATCTCTGCAAATTGCATGGTTCGGTCACTTGGACCGAGGACGATCATGGCCTGTTCCCGATCAAGGAGGTCTGGCCGCCGGAATCCTCAAACCAGATGCTGATCTATCCGACGCCGGCGAAGCAGAACTCTTCGCTCGGCTCGCCCTACGCAGACCTGTTCCGGGAATTTCAGTCCCGGATCGTGCGCGAGCAGAGCGTTCTCATCACGGCCGGCTACGCCTTCGGCGACGAGCACCTGAACAACATCATCTATCAGGCTCTGACGATCCCGACCTTCCGCTTGGTGATCTTTGCGGCGCCTGACACGGAGGGAGAGATCGCCAAGCTGCGGGCGCTGCGCGATCCGCGCATTTGGATCATTGGAGGCAATGGCCCTTCCGAGGGGACGAGGGCGCACTACTTCGACATGATCGTCGAGCATTTCATGCCCCAGCGCCCCAGCGACAGGATTGATGATGCCGTCCGCAAGGTGTTGTCGGAGCTGGCGCCGAAAAGGGACGATGAGACGAAGGATGGCGAGGCATGAGCCACGACGATCGCAAGCGCGCGATCGGCAAGGTGGTCTCGGTTGCGGCCGACCGCTTTGTCGTCGAGATGCACGTCGGCACCGATAACTTCACGGTCGTCGGCTTCGACGACGTGCATTATGTGGCGCGACTGGGATCATTTCTGATGATTCCGTCGCAGTCGGAATATGTCGTAGTCGAGGTTGTCGGCCTGCGTGAGCGCGACGCGAGCACGCCTTCCGAGCGGGGCGATTTCGACCGGGCCGGCTCCTCGAAATATCTGGACGTGGTGCCCGTCGGCATGTTGCCGATGCGCGGCGGCGCGTTCCGCTTCGGTGTGTCGGTTTTCCCGTCTCTGTATGCGGACGCACTGTATGCGCTGGATGGCGAGCTCGATCGCATCTTTGAGACCGAGGCCGCCGTTGAGCCGTCAGTCGGCCCGGATGGCGGCGCCTGCCAACCCGAAGGGGCCACGCGCTATCGGGTTCTACCGATCGGCAAGTCGGTGGTGTTCGAGGACTACGACGTCAAAGTTCGTCTGAACGAGTTCTTCGGCGGTCATGTCGCCGTCCTGGGCAATACCGGCAGCGGTAAATCCTGCACGGTCGCCTCGGTCTTGCAGTCCCTTTTCTGCAAGCCGAAGGAGCATCACGCCCGCGGCGCGACCTTCATCGTCTTCGACGTCAACGGCGAGTATCACGCCGCTCTGAGCGCTTCCGCGAAGGAGGGCGCGATCGGAGTCGAGCGTGTCGTCCTCGACGGTACGGCAGCGGGCTTCCGCTTGCCGCACTGGTTTCTGGAACTGGCGGAATGGGAGCTGTTGCTGCAAGCCAGCGAGCGCACCCAGGTGCCCATCCTGCGCATGGCGCTCGGGCTCTCGACCTTGTTCTCAAATGCGGGGGCCGCAGAACTCAACAGCGTCCGCAATCACATCCTCGCCAAGTGCATCACCCAGATTATGCGCGACGACTCGTCGAGCCCGTCCAAGCATGATCGGATCATTGGCATCCTCCAGCGCTTCAGCACGAACGAGATCAACGCGGCAAAAATCCGGCCATATATTGCGATCAACTTTGGCCAAATGGCCAACCCTGCGGGTCTGGATGCTTATCTGGTTGGCCCGAACGGTTTCGAGTTGGAGGATTTGAAGCTTCCAGCCTATCAAAACCTGCCATTCGACTTTGCGGCACTCGGCGATGCAATAGACCTCGCCATCCTGTATGCGGAGGCGCACGGTAATCGGCAAATCCGAGACTACTGCTCCCAGATGGTGACGCGCTTCCAGGCTCTGGAAGATCGCCCTGAGTATGAATTCCTCCGGCATGAGGCGGGCGGCGCGGCCGCCGACAATGGAGAGCTGGAGTTTCTCACTCGGCTGGTCGGCCTGACCGGCAAGGGAACCGGCCACACCAAGGCCAATCAGATCATCATCATCGACATGAATGACGTCGAGGACGAGGTGGTCGAACTGGTCAGCGCCGTGATCGCGCGGATGCTGTTTCGCCTGCTCCGGCGCGCCGATCCGCGCAATCGCTTTCCGATCCATCTTCTACTGGAAGAAGCGCACCGCTACATCTCGGCGACGCCATCCCGCTATGCAGTGGACGCGACCAAGATATTCGAGCGCATCGCCAAGGAAGGACGCAAATACGGCATGTTCGTGCTCTTGGCATCACAACGCCCGAGTGAGCTGTCCAAGACGGTTCTCAGCCAGTGCTCCAATTTCCTGGTTCACCGCATCCAGAACCCCGACGATCTTTCTCAGATTCGGCAGATGACGCCGTTCATCTCGGATTCGGTCCTGAAACGGTTACCGTCATTGCCTCGGCAGCACGCGCTGGTGTTCGGAACCTCGGTCAATCTCCCGACGACATTCAAGGTGCGGGAGGCATCACCGCGGCCGCGCAGCGACGATACCGCCGTGGTCGATTTGTGGTTCCACGAAGAAGGTCGAGCCGCCGGCATTCGACTCGCTCCGGTCGATACCGCTGGAGGGGAGCCGATGGCAGTAAACGAAGCGTCAGATGATGACATCTTCTGACCATCTGGAGACCCTGGCGCAGACGCTGGAGGCCACGGGAGACTACCGGGTCGTCCGGCGTCTCAAGCCGCGCCCTCGCATCGTTCCTCCGCCATGCACGCCGCTGCGCCTTGGCCTGGTGGTCGATGTGGAGACCACGGGGCTCGACCATCAGCGCGACGAGATCATCGAACTCGCCATGACACCATTCAACTATGGCTTGGATGGCACTATTTTCAGCGTGGGTGACAGCTTCCAAGGGCTGCGTCAGCCGAGCGAGCCTATCGCCCCGGAAATCACCGCGATCACGGGCATCACCAACGAGATGGTGGCCGGCCAGATTATTGATCCCGCAGCGGTAGCCACATTCGCAGCGCCGGCTTCGCTCGTCATCGCGCACAACGCGGCATTCGACCGCCGCTTCCTTGAACGATTCAGCGACGTGTTCTCGACGAAGCCGTGGGCATGCTCGCTCAGCCAGATCGATTGGGCAGCGGAGGGGTTCGAGGGCACGAAACTCGCCTATCTCGCTCAGGCCGCCGGCTTCTTCTACGACCGCCACCGCGCGATGTACGACTGTCTTGCTACGGTCGAGTTGCTGGCAATGTGGCTGCCCCGATCTGGCGCTACAGGTCTCAGCCGTCTCCTGGACGGCGCTCGTGCCGTTTCTTGGCGAATCTGGGCGGAGAACGCACCCTTTGACCTCAAGGATGTCCTCAAAGCGCGGGGATACCGCTGGAACGGCGATCCCGGCCCGCAGCCGCGCGCATGGTATATTGACGTTCCCGAGGCTCAGCTCGAGGCCGAGCTACGGTTCTTGAGAACGGAAATCTATCGGTATGAGGTCGATCCCCCGGTTAGGCGGATCGATGCCTATGATCGGTTTTCAGACCGGATCTGAGTACCGTCGAAGGCCGGGCTATTGCATTCCCTCCGGCACTTGCGCGCACTTCTTGGCAAGCATGGCGCAGACGAACCTGTGCCGTTTCGTCATGTCGGCGCGCTTTTCCACTACGTGGTGCCTAGCGGTCATGGTTCTTGCAGCTGGCATCCTGCAACGCGTGGTTCTGGAGGCGGAAGCGGATTTCCTTCGAGATCCTCGCCTTGCCGGTCACCGTCTTGAATGTCCGGCGTAGGTCCTTGCCTCAAATTTAGCAAGGAAGACGTCCACGAAACATTGGACCATTCACCTTCCAGCCTCACGGAGCGACGCAGCAATATCGCTGATCGAGCGAAACAGGACCAGTCCATCATCTCTGGCAGGCCCAAATCCTCGACGCTGCCAGAATTCGGCAGCCTCCCCGTCGACGGCGTTGACCATCAATGCCCGCCCACCGATCAGCGATGCGGCCTGAACGCAGCGTTGGAGGGCGTGCTTCACAAGGCCAGTCCCGATGCCCAACCCTGCCGAGCCGATATCGGTCGCGAGCTGGCCAAGCAGCATGCAGGGAATTGGATTAGGGGGCTGCCCCGTCCGGATGGAGCGCGGTAGCACCGATGGCACAACGGCTGTTGGTGCAAGGCCGTAATATCCCACCACACGCCCTGCCTCATGCACGACGAGAACGGCGGTAAAGCCCTTCTGCTGATTGGAGAGCGCGCGGGTTTTCAGCCAGCGGTCGAGCGTCGGCTTGCCACAGGTAAACTCAGAAACATCGTGGGCGGCGGAAAGCGGCTCGGGTCCTGAAAGCAGCAAGGGATTACCGCTTCGCCGCGTAGCCGGGCTCCCACGGCGCAGGCCGCTTCAGCACTTCAACCATCTCCGGAACAGGAGCGGCCGGGCGCGACAGCACATCCATGAACTGAGCAAAGCCTTCCGAGCTCATCCGGATCAGGCCCTGCTCCATGACGACCTCCTCGGCCGCGCGCACAGCGGCATCTCGCACGAAATCGGTGCGCGAACGGCCGCGCAAGCTGGCGGCACGATCGATCATGGCAACATCGGCCTCGGGCAGACGCATTGAGATCGGATATTCCTTGCGTTCGGCAGTGTTGGCCATGGCGATTCTCCTTGGTCGGAAGATGGCATCTTGTATCTCTAAATACAATACGATAAAGTCGCATCCACAAGCAACAGCTTCCGATGGGGTAGTATCGAGGCGAAAGATGACGGCGACAGCGATCGATTCCGACAGGTCATTTCACTATGCCACGGCACGCCAGACCACGCCGCCGCACGCCATGACACGCGTCGGCATACTGATCGCCGCCAAATGTTCGCCCGTAAATTCCATTGCTTATACCGGGCACGGGGCGAATGCTGTCAGTTATGACCTTGCGAGCCTCACAAAACACAGCAAAGATGACAGGAGCCGAGCGCGAAGCGCTGCTCGAATCTTTGCTGCTGGACGCGCCGGAGTTGACGTTTACGCCGCGCGGCAGTCCCGACCCTCGCCTTCTGCGTCTGGTCGGCATCCTGGCAAAGCAGGCGGCACGGGAATGCTTTGCCGAGGAAGTGAAGTTATCCAGGCAAAGGAGGAAGCGCACCTCCTGATGCGGATGGGAGCAATGTTTTGAAAGTCGCGATCTACGCCCGTTATTCTTCTGACAATCAACGCGACGCTTCCATTGCCGACCAACTTCGCATGTGCCGCCTCCATGCCGAAAAGCAAGGCTGGCACGTCATCGAAGAATATACCGACCACGCAATCTCCGGCGCTTCGCTGATCCGTCCGGGCATCCAGGCTCTGATGACCGACGCCATGGCCGGTCGCTTCGACGTGATCCTCTCAGAGGCTATGGATCGCCTCTCGCGTGATCAGGAAGACATCGCCGGAATCTTCAAACGCGTGTCCTATGCGGATGTGAAGATATTCACCCTGTCGGAGGGCGAGGTCAGCCATCTGCATGTCGGCCTCAAGGGCACAATGAATGCCCTCTTCCTCAAGGATCTTGCCGACAAGACCCGCCGCGGCCAGCGCGGCCGTGTCGAGGCTGGCAAATCGGGTGGCGGCAATTCCTATGGCTACGATGTGGTCAAGAAGCTGGATGCCAATGGCGAACCCATTCGCGGCGACCGCACCATCAACGAAGACCAGGCCGCCGTCGTTCGCCGCATTTTCCGCGACTACGCGGCCGGCAAGTCGGCCAAGACCATAGCCTTTGCACTGAACAAGGACGGCATTCCGGCCCCTTCGGGCGGCGACTGGGGTTTCAGCACGATCAACGGCAACCCGAAGCGTGGCAACGGCATCCTCAATAATGAGATGTATGTCGGCAAGATCGTCTGGAACCGGCAGCGCTTCGTAAAGGACCCGAACACCGGAAAGCGGCAGGCGCGCCCCAACCCAGAATCGGAATGGGTCATCCAGGAGACACCAGAGCTCCGGATCCTCGACGACGATCTCTGGAATGCTGTGAAGGCACGGCAGGAGAAGAACAAGCTCACCCGCGACGACAACGGCTGCACGGATGTCCGCACTGTCAATCATCGGCGGCGCCCAAAATACCTCTTCTCGGGCCTCACCAAATGTTCATGCTGTGGTGGCGGGTACTCCGCGATCTCGGCAACGCTGATCGGATGCTCTACAGCTCGCAATAAGGGCACCTGTAACAACCGCGTCAATATCCGTCGCGACGAGTTGGAATCACGCGTGCTGAATGCGCTGCGCACCCGACTCGTTGACCCTGAGCTATTTGCCCATTTCTGCGAGGTGTTCACGCAAGAGATGAACCGCCTACGAATGGAAAGCCGCGCCGGTATTGCCTCAGCGGAAGCCGAGATCGCGAAGATTGATCGGGAACTCGAAACCCTGCTCAACCTGATCCTTAAAGGCGGCGCTGCCGACGCTCTCAATGCGAAGATGGTGAGCTTGGAAAAGCGGAAGAAGGAACTGGAACTGTTCCTGGCCGAAGCTGACGAGCCGCCGGCCCTGTTGCACCCGAGCATGGCGCTGCAATACCGCAAGCGCATCCAGCAGCTCTACGACTCGCTTCAGGATGAAGAAGAGGGCAAGCGGGTAGAGGCAGCCGACACCATTCGCTCGTTGGTAGATCAGATCGTGCTGACGCCTGTTGAGGGCAAGGTGGAGATCGACGTTCAAGGCGATCTTGCTGGAATCCTTACGATTTCCGCACAAACGAAAAACCCCGCCTCGGGGGCGGGGTCTTCGCAAGTAAAGATGGTTGCGGGGGTAGGATTTGAACCTACGACCTTCAGGTTATGAGCCTGACGAGCTACCGGGCTGCTCCACCCCGCGTCACCATATGGGGCTGGTTTTCAGCCCG